>NZ_CP121662.1:2582222-2905000 GCF_029714285.1 Rhizobium sp. CB3090
CAACGCGGTCTGGCTGTTCAAGATCAGCGTCGAACCGCTGTCGCTAGGCACCATCGCCCGCTCCCCCTGGATGGTTGCCGCACCAGTCATCGGCGGCGTCGTCATCGGCCTCATGGCACGTTACGGTTCGGAAAAGATCCGCGGCCACGGCATTCCGGAAGCGATCGAGGCGATCCTGATCGGCGGCAGCCGCATGTCGCCGAAGGTGGCGGTCCTCAAGCCGCTTTCTTCCGCCATCTCGATCGGTACCGGCGGCCCGTTCGGTGCGGAAGGCCCGATCATCATGACCGGCGGCGCCATCGGCTCGCTGTTCGCACAGTTCTTCCACCTGAGCGCCGCGGAGCGCAAGACATTGCTGGTCGCAGGCGCCGCCGCCGGCATGACCGCGATCTTCGGCTCGCCCATCGCCGCCGTCATGCTGGCCGTCGAATTGCTGCTGTTCGAATGGAAGCCGCGCAGCTTCATTCCGGTCGTGATCGCATCCTGCGTCTCCATCGCCTGGCGGCCCCTGCTGATCGGCAGCGGCCCGCTCTTCCCGGCCCATTTTGACATGCAGCTAAGCGCGTGGAGCATACTGCTCGCGGCAGGTATCGGCATCGTGGCCGGCCTGCAATCCGGACTCTTGACCACGCTGCTTTACCGCATCGAAGACGCCTTCGAGAAACTGCCTATTCATTGGATGTGGTGGCCCGCACTCGGCGGCCTCGTCGTCGGTCTCGGCGGGCTGATCGAACCGCGCGCTCTTGGCGTCGGCTATGACATCATCGCCGATCTGCTCAACGACCACGTCGCCGCCATGGCGGTGGTGGCTATTCTCTTAGTCAAGGCCGGTATCTGGCTGGTCGCATTATCGTCGGGAACGTCCGGTGGCGTGCTGGCACCGCTTCTCATCCTCGGCGGCACGCTCGGTTGGCTTGTCGGCCTCGTTCTGCCCGGAGATCCCGGCTTCTGGGCGCTGCTCGGCATGGCCGCGATGATGGGCGGCACAATGCGCGCGCCGCTGACGGGTACCTTCTTCGCCATCGAATTGACAGGTGACATGCATGCGCTCGTGCCGCTGCTTGCCGCCACCGTCGCGGCTTACGCGGTCACGGTATTGCTGTTGAAGCGCTCGATCCTGACGGAAAAGATCGCGCGCCGCGGCCAGCACATCACCCGCGAATACGGCATCGATCCGTTCGAATTGACCCGCGCTGCCGACATCATGATTGCCAAGGTGAACACGCTTCCAGCCACGATGCAGGTGGCGCAGGCGCTAACGCAGTTGGCGGACCAGCCGGATGCCCATCGCTTTTATCCCGTCGTCGCGACCGACGGGCGTCTGGTCGGCATGATCTCGCGCGCTGATGCCTTGAGATGGCAGAGCCAACCAGATCTCGCGGGCCAGACTCTGTATGATCTGATCTCGGATTCGTCCATTCCGGTCGCTCATCCTGAAGACACGGTTGGCCGCGTCGCCGATATCATGATCCAGGCCGATACCGGCCGCGTTCCCGTCGTCGACGAGCGGACCGGCGTCCTTGTCGGCCTCATCGCCCGTAAGGACCTGTTGCGCCTGCGAAGTGCGGCCAACCGCTCGGAATTCGAGCGCGGCGCCTATCTCGGCGCGAAACGTTAAGGGGAGGAGGAGCGGCGTCAGCGGGGCAACAAGAATCCCGCGATGCTGCCTTTCATTTCAAAGCCGAGAAAGAAAGAGCGATCCACGACGACCGATGGATGTTTACGATCCTGGGCGCCTACAAACGTAGGTGGGCGCCGTGTGTCCAGGCCCACGGGCCTGGTCAGGGACAGCTCCCTTTGGATCGAGTATGGCCCCAGGGATTGTGGTTCCTGTCGGGAAGCGCAGACCGCATGTCCTATATAAAGAGAATTCTCGCCTTGCACCAGAGGGTGCCGCGACGCAGTCCCGATAAATAAAAGCCCGCTAAATAAAAGAATGCCTCAGTTAGGCTCGGCACTCGGACGAACCGTCAGTTTTTCGGTAATGCCGCGAATGCGCATCGTCACTTCGTCGATGACAGTTGCAAGCGTCTCTTCACTGCGGGCATTGGCGGCCAGCACGGTATCACGGTTGCTGCGCAGGCTTTCGAGCTCGGCCTCGAGCCCCGAAACACGCCGCGTCAATTCGGCCACCTCGTCCATGATCATGATGCCGGCCATGACCGTGACGCGCAGATCGCCGATCTCGCCGAACTGGCTCTTCAGATGCATGACATATCGGTCGAAACGCGTGGCGAGATCCGTCAGATGCTCTTCCTGCCCTTCTTCGCAGGCCATGCGATAGGCCTTGCCGTCGATCGTTACCGTTACCTGCGCCATCAGACTTTCCGATCATTGCCGCTGATCGCGACGGCTGCGTCCCGAGGGATCAGCGGTCGAGCACGGCTCTTATGGTTTCCATCGCCGTTACAAGCCGGCGCGACACTTCGCGATTGACTTCTTCGAGGCGGTTCGCCCGGAACTCGGCCTGGTCGAGTTCCTGGGCGAGCCGAGAGCGATCCGCATGCACCCGGCGAACCTCGCCTTCGACATCGCTTTGCGCGCGTTCACGTTCGAACCGCCCGTCGACGGCGCTCTCCAAAGTCGAAAGCGCCTGGCGCAACTGAGCGAGCGCCACATCCACCGTTTTGCCTGAGGGTGTCATGCCTTTCGATTCCCCGCGCAAGGCCCGAATCAAAATATCCGGCCACTCGACTGATTTCCCAACAATATTCAACTCAGCAACTGAACGTCAATAAAGGCCGTCATGCGGTAGGGGGCCTAATCTGTGGATGACGGTCGCCTTTATGGCTTAGGCGGGCTTTGCCTTACCCATGTCGTCTTTTGTACAAGTCGACGGGCAAATGTCAAAAAATTGCCGCACTACCCCCTGATCAGGCCGCGGATTTATTGACTTGCTCGCCCCAACTGCTATGTCTCAGCCGCCTGAGGCAGCGATGAAAACGGAGCTCGTAAGGACTTTCCGTTTCCGCCGCCTTTCAACCGGTGGCCCTGCCTCCCAAGCGTGTGGCCATCCCCCGAACCCGGAACCCTGCGGAAAAACCATGATCTCTCGCGAACAACACGACCGGATGGCGAATGCAATCCGTTTCCTTGCCATGGATGCTGTCGAGAAGGCCAATTCCGGTCACCCCGGTCTGCCGATGGGGATGGCGGACGTCGCCACCGTTCTCTTTAGCAAATATCTCCGCTTCGACCCGAAACATCCGCACTGGCCGAACCGTGACCGCTTCGTGCTCTCGGCCGGCCATGGTTCCATGCTGCTCTATTCGCTGCTGTACTTGACCGGCTACCCGGACATGTCGGTCGAAGACCTGAAGCAGTTCCGTCAGCTCGGCTCCAAGACCGCCGGCCATCCGGAATATGGTCATGCCACCGGTATCGAAACCACCACCGGCCCGCTCGGCCAGGGCATTGCCAACTCGGTCGGCATGGCGATCGCCGAGCGCAAGCTGCGCGAAGAATTCGGCGCCGATTTGATGGATCACTATACCTATGTCATGTGCGGCGACGGCTGCTTGATGGAAGGTATCAGCCATGAAGCAATCGCGCTCGCCGGCCACCTGAAGCTGAACAAGCTCATCCTTTTCTGGGACAACAACTCGATCACCATCGACGGCGCCGTCTCGCTTTCGGATTCGACCGACCAGATCGCCCGCTTCAAGGCCGTTCACTGGAACACGATCGAAGTCGACGGTCATGATCAGGCCGCCATCGCCGCTGCCATCGAGGCCGCTCACCAGTCCGACCGCCCGACGATGATCGCCTGCAAGACGATCATCGGCTTCGGCGCTCCGAACAAGCAGGGCACTCACAAGGTTCACGGCTCGCCGCTCGGCGCCGAGGAAATTGCAGCGACCCGCGTTGCACTGAACTGGCCCTATGACGCTTTCGTCATTCCGGACGACATCCTCTCCGAATGGCGCGCCGTCGGCGAACGCTCGGTCGGAACACGCATCGAGTGGGAAGGCCGCGTCGCTGTCGCGGAGCCTGGCAAAAAGGCTGAATTCAACCGTCGCTTTGCCGGCGAGCTGCCGGCTGGCTTCGATGCCGCCATCAGCGACTACAAGAAGAAGCTCGCCGAAACCAAGCCGACGCTCGCAACCCGCAAGGCATCGGAAGACGCGCTCGAAGTCATCAATGGCTTCCTGCCGGAAACGCTCGGCGGCTCCGCCGATCTGACGCCGTCGAACAACACCAAGACCAGCCAGATGAAGTCGATCACCCCGACCGATTTCTCCGGCCGTTATGTCCACTGGGGCATTCGCGAACACGGCATGGCCGCGGCCATGAATGGCATTGCGCTACACGGTGGCTTAATCCCCTATTCCGGCGGCTTCCTGATCTTCACGGACTATTGCCGTCCGCCGCTCCGTCTCGCCGCGCTGATGGGCATTCGCGTCATCCATGTTCTGACACATGACTCGATCGGCGTCGGCGAAGATGGCCCGACCCACCAGCCTGTCGAACAGATCGCCGGCCTGCGCGCCATTCCGAACTTCCTGCTGTTCCGTCCGGCTGACGCCACCGAGACGGCAGAGTGCTGGCAGCTCGCGGTCAAGACACTGAACCGTCCGTCCGGCCTTGCGCTGACCCGCCAGAACCTGCTCGCTGCGCGTACGGAATACAGCGAGAAGAACCTCTGCGAACAGGGCGCCTATACGCTCGCCGGCAAGGCCGATGCCAAAGTTACGATCTTCGCTTCGGGTTCCGAAGTCGAAATCGCCGTCGCCGCCCGCACGGCGCTGGAAGGCAAGGGTATTTCCACCCGCGTTGTTTCCGTTCCCTGCACGGAGCTCTTCTTCGAGCAGCCGGACGCCTATCGCCATGAAGTGCTCGGCAACTCGCCGGTCAAGATCGCCGTCGAAGCCGCCGTCCGCGAAGGCTGGGACGCGTTCATCGGCCCGGAAGGCACCTTCATCGGCATGAAGAGCTTTGGTGCTTCCGCGCCTTACAAGGACGTTTATAAGCATTTCGGCATTACCGCCGAAGCGGTTGTCGCCGCCGCCGAGGCAAAGCTTTCCTGAGGGCGTCGAAAGGCGCTCTCCATTTCAATAGAAATACTCTGAGTGAACGGGAGTGAACACACAATGACTGTAAAAGTTGCCATCAACGGTTTCGGCCGCATCGGCCGTAACGTTCTGCGCGCTATCGTCGAATCCGGCCGCACCGACATCGAAGTTGTTGCCATCAACGACCTCGGCCCGGTCGAGACCAATGCCCATCTGTTGCGTTACGATTCCATCCACGGCAAGTTCCCTGCCGAAGTAAAGGTCGAAGGCGACACGATCATCGTTGGCGGCGGCAAGCCGATCAAGGTCACCGCTATCAAGGATCCGGCAACGCTGCCGCACAAGGACCTTGGCGTCGACATCGCTATGGAATGCACGGGCATCTTCACTGCCCGCGAAAAGGCTGCCGCTCACCTGACGGCCGGTGCCAAGCGTGTCATCGTTTCGGCTCCTGCTGACGGCGCCGATCTGACCGTCGTTTTCGGCGTCAACCACGACCAGCTCACCAGGGAGCACATGGTCATCTCCAACGCCTCCTGCACCACGAACTGCCTGGTGCCGGTGGTCAAGGTCCTCGACGACGCCGTCGGCATCGACCACGGCTTCATGACGACCATCCACTCCTACACCGGCGATCAGCCGACGCTCGACACCATGCACAAGGACCTGTACCGCGCTCGCGCCGCAGCCCTGTCCATGATCCCGACCTCGACGGGCGCCGCAAAGGCGGTTGGTCTCGTTCTGCCGCACCTGAAGGGCAAGCTCGACGGCACGTCGATCCGCGTTCCGACCCCGAATGTCTCGGTTGTCGACTTCAAGTTCGTGTCCAAGAAGGCAACGACGGTGGGCGAAATCAACGAAGCCATCAAGGCGGCATCAAACGGCACGCTGAAGGGCATCCTCGGCTACACCGACGAGCCGCTGGTTTCCCGCGACTTCAACCATGACAGCCACTCGTCGATCTTCGCGACCGACCAGACCAAGGTCATGGAAGGCAATTTCGTGCGCGTCCTGTCCTGGTACGACAACGAATGGGGCTTCTCCAGCCGCATGTCCGACACGGCCGTCGCGTTTGCCAAGCTGATCTGATCAAGCTGATCTGATCGTGGCCTTCCGCCCTCTCCCTCCGACGACAGTTCGCTGGCGTCCCATGGAAGGAGACGGGCTGGAGCATCTGACGATCGCTCCCATCGACACGGCCGCCGGCGCAGCCATTCGCGCCTGCGGCACCATTATCGGCGGCCGCGGCGGCTCGCCCTATGGCGTCTTCTACCGCATCGATTGCGCAGCCGACTGAGCCGTTCTCTCCTTTTCGATCGAAACCACAGATGGTCGGCGCCTTGCCTTGCTTTCTGACGGCAAGGGACATTGGCGTACCGAAGACGGCCTTGCCCTGCCGCAATTCGATGGCTGCATCGATATCGACCTCTTCGGCTCGCCCTTCACCAACAGCCTGCCGATCCGCCGACTTGAACTGACGCCGGCGGCCGGAACGGCAAAGCTCTCCATGCTCTATATTCCGTTCGACAGCTTCGTGCCCGTGCGCGATGGCCAGCGCTACACCTGCATCACGCCGGAGAAACTCTATCGCTATGCTGCGGAAGACAGGGCTTTTACCGTCGACCTACCCGTCGATGCCGATGGCCTGGTGATCGACTATCCGATCTATTTCAAGCGTGTGGATGTTTGATATGGCCGCAGACCGTGCGGACAAGAGCCAGATCCGAATTATTCCTCCGATCCGCCTGAATCTTCCCTCTCCCTGCCCTGCTATGGTCCAGATTTACAAATAAATTTTTTCCAGGAATTCTCCCAAGACGTTCCGGACCGTTTCGCTGTTCTGGTGAAACGCATTACACCATGAAGTCGCAATCGTCGGAACCGGCATCGATCCAGCCTTTTCCGAATAATATTTGCATGTACTAATTTTAAGCCGCGGCGGCATAGTGAGTGGGGAGAATTGCGAATGTTCCGGGGCTCGACCCGGGCAAGGGTGCGCGGGAAAGGGGAAGAAGGGGTGGAGGCATTTTACGTCGTCGTGCTGGTAAGCACGGTCCTGATTCTATTGGCGGCCTTTTCGAGCCTGCTTGCCTTCCGTTTCGGCGCACCCTTGCTGCTGCTTTTTCTGATGATCGGCCTGATGGCCGGCACGGACGGACTCGGCATCGAATTCAGCAACAACTACCTTGCCTATATTCTCGGCTCGCTGGCCCTCGCCATCATTCTCTTCGATTCCGGCTACGGCACGCCGATTCAGGCATTTAAATTGGCGGCCGCACCCGCCCTGACCATTGCGTCTGCAGGCGTTCTCGTGACAGCGACACTCTTCGGCCTCGCCGCTACCTGGCTCCTCGGCTTTACCTGGCTGCAAGGTCTGCTCCTTGGCTCGATCGTTGCGTCGACGGATGCAGCGGCCGTTTTCTTCCTGCTGCGCATCGGCGGCATCAACATCCGCGACAAGGTGCGTTCGACGTTGGAAGTCGAATCCGGCACCAATGATCCGATGGCGATCTTCCTGACGCTGGCATTGGTCGAACTGCTGGCGAGCGGCGAAGGCTATAACGGCCTCAATCTCGCCATGCTCGCCACCTTCCTCCAGCAGATGGGTCTCGGCGTCATTCTCGGCCTGCTCGGCGGCATGATGATCGTGCTGATCGTCAGCCATCTGGAGACCGATCGCGGCTTGACGCCGATTTTCGTACTGGCGCTTGCCCTTCTCGTCTTCTCCTTTACCGGCGCCGTCGGCGGCAGCGGTTTTCTCGCCGTCTATGTGGCCGGCATTTACGCCGGCAACCGCAAGATGCCGGCTTCGGCAAGCATCAAACGCTTCCAGGACGGCCTGACTTGGCTAGCGCAAATCATCATGTTCCTGGTCCTCGGGCTGCTCGCCACGCCATCGCAATTCCCAGCGATCGCTATCCCCGCCGTGGCGCTGGCGCTGTTCCTGATTTTCATCGCCCGGCCGGTTGCCGTCTGGCTATGCCTGCTGCCTTTCGACTACACGCAACGAGAGACGGGGTTTGTCGCCTGGGTCGGCCTTCGCGGCGCCGTCTCCATCCTGCTCGCCATCATGCCGATCCTCGGCAATCTCGAAGATAGCCATACCTATTTCAATGTCGCCTTCATCGTCGTGCTGGTGTCGCTTCTCGTTCAAGGCTGGACGATCAAGCCGATGGCCCGACGGCTCGGCCTCATCGTGCCGCCGCGCATGGGTGCCGTCGATAAGGTCGAGGTCGACCTGCCGGGCACGGTCAACCATGAGCTGCTATCCTATCGCGTCGTCAAGGATAGTCCGGTCCTGCGCGGCGAGCGCATACCGCGTTGGGCCATGCCGTCGCTCGTCGTGCGGGAGGGCAAGTCGATGCGCTATCAATATGCCGGCCGCCTGCGCGAAAACGATCTCGTCTATCTCTTCATCTCACCCAGCTATTCGCGCCTTCTCGACCGCCTGTTTGCCAGCCGCGCGCCGGTCGATCCGGATGACGCCGATTTCTTCGGCGCCTTCTCGATCTCACCGCTGCGCCCCGCCGCCGATCTCGACGCAGCCTATGGTCCAGGGCTTCTGAGCGAAGCGGAGAAGGGCCTGACCATCGCCGAGCTGATGCGTCAGCGCCTCGGCGGCAAGGCAGATTATGCCGATCGTGTCCGTCTCGGCGAGATTATCCTCATCGTCCGCGATCTCGATGAAAACGACCACATCCAGTCGGTCGGCATGTCATTGGAGGCGCTGGAACCACCGTCGATCCTGCCGATTTTCATCAATCTCCATGATATCTTGAGCGGTATTCGCGGCTTCCTGCGCAAGCGCCGCGAACACGCCGAAGAGGTGGTTTCAACCGATTCCAATACCGGCAAAAACGACGCCTGAACGCCTTGCGTCTCGCATCATCCGTAGTATGGTCGGCGCACTTCGCGGTACCAACAGCATTGGATCCTCCCCATGGCAGCCTTCAAGACCCTCGACAATCTCAGCGATATCACCGGCAAGCGCGTGCTCGTGCGCGTCGATCTCAACGTGCCGGTCAAGGACGGCAAAGTCACCGACGCGACCCGTATCGAGCGCGTGGCGCCGACCATTCTGGAATTGTCCAAGAAGGGCGCCAAGGTCATCCTGCTTGCCCATTTCGGCCGCCCGAAGGATGGCCCGTCGCCGGATCTGTCGCTTTCCCTGATCGTTCCCGCGGTCGAAGAAGTGCTCGATCACGCCGTTCTCTTCGCCTCCGATTGCATCGGCGCACCGGCAGCCGAGGCAATCGCCAAGATGAACGCTGGCGATATTCTGCTGCTCGAAAACACCCGCTTCCATAAGGAAGAAGAGAAAAACGACACCGCCTTTACTGAAAAGCTGGCTGCCAATGGCGATATCTACGTCAACGACGCCTTTTCCGCTGCCCACCGCGCCCATTCCTCGACCGAGGGCCTTGCTCATCACCTCCCCGCCTACGCCGGCCGCACCATGCAAGCCGAGCTGGAGGCACTGGAAAAAGGCCTCGGCAATCCGGCCCGCCCGGTCGTCGCCATCGTCGGCGGCGCCAAGGTCTCGACCAAGATCGACCTGCTGATGAACCTGGTGAAGAAGGTCGATGCGCTGGTGATCGGCGGCGGCATGGCCAACACCTTCCTCGCCGCCCGCGGCACCAATGTCGGCAAGTCGCTGTGCGAGCATGATCTGGCCGATACCGCCAAGCAGATCATGATCGAAGCCGCCACGGCGGGCTGCGCTATCGTGCTGCCGGAAGACGGCGTCGTCGCCCGCGAGTTCAAGGCAGGCGCGGACAATGAAGTCGTTTCGATCGATGCCATTCCGGCCGACGCCATGGTTCTCGATGTTGGCCCGAAATCGGTCGAAGCCGTCAAGGCCTGGATCGGACGCGCAACGACGCTGGTCTGGAACGGCCCGCTCGGTGCCTTCGAAATCGCGCCTTTCGACGCTGCCACGGTGGCAGCCGCCAAATATGCCGCCGAATGCACCAAGGCCGGCAAGCTGACCTCGGTTGCCGGCGGCGGCGATACCGTCTCCGCGCTGAACCATGCCGGCGTTGCCGATGATTTCACCTATGTCTCGACGGCAGGCGGCGCCTTCCTCGAATGGATGGAAGGCAAGGTCCTTCCGGGCGTCGCCGTCCTCCATACTGAAAAGTAAACAGCCGCATTTCACACGATCAGGAGAGCTGCGACCCGGACTTTCGCAGCTTTCCACAGGATGCTAAACTGATGATGCAAACTTTCAAACGGTTGAAATCATTTCAATCGTTTCAATAATTTAGCTGCCCATTTCCCTCTATATTCACTTCTGTTATCGCCGACTTATATGACCCGTCGCTGACTGAAATCGCCTTGGAGAACGAAAATGAGCGAACGACTTGAAGACATTGCCGTAAAGATGGTGGCCGGCGGCAAAGGCCTGCTGGCGGCTGACGAATCCACCGCCACGATCAAGAAACGTCTCGACACGATCGCTCTTGCTTCCACCGAAGAGAGCCGGCGCGACTATCGCGAAATGCTCTTCCGCTCTGACGACGCGATGAAGAAGTACATCTCCGGTGTCATCCTCTACGAGGAAACCCTCTTCCAGAAGGCTGCCGACGGCACGCCTTTCGTCGACATCATCCGCGCCGCCGATAGCATTCCCGGTATCAAGGTCGATACCGGCGCCAAGCCGATGGCCGGCTTCCCGGGCGAAACCATCACCGAAGGCCTTGACGGTCTCGCTGATCGGCTGGCGAAATATTACGACGCCGGCGCCCGCTTCGCCAAATGGCGCGGCGTGATCGCCGTTTCCGACGCATTGCCGACCTACGGCTCGATCAGGGCCAATGCCCATGCGCTGGCCCGCTATGCCGCTCTCTGCCAGCAGGCGAAGATCGTGCCAATCGTCGAGCCGGAAGTCCTGATGGATGGCGAACCCGGCACGCACGATCTCGCCCGCAGTGAGGAAGTCACCCGCTGGACGCTGCGGATTGTCTTTCAGGAGCTCGCCGAATCCCGCATCAACCTCGAAGGCATGATCCTGAAGCCGAGCATGGTCATCGACGGCAAGAAGGCGCGCAAGGCATCGGTCGAGCAAGTCGCCGAGGCAACCGTCAGAGTGCTGAAGGAAACCGTTCCCTCCGCCGTCCCCGGCATCGCCTTCCTCTCCGGCGGACAATCGCCGGAAGAAGCAACCGCGCATCTCTCCGCCATCAACGGCTATGATCTGCCCTGGCACGTCACCTTCTCCTACGGCCGCGCCCTGCAGGACGCTTCGCTGAAAGCCTGGGGCGGCAAGCCGGAAAACGTCGCCGCTGGCCAGCGCGCCTTCGCCCACCGCGCCGAGATGAACTATCTCGCCGCCAAGGGGAGCTGGACCAAGGACAGCGAAAAGGCCGCCTGATTTAAGGTGTCATTTCGAACGCATGAAAGCCCTGATCGCGATGCGATCGGGGCTTTTTTATCCAGAGCGTCCCACCGCTAAAATTTGCGGTCCCCGCCCGAACTCGCCCTCGCTAACTTGTCACCCGCACAAGTTTTAGCTTCCGGCGGCAAACGGCCAGCAGCTATATCCTGATCGTTTTCTCCAAATGAGCGGGAGCAGTCGATGAACGCCGTTGCCTATGTCACCGCCGATGTCTTCACCTCCGAATGTTTCGCCGGCAACCCGCTTGCCGTCATCCCCGATGCGCGCGGTTTGAGCGACGAGGCGATGCAGAAGATCGCGACGGAGTTCAATTACTCCGAAGTGACCTTCGTTCTTCCTCCGGAGAATCCGGACAATACCGCGCGCGTCCGCATCTTTACTCCAACAAAAGAAATCCCCTTTGCCGGCCATCCCAATGTCGGCACGGCTTTCGTGCTCGGCCGGCAAACGGAGATCTTCGGAAAGACGCCCGGCGACAGGCTGCTCTTCGAAGAGAAAGCCGGACTGGTGAAGGTACAATTGCTGCGCAATGGCAATGAGGTCAGCGGCGCAAAGATTCGGGCGCCAGGCGCGTTGCAAGTGGGCAGCGCCATTGCCGGCGATCTTGTCGCCCGCTGTGTTCAGCTCGATCCCGCATCCATCCGTCACACGACGCATGCTCCGACATTCGCCTCCGTCGGGTTGCTCTTCGCCTTTGCCGAAGTGGACGGTCTCGAAACCCTCGGCAAGGCCCGCCCGAACGCCGCCGCTTTCGCGGAAGCAGCCGCGCGCCATGAAGACGAGAAGACTGATTTTTCGCTGTTCCTCTATACGCGCTTGGCCGAGAACCCCCAGCACATCCGTGCCCGCATGTTCGCGCCGCTGGATAACGTTCTCGAAGATCCGGCAACCGGCAGCGCCTCCGCCGCCCTTGGCGCCTATCTCGCCTCGCTGCTACCTGAAGCCGACACAGAAATGCAGATCACCATCGAACAGGGCGTGGAAATGGGCCGGCGCAGCCTGATCAACCTCGGTGTCAGGAAATCCGCGGGCTCCGTCACCGACGTCTTTATCTCAGGCGACTGCGTCAGCGTTATGCGCGGCGAAATCACATTCTAGGCTGCGTCCAAAGCCCCGCCTCGGGCCTCATGCGCTAAAATGTCTCATTGATGACCAGAGCGATCGTCCAGATTGCGAAGGCAATCACGGCGATCTTCCAGAAATCGGCACGCCGTTTGAGGCCGGGCAGCCCGAGCGGCTTGATGATTTGCACCGCCATGGCCAGCAACAGCAGCACCGCGATCACTTTTGTCACGGTATTTTTCCCCGTTTGCGCAAGAGTGAGCATGGCTTTTTGGAAAACCACTGCGCAGTTTTCACGATCATGCTCTATTCGTCATAGGACGGACATTTTTCCGCGCCAACAGACTGTTTCTTAACGCCGATAACGGCAATCCGGGGCACAATCAATAGTGAAAACTGGCAGGGCTTTGTCCTGCCTTATCGGTTCTTTAAGCGGAGCCGCATGAAAGTGGGAACATGAAAAGAAATATTTTACCCGTTCTTGCCCTGCTTTTCGGTACGCTCTTTCTATTCACCGGCAACGGCCTGCATAGCCTGCTTCTGCCGGTGCGCGGTACAGCCGAGGGTTACGCCACGACGACACTCGGCCTGCTCGGCACGACCTGGGCGACCGGCTTCGTGCTCGGCTGCCTGACGGCGCCGAAACTGGTCCGGCGCATCGGTCATGTCCGTGCCTTTTCCGGCTTCATCGCCGTCATTGCGATCATCGCGCTACTGACCGGCATCATCGTCGACGCTACCTGGTGGGTGCTGCTGCGCGCCGTCACCGGGTTCTGCACCGCCGGTACCTCGATGATCATCGAAAGCTGGCTCAACGAGCGCGCCACCAATGAAAGCCGCGGCGCGATCTTCTCGCTTTATATCGGCATCACATTGATCGGCGCCGTTGCCGGCCAGATGATGATCCCCTTCGAGGATATTCACACGCCGATCCTCTTCATGTTCTGCGGCATCTGCTATTGCATCGCCATGCTGCCGACGACGCTCTCGACCGCCGCTTCGCCGCAGCCGCTAAAAGCCGTCAGCCTGGATCTGAAGGCGCTCTATCGCAATTCGCCGGTCGCCTCCATCGGCATCCTGCTGGTCGGTATCGCCAACGGCGCCTATGGCACGCTCGGCGCCGTCTTCGGCGCCAATGCCGGCCTCTCGGACGGCAATATCGCACTGATGATGAGCTCGACCATCTTTGCCGGCGCCGTGATGCAGTTTCCGGCCGGCCGCCTTTCCGACCGCATCGACCGCCGCTACGTGCTGGCCGGCATGGCCGCCATCGCCGCCATCGACGGGCTCCTGCTCTTCCTGTTGCAGCCGGCCGGTCCTTATTTCCTGATCGGGATGGTGGTCATCTATGGCGCCGTCGCCAACACGCTCTATCCGATCACTGTCGCCCATGCCAACGACTTCGCCGCCCCCGAGGATTTCGTCAAAGTCTCCGGCGGCCTGTTGCTGCTTTACGGCATCGGCACGATCATCGGCCCGACGGTCGGCGGTCCCGTCATGTCGGCCATCGGCCCCTACGCGCTGTTCTTCGTCACCGCTGTCGCCCATGTGCTGATCACGACCTACGCGATTTTCCGCAGCCGCATGCGCGCCGCAAAGCCCGCCAGCGACCGCGACGCCTACACCACGATGCCTTCGGCGAATGCGCAGATGATCACGCCAGAAAGCATGTCACTGGCCCGCAGCGAGACTTCGAAAAAAGAAGATATGACGGTAAACTACGGCACATGAGCCGCCGGGGGTGAGACAAACCGAAGACAAGAAGGAGGAGACAGATGAGCATTTTCGATGATGACCGCCCAAAGAAGCCGTCTGCCCACGAAATCGGCAGCGATTTGTCGCTGCTCTCCGTCGACGAACTCAAGGCGCGCGTCGCGCTGATGCAAGAGGAGATAGCGCGGCTGGAAGCGGAGATCGCCAGCAAGGAATCCGGTCGTCAAGCCGCCGAAAACCTGTTCCGCTCGTAAGCCAAACATCAGCGAATTGTGCGATTGAAGTACAGATCGAGACAGGCTCAACGGAATATTAAGCTTTACGACATATTACTATGACCATCCAGATTTGCTCTGGACTCAGACAGTTCCTCCACTTGGCGAATTGGTCTGATTTTTCTCCCTGTTTTACCTTGAGAGCCGCATTTGCGGCTCTTCTTTTTCGCCTCGGCGCAAGGCGCCCGACGAAACTGTGGAGATTAACCCTTTCTTAAGAATCGCCTTGCGAATTTCAGTTAAAACCACCATCTTGAAGCCATAAGAGCGGACCCGAGAGTTCTTCTGAACTTGAGCGGATTTTCCTGAACAAAAGTGTTGCGTGAGGCAGGGATTACTTCGATGTCGGAACTTGGTTTGAATACCATCAGCTTTGCTGGCCATGCAGCTTCATCGGCGCAGTTCAGGACGCTCTATTCGGAGGGCATGTCGCTGGTTGAGGAAACCGCGGCTTACCTCGATGGCCAGGGCCGTGCCGCTTCCAAGGTTCTGCCGCGCATGGCCTCCGTGCTCTATGCCGCTGAATCCATGCGACTGACCACCCGCCTGATGCAGATGGCCTCGTGGCTACTGCTGCAGCGCGCCGTCAACAACGGCGAAATGTCGCGCGATCAGGTGCTGACCGAAAAGAACAAGGTTCGCCTCGACGGCTTCAACGTCGACCGCAACGCACCCGGCTGGAACGACCTCCCGGAAGCCTTCCGTGACCTCGTCGAGCGCTCGTTGCGCCTTCAGAACCGCGTCGCGTTGCTCGACCGCGAAATCTATCGCCCGACGGAAACCCCGATCGTTCCGGACAACCAGAACAGCGTCAAAGCGCAGCTCACCCTGCTGCAGACAGCATTTGGAAATCACTGAATTCGATAGCTTATGGCTGACCAATAAACCGGTCGTGTTCTGCACGGCCGGTTTTATTTTATTCGGCCGGAAGATATCAGCGATGGCTTGAAGAACCGCCGCTTGACAGAAGGCATCGTATTAAGACAACGCAAAAAGCCCGGCAAAACCGGGCTTTTTCAAAATACCAGATCGCGAAGCGATTAGATGCCGAGACCGCCGAAGCGCTTGTTGAACTTCGAAACACGGCCGCCGCGGTCAACGAGCTGTTGGTTGCCGCCGGTCCAAGCCGGATGAGACTTGCTGTCGATTTCGAGGTTCATGACAGCGCCTTCCGAACCCCAGGTCGAGCGGGTTTCGTATTCGGTGCCGTCGGTCATGACCACCTTGATCGTGTGGTAGTCGGGATGGATGTTGGCCTTCATAACAATCTTCCTGTCATGCCAGGGTCCATTTGTCGCAAGCCATTGCGGCAACCGAACCGATTGAATAAATGAAGCCGCAGTCCGATTGAGGCCACGGCTTCCAATTAAGATGGCGTGCCTATACATGAAGGCAGCAAGGATAACAAGGGCGAAAGAGCGAAGTCCCTTGCTGATATGGGGATTGGAGACGACTTGTCAGAGACGGGCCAGGCAGACGACAAAAAACGCAGATCCATTCGGCCGCTCAAGCGCCTGACACCCTATCTCAGGCGCTATCGCGGCATGGTGTTGGGCGCGCTGATCGCCTTGACCGTCGCCGCCGTCACCTCCCTCGCCCTGCCGCTCGCTGTCCGCCGAATGATCGACCATGGCTTCGATCAGTCCGATCGCGGCCTCATCGACAGCTATTTCGGCGCGATCATGGTCATGGCCGTTATCCTCGCGGTCGCAAGCGCGCTGCGCTATTATTTTGTCATCACCATTGGCGAGCGCATCGTCTCGGATATGCGCCGCGAAGTCTTCGATCATGTGACGCGGCTGTCCCCCTCCTTCTTCGATATCAATCAGTCCGGCGAAATCGTCTCGAGGCTGACTGCCGACACGACGCAGATCAAGTCCGCCGTCGGCGCAACGGCTTCGGTAGCGCTACGAAATCTCATTCTCTGTCTCGGCGCCGTGGGCATGATGATCGTCACCAGCCCGAAGCTGTCGAGCATCGTGCTGATCGCCATCCCGATCATCGTGCTGCCGCTCGTCAGTTTCGGCCGCTCCGTGCGCAAGCGCTCACGCGCCGCACAGGATACGCTCGCAAATGCGTCCGCTTATGCGAACGAAACCATCGCTGCCAGCCGCACCATTCAGGCCTTTAACGGCGAGGCGGCGGCGGCGCAGCGTTACGGCGCAGCGGTCGAGGATGCCTATCAGGCGGCCCGCGCCGCAATCAAATCCCGCTCGCTGCTAACCGGCTTTGCCATCACCATGGTCTTCGGCAGCATCGTCGCCGTGCTTTGGGTCGGCGCGCAGAATGTGCTTGCCGGAACGATGTCGGCAGGAACACTTGGTCAGTTCCTCCTTTACTCCGTGATTGCCGGCTCGTCGCTCGGTTCGCTGTCGGAAGTCTGGGGCGAGCTGTCGCAAGCCGCCGGCGCGGCCGATCGCCTGGGCGAGCTTCTGGCTGAAGTCTCGCCGATCACCGTCCCCGCCGATCCTTTGCCCCTGCCCCAGCCACCGCAGGGTCGGGTGGAATTCTCCGATGTGCATTTCTCCTATCCGTCGCGGCCGGGCAAATCGGCGCTGCATGGCCTGTCGCTTTCCGTCAAGCCGGGCGAGACGGTAGCGATCGTCGGCCCCTCCGGCGCCGGAAAGAGCACGGTCTTTTCGCTGCTGCTGCGCTTCTACGATCCGCAGCAGGGTAGGGTCGCCATCGACGGTATAGACGCTCGTCGCGTCTTGCCCGATGCCCTGCGCGACCGCATCGCGATCGTGCCGCAGGACACGACCATTTTCGCCGCCTCGATCCACGACAATATCGCCTTCGGCCGCCCTGGAGCCTCACGCGACGAGGTCCGCTCCGCCGCGATCGCTGCCCAGGCGGATGAATTCATCTCGCGCCTGGACAAGAGTTACGATACCCAGGTGGGCGAACGCGGCATTACCCTTTCCGGCGGCCAGCGCCAGCGCATCGCTATTGCCCGTGCCATTCTGAAGAATGCGCCGATCCTGTTGCTCGACGAAGCGACCTCGGCACTCGACGCCGAAAGTGAGACGCTGGTGCAGAAGGCACTCGATGGGCTGATGGAAACACGCACCACCCTCGTCATTGCCCATCGCCTGGCGACGGTTCTGAAGGCCGACCGCATCCTGGTGCTCGATCAGGGACGCATCGTCGAAGAAGGCACGCATCAGAGCCTAATCCATCAGGGCGGCATCTACGCCAAGCTGGCAAGGCTGCAATTCGACGCCGGCATCGAGGATCGCATGCTTGCCGTCAAATGACGAAGGATCAGCCAAGCCGAATACAACAGGTGGAAATAGCTTTAAAGTTGCGCTAGATTTTCGCCGTCATCTCGCGCCGATGCGATTCTAGGAGACGGGAACCATGTATAAATTTGAAGTCTACAAGGATAAGGCTGGCGAATTCCGCTTCCGGTTCAAGGCCTCGAACGGCGAAACCATGTTTGCCTCCGAAGGCTACAAGGCAAAGGCTTCGGCCCTGCATGCCATTGAATCGATCAAGGCGCATGTTGGCGGTGCCACGATCGACGACCAGACCACCGCCACCGCCTAAGACTTCGCATCGAGCGCTGCTATGCAGCCTTCCGGTCGGCCGCCTTCTGCGCGCCGGCCGTTTAGAGCGTTTCCCATTCATGCTGGATCGTATCCACATGAGTTGAAGTAGTTTCGGGCCTCTTGTGGGTCGACCCGCCCAATCAGCTTGCCGATGCGATCCCATAGACCGGTTACGGTTCTCTCGGCAGCTTTTCGCAGGAGTGCCTTCAGCTTGGAGAAGGCCTTTTCTATGGGATTGAAGTCCGGGCTGTAGGGCGGAAGGAACATCATGGTCGCACCTGCCGCTTCGATCATCTCTCGCGCCGCCGGTCGTTTGTGGCTGGATAGATTATCGAGAATGACGACATCACCCGGCTTCAAGGTTGGAAGCAGGACCTGAGCGACATAGGCTTCGAACCACTCACCGTTGATCGGCCCGTCGATGACAAGCGGTGCCACTATTCCCGTGCTGCGTAGGCCTGCAACCAGTGTGGTTGTCTTGCGGTGACCATGCGGAAACCCCATTCGCAACCGCTCACCCTTGCGGCATCGTCCATGAGTGCGGGCCATATTGGTTGCCGTCCAGGTCTCGTCGATGAACACAAGCCGCTCCGGGTCGAGATCGAGTTGGTCCTCGAACCAGGCTTGCCGCTTTTCCAGGATGTCCGGACGGCTCTGCTCTACCGCATGGCCAGTCTTTTTTTGCGCGTCTGGTTGTGCCGAACGAGAAACCGGTGCAGGGCCGACTTGCTCGCGATGATGCCTTGGGCCGCAAGAGCGTCACGAAGCTCAAATAGCGTCCCATCCCGGTGCTCTGCAAGCCAAGCCATTATCAGATCGGCATGAGCTTCAATCTTATGGGAACTGCGGTCGCCACCAAGCGGACCGGGACGAACGTTTCCATGCCGAATTTGCAGGTTACGCCAACGGCTCACGCTGGCTGCGCTCACACCAAAACGCTCGGCTGCCTCCCTATGAGATGCTCCGCCATCGACGGCGGCAAGCACACGTATGCGAAGATCAACGGAAAGGGCTTTCGACATATCTGCCGACCTCCATCGGCAGATAGGTTGAATCAGAATGCAAGTGATTTGAAAAGCAATTCGATTCAATCAGTCAGGGAAGCGCTCTAGTTTGACCCATTACGAAAGCTCGAAAAATGCGCTCTCGCCTGCCGAAATCGGCATCCGTCGTGCTCACAGCATCGAACGGGCCAGAAGCCGTTTCGCCGGCGGTCGCATCGATATTCTTCTGACCGGCAGAAACTGACGATTATTTCTCCGTCAGCTTCAACTCGATGCGGCGGTTGGTGGCGCGGGCTTCCGGCGTATCGCCCGGAGCGATCGGCTGGAACTCGCCGAATCCGGCCGCAACAAGCCGATCCGCAGGGACGCCGTGGGCGATCAGGAACTTGACGACGGCGATGGCGCGAGCCGACGACAGCGCCCAGTTGTCGGGATAACGGCCGTTGCCTGAGAGCGGCACATTGTCGGTATGGCCGTCGACACGCAGCACCCAGTTGATCTCGGGGGGAATTTCCTTGGAAAGATCGATTAGCGCGGCGGCGAGTTTGACCATCTCTGCCTGGCCGTCCGGATTGAGATCAGCCGCACCCGAAGGGAAGAGCACTTCCGACTGGAAGACAAAGCGGTCGCCGACGATGCGGATATTGTCACGGTCGGAGAGGATTTCGCGCAAGCGCCCAAAGAAGTCGGAACGATAACGGTTAAGCTCCTGCACGCGCTGCGCCAACGCCACATTCAGCCGGCGTCCAAGATCAGCGATCTTCACCTGCGACGTCTGATCCTTCTGCTCCGACGATTGCAGAGCGGCCTCGACAGCGGCGATCTGGCTGCGCAGCGCGGCAATTTGCTGGTTGAGAAGATCGACTTGGCTCAACGCGCGGGCACTTGCCTGCTTCTGCTCGTCAAGCTGCTGTGTCAGCGTGCCTACTCGCTGTTGCGCGGCCTGACTGTTGCCGGAACCAGCGTCGAGCAGTGTCTGCAGCCGCGAGCGTTCACCCTCTGCCGCCGAAAGCGACGCCTGCAGATTGGCAACGGAATCCTCCAGATCCTGCTTACCGCTCTTTTCGAGCGCCAATGCCTGCGTCAATTCGTTGATCTGACTGTTGAGGCGGTTCAGCACCTCGTCGCGGCCGGAAATTTCGCGGCTCAGGATGAATTGGCCGACGACAAACACCGTCAGCAGGAACATGATCGCCATCAGCAGCGTGGAGAGCGCATCGACGAACCCCGGCCAATAGTCGACGGTTCTCTTATGGCGACTGTTTCGCGCGAGCGCCATGATTTACTTGCTCCCGGTCTTCTCGGTGTGGCTGATGCGGTCGGCGAGGCGGTCGAGCGTGCGGCGCATCGACTTCGCCTCTTCCTGCTGCGCTTCGATCCAGTCGCGCAGCATCTGCTGTTCGTTGCGCATGTTCTTGACCAGACCCTGGATGCCTTCGGCGAGGTTCGCCATCGCCGTCACCGAACGCTGGCCGCCGCCGCCCTCTTCCGCGATCTTGCGCAGATATTCCGAAAGCACCCGCACATCCTCGGAGGATGCGCCGCTGGCGCCTTCGATGACGGGAGTGATATCCGAGCCGACATCGGTGACGGAAGAAAGCCAGTTTTCCAGTTCGGTATAGAAGCGGTTCTGCGCGCGACCGGCCTGAAGGTCGAGAAAACCGAGGATCAGCGAGCCGGAAAGGCCGAGCAGCGAGGAGGAGAACGCTGTGCCCATGCCGACCAGCGGGCCGGAAAGGCCGGTCTTCAGGGCGCCGAGAATATCGCCGGTATCGCCGGAGCCGACATCGAGGTTCTGGATGACATCGTTGATCGAGCCGATCGTGCCGATCAGACCCCAGAAGGTGCCGAGCAGCCCGAGGAAAACGAGCAGGCCGATGAGATAGCGCGACGTGTCGCGCGACTCGTCGAGGCGAGTGGCAATGGAATCGAGGATCGAGCGCAGCGTCGCCGTCGACAATTGCATGGCGCGACGGTTGCCGATCAGCGCCCTCATCGGCGCCAGAAGCCGCGGATTGCGGCCGACCTTGTCGGCAGCATTGCCGACGGCACGGAAATGGTTGAACCAGCGGACTTCCGGCCTAAGCATCAGGACATGATTGAAAACCAACAGAATGCCGACGGCCAACACGCCAAGGATCAATCCATTCAGGCCGGGATTATGCAGGAAGGCAACTTGAGCCTGGCGAAACAGGATCGCTACGATAAAACCGACGATGATCAGGAAAAGGATCATCGTCCAAAAGAAGGCCATCGGGCTGGAGAGCTTGTAGGTATAATTGCCCGACACATTGTCGGTCGACCCCAGATCCCCCAGATTTACATTTTCCATCGCACGCTTCGCCTCCGCATTCTCCGCCCCGGAGACTAGAGCAACATTGTGCCGAATTGAAGAGACGGAAAACACAAAACAATCCGTTGGCAACAGCCTGTTTTGCCGCAGGCAATTGCTGGAGGACGATCCTTATTTCGTCGGGATAGGCCGCTTGACGACTTCGGCCAGCGCCTTTTGAATGTGCTCGTTGCCGCAGATGATCGAGCCGTTACCGAGCATATCGTTGCCGCCGTCGAAATCCAGGACGAAGCCGCCGGCTTCGCGTACCAGCAGGATACCGGCCGCCATATCCCAGGGCGACAACCCCATTTCCCAGAATCCATCGAAGCGACCGGCGGCGACATAAGCGAGATCGAGTGCTGCGGAACCGAGGCGGCGAATGCCGGCGACTTCGCCCATGACATGGCGCAGTTCGACCAGGAACTTGCCGTGGTTGCCGCGGCCAAGATGCGGAACGCCGCAGCCGATGACGCAATCCGACAGCACACGGCGCGATGCGACGCGCAGGCGTCGGTCGTTGAGGAAGGCGCCACCGCCACGCTCGGCGGTGTAAAGCTCGTCCGTCGCCGGATTGAAGACGACGCCGCCGACGATCTCGCCATTGCGCTCCAGCGCGATCGATATGGAGAACATCGGAATGCCGTGCAGGAAGTTGGTCGTGCCGTCGAGGGGATCGACGATCCAGCGATGCGCGCCGTCGGTGCCCTTGATCTCCTCGCTCTCTTCGCCGAGGAAGCCATAGGTCGGCCGCGCTTTCAGCAGCTCGTCATGGATGATCTTCTGCGCCTTGAGATCGGCCTGGCTGACGAAATCGCCCGGTCCCTTCACCGAAACCTGCAGGTTCTGCACCTCGCCGAAATCGCGGCTGAGCGACTTGCCTGCCTTGAGGGCAGCCTGAACCATGACATTGAGAAGAGCAGAACGGGCCATCGGGCTTCCTTGGATAATATAGAAGGCACTGACCGGACCTGAAGACAGGCCCCGGTGGGGCGGGATCGGCAGCGCAATAAAGATTGGCGGCCTCAAGACCACAAAATCGGGGAAATTTCAAGTAGAGCGAGGTGGAAGGCCTGGTTTTCTCATCGGACCGACGTCGCAAGACCGTTCGCCCCGGTCAAAAGCACATAGAGCCAACACGCGTAGGCGGATAAGATTCTCTAAAACTTCTGCTGCGCGATCAGAATCTCGCGGGCGATCTGCTCAAGCGGCACCACTCGATCGACGCCGCCGCGGGCGATCGCCTCCTTCGGCATGCCGAAAACGACGGAAGTGGCCTCGTCCTGGGCAACGGTATAGGCGCCGGCTTGTTTCATCTCGAACATGCCTCGTGCACCGTCGTCGCCCATGCCTGTCATGATGATACCCATGGCGTTCGATCCGGCCGCCCGCGCCGCCGAGCGGAAGAGCACATCGACCGAGGGCCGGTGGCGAGAGACCAAGGGCCCAGTCTTGACAGCCACATGGTAACGCGCGCCCTGTCGCTCCAGCATCATGTGGTTGTCTCCGGGGGCGATCAGCACATGGCCGCGCAGAACCGGATCGCCATCGACCGCTTCCTTGACCTCGACTTCACAGAGGCTGTTCAGCCGCTTGGCGAAGGCGGCGGTGAACTTCTCCGGCATATGCTGGACGATGACCATGCCTGGCGCATTGGCGGGCAGCGCCTCCAGCATCTCACGTAGCGCCTCGGTGCCGCCTGTCGAGGCGCCGACGCAGACCACCATCTCGGTCGTCTTCGCCATGGCTCGGCCGGTTGGCGGCGGCAGCATGGCGTCGGCGGTCAGCTTCTTGGCTGGTCCCGAAGCGGATGCCGAACGTGCTTGGGCGCGCCGGACATTCGGCATCCTGGCATGCGATGCACTTCTGACCACCTCACGGATGCGCATCGCCTCGTCGGCCAAATAATCGGCGGCGCCGATCCGCGGCTTCAGGATGATATCCACCGCGCCGGCCTCCAGCGCCTGCAGCAACGTCTCCGAACCCGCCTCCGTCAGAGACGAGCACATGACGACCGGGATCGGCCGCTGCGACATCAGCTTGCGCAGGAAGGTGATGCCGTCCATTCGCGGCATCTCGACATCCAGCGTGATGACATCGGGCACCTCCTCCTGGATCCTGCGCGCGGCCATGAATGGATCGTTCGCCACCCCCATGACCTCGAGCTCGGGGTCGTCAGCCAAAAGCGTTGCAAGCGTCTGACGAACGCTGGCGGAGTCATCGATGATCAGCACGCGGATTTTCTTCGGCATGACGACCTGCCCTAGATTCGCTGGAAGACCGTATTGGAAACCTGTTTCAGCGGCAGGTCGAAGCCGGTGATCGATTCCGAGTGGCCGATGAACATATAGCCGCCGACCACCAGACAGTCGCAGAGGCGCGACAGAACGCCAGCCTGCGTCTGCTTGTCGAAATAGATGAGAACGTTGCGGCAGAAGATGATGTGCATGGCATCGCCCACCTGATATTTCTCATCCATCAGGTTCATCCGGCCAAAGCCGATCTTCGAGCGCAGTCGGGGCGTGATGCGCACTTCCCGCCTGCCCGGCACTTTAGCGGCCATGACATATTTGCGCTTCAGTTCGGCCGGAACCGGCAAGACCATATCGTCGGTGTAGATGCCGCTTCTGGCCGATTGCAGCACGTCGGTACTGAGATCGGTCGCGAGGATCGCGTAATCGATGCCGCCTTCACTTTCGGAGAATTCCTCCAACACCATCGCCATGGAATAGGGCTCAGCCCCAGTCGAGCAGGCAGCACTCCACGCACGCAGGCGGCGATGACCGGCACGCATCAGCATTGGCAAGGCCACGGTCTGCATGAATTCGAAGTGTTTGGCTTCGCGGAAGAAATCGGTCTTGTTGGTCGTCACCGCATCGATGAGATAGACCGACTCCTGTTCGAGGCCGCCATGATTGAACAGGAAATCGCAATACTCGTCGAATGACGTAATGCTGGTGGCGCGCAAGCGCCGCCGCAACCGCCCCTCCAGCATCGTCAGTTTCGTCGACGGCATCTTGATGCCGCTGTAATCATAGATGAAACGCGCCAGCTTCTCGAAATTCCGCTTGCTGATGCGGTCACCGATGATTTGACTTTCCTGAACGACGGCCGTTCCCATCCATCCACTCCCTGACGAATTCCTATGCAGCATGACCGGCGCGATGCGGATCGAGCGCGACGGTGTCTTCCCGCGACAGCAAGCGCGCGAGATCGACGATGACGACGAAGCCATTCTCCCGCCGCACGACGCCGGCGATGTAGTCGGAACGCCAGCGCACGCCGATATCGGGCGCCGCCTCGATCTGGTCACGCCGGAAGGGCGTGACTTCGAAGACGCGATCGGCGACGAGGCCGAGCGTCAGTATCTTTGCCTCGATCGGAATATCCAGCACCAACACGCGGGTATGCGGAGTCGGCACAGTCTTGGAGAGACCGAGCTTCAGCCGGAGATCGATGGTCGGCACGCCCTGCCCGCGCACATCGCGCAAGCCGAGCAGGTAATCCGGCCCGTTCGGAATCTTGAAGGCCTCGGCATAATCGAGGATTTCGCGGACGACTTCGACAGGCACGGCGAAGACTTCCTCGCCGAGGCTGAAGGTGACGAATTGCGCTTCCAGAGCGGGTGTAGCCATGGTCATGCACTTTCCTTGAATTCGTCGTCGCCATCGTCCGGGCCGCCCATGGAGAGATCGAGAGCAAAACCCTTGAGACGTGCCTGCTGCGCCTGAACCGTGATCGGCTTCGCCGCCTTTTGCTGATGAACGGTCGCCGCAGGAGCCCGGCTAGCCGCCTTGGCGGGCGACTTCCTGGCGGTGACTTTGGTGCCCGCGGCATCGACCTTGAAGAAGGCGATGGAGGCCTGCAGCTCTTCGGCCTGAGCGGCCAGCTCTTCCGAAGTGGCCGACATTTCTTCCGAAGCGCCGGCATTTTGCTGCGTCACCTTGTCAAGCTGCTGGATCGCCTCGTTGATCTGGGCCGCACCAATATCCTGCTCGCGGCAGGCGGCGCTGATCTCGGAGACGAGTTCGGCCGTCTTGCGGATATCCGGCACCAGGCGGCCAAGCATCTCGCCGGCTTCGGCTGCGGCCTTGACGGTATCGCTCGACATCGAGCTGATCTCGGCAGCGGCCGATTGGCTGCGTTCGGCAAGCTTGCGCACTTCCGAGGCGACGACCGCAAAGCCCTTGCCATGTTCGCCGGCACGGGCCGCTTCGACAGCCGCGTTCAGCGCCAGCAAATCGGTCTGGCGGGCGATCTCCTGCACGATGCCGATCTTCTCGGCGATGGTGCGCATGGCGCTGACGGCGCGGGTGACCGCATCGCCGCTTGCTTCTGCGTCCTTGGCGGACTGCCGGGCGATCTTTTCCGTCTGGGCGGCATTGTCGGCATTCTGCTTGATATTGGCTGCCATCTGCTCCATCGAAGCCGAGGCTTCTTCAGCCGAAGCCGCCTGTTCGGTTGCGCCCTGCGACACCTGCTCCGAACTTGCCGAAAGCTCCTGGCTGCCCGAGGAGACGTTGTCGGCCGCACCCAGCGCATCGGCGACGACACCACGCAGACGTTCCACCATCTGCTCCAGCGCCAGCCCAAGGACATCCTTGTCGGAAAGCGGCTTCGGCGTGACCGTCAGGTCACCATCGGAAATCTTCGTGGCGATATCGGATGTGACGCGCAGATTGGCGACCATGCGCTGCATCGCCAGGCCGAGAACATCCTTGTCGGAGAGCGGCTTCACGGCAACGGAAAGATCGCCCATCGCGATGCGGTCCGCCACGTCGGCGGTGGCGCGCAGGTTTGAGGTCATGACGTTGACGGTATCGATCAGATCCTTGATCTCGTCATTTGTCTTGACCTCGACCTTCTGATCAAGGTCGCCGATCGCCACAGCCTTGGCGATGTCGGACACCTTGGCCAGGCCGCGATTGATTCCGAGCGTAATCCAGAAGGCGGCGCTCAATGCGATGATCAAGGCGACAGCGGAAACGCCAGCCAGGATCATCAGCGTGTCTTCATAAAGCCGGTCGCCGGCCACATCCGTGGCCGCCAATATCTTTTTCTGGATCTCGACGAGACTGTTGATCGCGCCGGTCATCTGTTTGCTGAGGTCGGTCAATTCACCGTCCGAAAGCGCCTCGGCGCCGGCGTGATCGCCTTTGGCCTCGAGGGCCTCCAGATCGGTGGAACGCTGGCGGAAGGTCTGGCCGAGCGATATCAGTTTCTCCCAGAGGGGTTTGCCTTCCGCGGTGGCGATAGCAAGCCCGTCCTGGGCTTGAGAGAACATGGTATCGAGATGAGTGCTGGATTCCTTGTAGAAGGCAGTTTCGGCATCGCCATTGGCAATCAGCGCATCTTTCTGCGCCCGAATGGCTTCCACGGCTGCGATATTGGCGTCGAGCGCAGTTTGCAACTGTTTGACAGGACCGGCCGTCATTCCGTTGCTGGCATCGTTGAGGTGACCAAGGCTGATGCTGCTATAGGCCGCGATGCCGATCAAAAGCAGCGTCATGGTGCCAAAGGCGAGACCTAATTTCAGTTTGATGGAGAAGCGCATTGTCCTATCCCCGAGATAAAGAGGCTAAATGGGTATTGCGGAACGGCGTCACCGTTTGACAGCGTCGTACCGATAAAAAGAGCCTTCGAACCGGGGAAAGCGATCCATTCACCTCCCCGTCACCGGACATCTCAAGAACCACGACGCCAACGCATACACACGTTGGGGATATCAGAACGCCGGGACCAAAAGGTCCCGACGGAAGTCATCGGAGAAGCGCTCAGGCGCTTTCGCGGAAATCCGCGTCGCCGGCATCCGGGCCGCCCATGGAAAGATCGAGGGCAAAACCCTTGGCACGAGCCTGCTGGGCAGCGACGGTCTGCGCAGGAGCAGCAGACGTGATACGGCGGTTGGCGAGCGGCGTTGCGGCCATCTTGTGAACTGCCGTGACAGGCGGCTTTCTGGCGGTGACTTTGGTGCCCGCGGCATCGACCTTGAAGAAGGCGATGGAGGCCTGCAGCTCTTCGGCCTGAGCGGCCAGCTCTTCCGAAGTGGCCGACATTTCTTCCGAAGCGCCGGCATTTTGCTGCGTCACCTTGTCAAGCTGCTGGATCGCCTCGTTGATCTGGGCCGCACCAATATCCTGCTCGCGGCAGGCGGCGCTGATCTCGGAGACGAGTTCGGCCGTCTTGCGGATATCCGGCACCAGGCGGCCAAGCATCTCGCCGGCTTCGGCTGCGGCCTTGACGGTATCGCTCGACATCGAGCTGATCTCGGCAGCGGCCGATTGGCTGCGTTCGGCAAGCTTGCGCACTTCCGAGGCGACGACCGCAAAGCCCTTGCCATGTTCGCCGGCACGGGCCGCTTCGACAGCCGCGTTCAGCGCCAGCAAATCGGTCTGGCGGGCGATCTCCTGCACGATGCCGATCTTCTCGGCGATGGTGCGCATGGCGCTGACGGCGCGGGTGACCGCATCGCCGCTTGCTTCTGCGTCCTTGGCGGACTGCCGGGCGATCTTTTCCGTCTGGGCGGCATTGTCGGCATTCTGCTTGATATTGGCTGCCATCTGCTCCATCGAAGCCGAGGCTTCTTCAGCCGAAGCCGCCTGTTCGGTTGCGCCCTGCGACACCTGCTCCGAACTTGCCGAAAGCTCCTGGCTGCCCGAGGAGACGTTGTCGGCCGCACCCAGCGCATCGGCGACGACACCACGCAGACGTTCGATCATGACGTTGACGTTGCCCAGCAATTCGCCGATTTCGTCGTGATTGGTAATCTGAGCCGTCTTCGTCAGATCGCCCTCGGAAACCTCCCGAACCACGCTGTTGGCGCGGGCAAGACCCTTGCTGATCGTATTTGCGATCCAATAAGCGGTCACGGCGGCAATCAGCAGCGCCAAACCGGCGGCAACAAGCATCGTCAGGCGGGTGCCGTTATATTGTACGTCAGCGCCGTCATCCGCTTCCTTCATTTTCTGCTTCTCTGCGGCGAGCAGATCGTCGAGAGCGTTGCCGATGTCATTGGCGGCCTTGCGGGCGTCGGTAACGGAGATGTTGTTGGCACCTTCCTTATCGCCTGCCTTCAGCAGTTGCCGAATCTGGTCGTCGGCCTGGATGAACTTCGCGGCGATGGCTTCGACGGCGTCCCAATGCGCGCGGCTCTCATCCGTCACAATCTTGCCTATGGCGGCCAGGGTGTCGGCGAGCTGCTTGCGTGCCACGTCGCCGGCAGCAAGCGCTGCCTTGGTTTCGTCGTCGCTATGGGCAGCAAGAAGGTTCTTCTGCTGGCGAATAACCTGGAGCTGGGAGATGTTGATCTGCTGTGTCAATTCCAGCCGCGCTGCAGGCCCTTCAAGCACGTTGCTGATGGTGTCGTTGAAAGCGCTGAGGCTCATGATGCCGTAGCCGGCCGTGCCTATCAGCATGAGGATGATGAAGGCGAACGCCCCCACCAGCTTGGCTTTGATCGTTAGACGCATCGTCTTCGTTCCCTCGAAAATTCGGCCACGGCGATGATCAGGCGGAAAGCGCCTTATTTTGCCGGGCGGAAAAAATCGCCTGCAGATTGGGGAGAATGATGAATTCCCCTCCGCGCTTGACCAGGCAGTTGATGTAGTCGGGACGCCAACGCATCCCCACGCTAGGCGGTGCTTCGCTGGAAGCTTTTGCAAGTGTGGTGACTTCATTCACCTTGTCGGTCCGCAGACCCACGAGCGTGGGTTCATCCTGCAGGTCAAGTTCGATAACGATGATACGGCTATCGATAGTCGCTTCCGCCGCTTCCATGCCGAAAGCGAGGCGAAGATCGGCAAGGGGGATCACCTTGCCGCGAAAGTTGATGACGCTGCCCACGAAGGGCTGGCTGCCGGGAACGGCGGTTTCCGGCAGAATGTCCAGGATTTCCTGAACCATGATCGCCTCCAGGGCGAAGGTTTCACCGTTGAGATCGAAGGTCAGAACCTCGATCTCGCCGGCATCATTCCAATGAGTGCCATTCCAGAGATTGTCGGATTTCATGGCTGTTTCGCTCATCCCGCTGCACGCAGATGCGCCTCCTGTTGCTGGCCGGCCGCGACCAGATGCACGACATCGAGAATGAGAGCGACGCTGCCGTCTCCGAGGATCGTGGCCCCGGAGAAATGCGCGACATCATTGTGCAGCTTCGACATGGATTTGATCACCGTCTGATGGTCGCCGATGATCTGGTCGACCACCAGGCCCACCCGCTCGGTGCCGGTCGAGATGACGACGACCTTCTGATGCACATCCGGCTTGGTGCCGGTGCGGAATACGTCCCGCAACCGCAGGAACGGCACCAGGCTGTCGCGCAGCGAGATGAAGCTGCGGCCTCGCGAGCGCAGGTCCTCTTCCAATGACAGTTCCAGGCATTCTTCGACCGCCGATAGCGGAATGACATAACGCCCGCTACCGATGCGCACGAGCAGACCGTCGATGATGGCGAGCGTCAGTGGAATGCGCAGCGATACATTGGACCCCTGCCCCGGCAGGCTGACGATATCGATGGCGCCCCGCAGCGCTTCCACCGTCTTCTTGACCACATCCATACCGACGCCGCGGCCGGAAAGATTGGTGATCTGCGCCGCCGTCGAAAAACCGGGGGCGAAGATGAGCTGCAGAAGCTCGGCATCGCTGAGCTGCTGGCCGGGCTGGATCAGCCCGGACGATTCCGCCTTGGCGCGAACGCGCTCGCGATTGATGCCCCGGCCGTCATCCTTGATCGAGATGATGACCTCGCCGCCCGATTGCCGGGCCGACAATATAACAGTTCCGGCTTCGGCCTTGCCGGCGGCAAGACGCTCTTCCGGCGGCTCCAGGCCATGGTCGATGGAATTGCGCACCAGATGCACCAGCGGATCGGCAAGCCGCTCGATGACGGTCTTGTCCACTTCCGTCGTCTCGCCTTCGGTGACGAGCTCGATGACCTTGCCGGTCTCGCGCGCCAGATCATGCACCAGGCGACGGAAGCGATTGAAGAGGCTCGCGACCGGAACCATGCGCAGCACCATCATCGTATCGCGCAGTTCGCCGGACAGGCGCTCGATCTCTTCCGACACCGACCTCAGCCCGATATCGGCGCTGGCACCCGCCAACTGGCTGAGGCGAGATTGTGCGATGACCAGTTCGCCGACGCGATCCATGAGTTCATCCAGACGCTCAGCCGGAACGCGAACGCTTTCCGTAGCCTTTGCCTGCCGTTGGTCGGCAACAGACACCGGCGCCTCCCGTTTGACCGGTACAACCTCGGCGGTTGCCGGCGCAACGGGTGCGACCGCTTTCGGGACTGCCGAGACGGCGGGCTCATCCGGTTTTGCAGAAACTGCATTGCCATCGATTTCCTCGACATCGAGCTGCATGTCGTCCATGACGAAGATGAAAACATCGTCGATGGCTGACCGCGGCTGCTCGGTCGTAACGGTCACATCCCAGGAAAGATGCAGTTCCGTCGGCACCAGCGCGTTCAGCGGCGGAATGGCCGAGGTGTTGGCAAGGATGCGGCATTCGCCGAGATCACGCAGCTCGTCCAGCAACCCCAGCGGATTGGTGCCATTGATCATCGCGTTCTGCGGAAGACTGAAGCGAATGCGCCAGGTCTTGCGCTTGTCGATCACAACGGGCGTAGCCGCGGCAACCGCCTGAACCGGTTTTGCAACATCGCCGCCGACCGCCGCTTGCAACTGCGCCAGAAGACGCTGGCTGGTGGCGCCGTGATCGCCATTGGGATTGTCCACGAGAGCACGCATATGGTCCTGCGCATCGAGAACGGCGGCGACGAGCTCGGCCGTTGCCGGCGCCTGGCCCTTGCGAACGCGGTCGAAGGCGGTTTCGCAATGGTGGGTGAAGGCCGCGAGAGCATCGAATCCGAACATGGAGCCCGAGCCCTTCAGCGTATGAAGACTGCGGAACACAGCGTCGATCAAAGCCTTGTCGTCGAGCTGATGCGTGAGATCCAAAAGACCTGCCTCGATCTGCTCCAGGCATTCCGCAGCCTCGGTACGAAAGACAGCAATTGGATCGGTCGAGCTCATCTTCCCAGCACCTTTCTGATGATCTTGACGAGATTTTCCGGATCGAAAGGCTTGGTCAGCCAGCCGGTGGCACCGGCGGCCTTGGCCCGCGCCTTGAGATCGGCATCGGATTCCGTCGTCAGGAAGATGATCGGAACGCCCATATGAGCCGGTAGCTTGCGCAGCTCCTCGATCATGGTCAGCCCGTCCATAACGGGCATGTTGAGGTCAGTTACGATGAGATCGAATTGTCCGGCCTTGGCCTTGTCGAGGCCCTCGGCGCCGTTCGCCGCCTCTGTGACCTCATAGCCGGCATTGGTCAACGTCACCTTGGTCGTCAGACGGATGCTGGCGGAATCGTCGACAGTCAAAATCTTCGCACTCATGAATGTACCTCTTTATGAAGCCAGAATTGCGCGTCCTCCGCCGTAAAGGCGTCGACGAACCCACCCCTCTGCAAGACTTTCAAAACAGAACCGCTGGCCGGAGAAGAAAGACGAAGTGTTTTGCCGGAAGCCTTCGCCTCGACCCGAGCTGACTCGACCAATTGTACGAAGCTCAAATCAACTTCCGCATCGTCGGCAACTTCGAGGACAAGCGTTTTGCTGTCCCGAAACTTCACAGTCATACTTTGATGAATTTCGGAAATGTTCCTGATGTTCAGGATACCAGGCAGGGAAATAGATTCGGAATATTTATCAGACATTTCAAATCCAGCTCCGCTACCATATGAATACTTGAGCAATAACTATTGAATCTCATGTCAGCCTTAACAGGCAGTAAACACAGGTTGTATAATTCTCCATTTCTTTGGCTGTGATTTCTCACCCGATATAAATGACCACTCAAAGTTTATAATAAGTAATATGAACAGGATTTCAGGTAGTTAAATCGAAAAGCTCAAAACACTTGCTTTCCGGTGAGTGAATCTTAACCCTGCTGGGGAAAGTCCGGGATGCAACGTCTACGAGTCCGAAGAATTTACCGGAATTTTCCATCCCACATTTAAGAGTTGAGTCAAACGAGCCTTTCTCCAAGTAAAGGGACCAACATGAAAAATGGAACAGCTCTGGCGCGCCGCATCGATCTCCCCCGGGGACTCCCGCGGGCGATCGATCTCAGCCGCACCCTGGAAGCGGCGCGCACCGAGGTTGAGAAACGCTTTCTCGACGGCGGCGCTGTTCTCCTGTCGGTCATGGAGGTCCTGAACCAACTCCTGTCGTCCCTTGACCGGCTGACCAAGGCGCTCGACAGCGATGGCGCTAGCGACACCACTGCCGATCTGTTGCAGACGGTGAGCGGCCTGTCCGACCTACCCGGCCTCGAAGCCAGGCGCCAGGAGAATTTCGCCGTTCTCGCCGAGGCCGGCTCCAAGCTGCACACGCATGTCACCGATATGCAGGAGACCATGCGTTATCTGCGCACCTTCGCCGTCACGGTGAAGATCACCGGCGCGGGCATTGCCGAATTTGCCGGTTTTGCCGAGGAAATCCTGGAGCGCATTCACTCCGGCACCAATGAAGTCAACACTTTCGCCCAGCAGCTCGGCGCCCTCGAACGAGACCTCAAGGTCGCCATGAGCTTTGGCGCCACCACCGCGAAGGCCTATGATCGCAACGTTCCGCAAGTGGTCGCAGCGCTCGAAAAGGATGCCCGCACCATCGCTGCCCACCGTAGGGAACTCACGGTAATCGCCGCCGAGGTGGGCGCCATTGCCCGCGGCGTGCAAAGCAAGGTCGCAACCACCCTTTCGGCTCTGCAGATCGGTGATATCACCCGCCAGCGCATCGAGCATGTACAAAGCGCCTTCGCCTTTCTCGAAGAATTTCTCGCAAGCAATGAAGGCAGCAAGCTCGATGCCGATGCCTGCCAACGGCTTGAAAATATCATCCATCACCTGACGGCGGCGCAGATGCGCGACATGGTCGCGGATTTCCAGAGGGAGTCGGGCAGTGTCGTCAAGACGATCGCCAGCTTCAGCCACGACACTCAGGAAATCCTGAAGCTGCGCGACGCCATGAAACCCGAAAACGACAGCGACGGCAATGTGCTGCGTGCGCTGGAACAAAGCGTTTCCGCCGCCCACACCATCGTCAAACAGGTCGAAACCGCCCGCGTTCAGGCCGACGGCATCAGCCAGTCGACGCTCGGCACCGCCTCGAACCTGTTGCATCGCATCGAGACCATCCGCGCGGTCAAGACCGACATCCACTACATGGCGCTCAACACGAATCTGCGCTGCAGCCGCATGGGCGAGGAAGGTCGCTCGATCAACGTCGTCACCGCCGAACTGCGTATCTTTGCGGCAAAACTCGATGAATCCGCCGACGCGATCGTCTCCGGCCTCGCATCACTCGAAACGGCGGCCGGCCACGTCGCTTCCGGCCAGGAGGCCTCGGACTACCAACTCGACGAGAGGCTGATCTCGGCCGTCGACACCATCCGCGCCGCCGCCAATATCATGGATGGCGAGTTGGAAACGCTCTCGGCGCATGGCCGCGAAGTGGCAAACAAGATCATGCTATCGATCGGCAAGCTCGACTTCCAGCGCGACCTCGGCGAGACCCTGGCAAATTGTGCCAATACGCTTGAGGACATGGCCGGCAGCGATATGGCCGATGTGAGCGATTTGGAGGACATCATCGCGCCGCTCAGCGCCCGCATCTTCAAGACCTACACGATGGCGCAGGAGCGCGACGTCCATCGAGATATCATCGCCATGGACGCCAGCGCGGCACCGGCTGCCGCAGCACCGGCCAAAGCTGACGACGAAGATCTTTTCGCCGACGCTCTGTTCTAACAAATTCGTTTGGTGCGTTACTGCACTCTGCGAAATTTGTTCGCAGCTTCGATCGCGGCCTTCTGCTGATAGTCCTCGATGCCCTGGTAAAAATCCTCGAGTTCCGGATCTCTGAGGCCGGCGCGGCGCGAGATGACATACCAGGTCGCCGCGGCGACCGGATCCTGCTTCGTGCCGAGTGCATTGATATAGAGATGCGCCAGCTTGTTCTGCGCGACGACATTGCCGCGATAAGCGGCAACCCGCATCCAGTTGAAACCGTTCTCCAGATCCTGCTTGCCGCCGATACCGTTGATCAGCCAAATGCCCATATCGAGCTGGGCGGTGTCGAAGCCAGCATTGGCAGCACGTGACAGCCATTCACGCGCCTGCGCCTTCTTCTCCTGCGGCAAGTCTGGCAGATTGAGATAGAGCTGAGAGACGGCATATTGCGCATCGGCAATGCCCTGCTGCGCCGCTTTCTCATAATATGGGAGGGCCATCTGCAAGCCCTTGATACCGGGATTGTCTGCGGTCAGGCTCTGCCCCCAGTTGAATTCGGCGGATGCCTGGCCGGCATCGGCCGCCTTCTTCATCCATTCGTCCGCCTTCTTCTCGTCGCGCGGCACGTCACGTCCTTCCATCAGGAGCAACGCGTATTTGAACATCGAAGTCGTATCGCCGCCCTCGGCTGCCTTGCCATACCAGAAGGCAGCATCCTTGGTGTCGCGCTTGACGCCCAGCCCTTGCGACATCAATTCGGCAATCAAGGTCTGCGCCGAAGGATCACCGAGCTGCGCTCGCGGCAAGGCTTTCTGAAACGCGGTCAGGTAATAGCCACGCTGGAAGGCGCCATAGGCTTCGTCGACCTTGCCGGTGAAGGGCTTTTCCGGCGGCAGATCAGGAAGCTTCGCGCCCATACGGTCGAAGACGCCTACACCTTGAGAGGGCTTGATGGCATCATCCGTCTTCGGCTCGGCGCCCGGCCCGACCTTCTCCGTCTTGAATGTGCCGGCCGCAGCATCCAACGGCCGCGTCACCACACTGTCGCCTGGCGTCGGCGCGCTATCATCAGGCGCTGCAGCCTCATCCGGCGGCGCGGCATCGTCGGATTGTCCGCTATCGGTCGGCCGACCGCCCTTGTCCGGCTGTGTTGTGATGCCCGGCAGCGATGTATCGCTGTTGTTCGATTGCGCCGCCACAAGCGGCGGCAAAGCGGTCAGCCCAACGGCGAGCGCAGCAAGAAAAAACCGGTGACTGAATCGGGGCGTGAGCGACATGGATTGCTATCAATCTTCAAACCGTGGCGCTTTTTCGTCCAGAATCGCATTCACTTCCGCAACGATGGACGGAGCCGCCGAGGGATCGGTGAAAACGGCCCCGCGCAGCGCCACAAATTCGGCGCCTGTCAAAGCCACCTCCAGCGCCGATTTCGGATCGGTGCCCCCCATGATGATGCAGGGGATCTCGATCATCGATGCCCACCATTCGCCGAGCGCCAGGTTTTTCGGGTGTGCCTCCGGCTTGATGTCGCCATCGAGCTTGCCGAAGAAGATGTAGTCGGGACGCAGCTCGCCGATCTCCAGTGCATTGTGCCTGTCCGTAGCATTGCCGCCGCCGACGATGAGCTTCGGTACGAATTTCTCGACCGCCTCGGTAAGGTCGGCAAGATTGCCGGCAACGTGCAACCCATCGGCCTTGGCGCGGCCCGCGACGCGGCTGTCTCCGGCGATCAGTGCCGCTGCACCTGCCGCCTGCACCACCGGCACCAGCTTCTCCGCATGCTTCTGAAAGGTGCTGTCGTCGAGACCATATTGCGGAATGATGACCGACGCCACATCCCCGCCCCTCAGCGCATCGGCCACCACCTTCGCCTGCTCTTCGATATCGGCGATATCGGGAACGATGAGAACGAGACGGCAACGATCTTCGGGCACGGTCATGCGGGTTTCCATATTTGCGTTCATTTATCAGGGGATGGCGCACCCATTCGATGCTTGTGAGTAAATCCGTTAGAACTTGCTGACAAGGGGCAACAGGTGCTGATTTTGCTCATTGCCTGCCCCACAACCAAAGACCGATGTGAATACAACCGTGAAGTTGATATTTACCGCAGTACCAAAGTAAAGCTAGAGGACTGATCGACGACTGGCTGAGGCAGATAAATCACATGAAACTAGCGCGCATAATATTCGCACTGACTTTGAGCATTGCGTTCTGCACGGTTCGTACGGTCGTCCTCGCCGATCCAGATGAAGCCTTCACGGCCTATCAGAAGTCGGATTATGCCACCGCCTTCAAGCTCTATCATGAAAGAGCACTAAAGGGGGACGTGAGCGCTCAGGGTATGGTCGGCACTCTCTACGCTTACGGACGAGGCGTTAAGCAGGACGACAATCAGGCGGCCTTCTGGTTCCAAAAGCTGGCGGAACAGGGCAATGCCAAGGGGCAATTTGCGCTTGGGGGGATGTATCTCGCAGGCCGCGGCGTACCTCAGGATTACACCAAGGCGGCCGAATTGTTTCGTAACGCTGCGGAACAAGGCGAACCATTCTCCGCACTTTGGCTAAGCATGCTCTACGAACAGGGGCAGGGGGTCCTCAAGGACCCACAGCAAGCCGCCTACTGGAAGAAGAAATCCGATGAGAACATGCCCGACATTTCCGATATTTTACCTCCGCAACAACAAAAGTAGGCCGCGACTAAAACAACGCATCATTGCGGCGCACAATTGACTTGCCGCCCTTGGGCGTTTGACGTAGTTTTCGGCCATGTCGACCATGGACCCCTTCGCAGCCATCGCGGATCCGAACCGGCGTTACCTGCTGGAAGAATTGCGCCGCGCACCGAAAACGGTCAACGAACTGGCGCAGGGCCTGCCGATCAGCCGGCCCGCCGTGTCACAGCATCTCAAGGCGCTGCTCGACAGCAATCTCGTTTCCGTCACCACCGAAGGGACCAAACGCATCTACGCGGTCAACAGCCGCGGTTTCGACAAGCTCAATTTGTGGCTGGATCAGTTCTGGGGCTGAGATCAGGTTCCTTGCACGCTCTGCGGCAATTTCCCGATCTTTCTCAGGCCCAGTCTTTCTCAGGCCCAATCTTTCTCAGGAAAGTTGCGCCAACTCCCACTCCTCACGTTTTGAAGTTGGCGCATCCGTATCGACTGGGAGCAGTCACCGTCTCTTACAAGGGAATTGTTTCAGGGCCTTTCGACCCGCCTGTCTTCCTTGCCATGATCGATGGCTTCCGTCCTCTGGAAGACGTTGCGTCAGTGAACTGACGATCGCAGACGTTGGATTTCGTCTTTGAGGCGCAGCTTCCTGCGCTTGATGTCGGCTATTTCGGTGTCATTGATAGAGGGAGATGTCAGTGCAGAATGCAGCTCCTCCTCGAGAGCGACATGTTTCTTTTCGAGCGATTCAAGATGAGCTTGAACAGTCATATGACCCTTCCTTCCTCTTACGATCCCTGGCCATCCATCGCCAAGGCTCTAGGTGTCAACCCTACCAGTGTGCCATAATATCGAACCCTTGTCGAAGGCGAAAACGTGGCCTATGGGCGGCAAATTCGTGATGAAGGATAACTTCCCGTTACCATCATTTGGTGATAGGAGCTTGCGGGATTTATGAGGCGGAACGAACACGATTCCGCAGGGCATTGGGGAAATGAGCATGGCCGATCAGGAACAGGCGGAAATCAGGCTGATCGTGGCGCGGTTGCGCCAGGAACATGAAGACTATGACGCCGCGATCGACGCCATGATCCAGACGGGCTGCGATGCGCTTCGCATTCAGCGCATGAAGAAGAAGAAACTGGTCATCAAGGACAAGCTCACCAAGCTCGAAGACCAGATCATTCCCGACATTATCGCCTGAGGAGCAAGACGCGAGAATGATGACAGAGAGACCGCCCGTCGCCATCATCATGGGCAGCCAGTCGGACTGGGAAACCATGAAGAACGCCGCAGATACGCTGGAGGCGCTGGAAATCACCTATGATGCGCGCATCATCTCCGCGCATCGCACGCCGGACCGGCTGGTGAGCTTCGCCAAGGGCGCACGCGACGAAGGCTTTAAAGTCATTATCGCCGGTGCCGGTGGCGCCGCTCACCTTCCGGGAATGGCCGCCTCAATGACGCCGCTGCCGGTCTTCGGCGTACCGGTACAATCGCGCGCCTTGTCCGGCCAGGACAGTCTTCTTTCCATCGTGCAGATGCCGGCAGGCATTCCCGTCGGCACCTTGGCGATCGGCAAGGCCGGCGCGATCAATGCCGCCCTTCTTGCCGCCGCCGTCCTGGCGCTCGGTGATGAGGAGATCGCCGATCGGCTGGACGAATGGCGCGCCCGGCAGAGTGCTGCAGTTGCCGAATATCCAATGGACGACCAATGACCGCAAAAACGATCGGCATCATCGGCGGCGGCCAGCTCGGCCGCATGCTGGCCATGGCGGCAGCTCGTTTGAATTTCCGCACGATCATCCTCGAGCCGGAAGCAGATTGCCCCGCCGCGCAGGTGGCAAACGACCAGATCGTGGCCGCCTATGACGATCCGGCCGCTCTCGCCGAACTGGCGAAGAGCTGCGACCTCGTCACCTACGAATTCGAAAACGTGCCGGTCACCGCTGCCGAGGGGCTTGCTAGGGATGTTGCCGTTTATCCGCCGCCGAAGGCGCTGGAGATGGCGCAGGACAGGTTGACCGAAAAGCGTTTCATCAACGATTGCGGCATTCCGACCGCCCGTTTCCACGCCGTCGACAGCCAGGCCGATCTCGAAACGGCGCTTGCCGACTTCGGCGGCCAGGGGGTGCTGAAGACCCGGCGTCTCGGCTACGACGGAAAGGGGCAGCGCGTCTATCGCTCATCCGCCGACAGCGCTGACGGCGGCTATGCCGCACTCGGCGGCGTGCCGCTGATTCTCGAAAGCTTCGTGGCGTTCGAGCGCGAGATCTCCATCATTGCCGCCCGCGGCCTGGACGGCACTATTGCCTGCTACGATCCGGCGGAAAATGTCCATCGTAACGGCATTCTCCACACCTCTACCCTCCCCGCCCGCATCTCCGCCGAGACGGCGGCTGCGGCGCGCGTGGCGGCGGAGAAGATTTTGACCGCGCTCGGCTATGTCGGCGTCATCGGCATCGAGTTCTTCGTCCTTGCCGACGGCAGCCTGATCGCCAATGAAATGGCGCCGCGCGTTCACAATTCCGGGCACTGGACGGAGGCCGCCTGCATCGTCTCGCAATTCGAGCAGCATATCCGAGCCGTCGCCGGCCTGCCGCTCGGCAATCCGGTACGCCACTCCGACTGCGTAATGCAGAATCTGATCGGCGACGATATCCTTTCGGTTCCCGATTGGCTGAGCCAGGACGATGTGCTGGTACATCTCTACGGCAAGACGAAATCGCGTCCCGGCCGCAAGATGGGCCATATTACACAGCTTCGTCGCTAACAGCGCAGGGAAAAAACCCTGACATGGTTGACAGGGCTGAGGGGACAGGGTATTTGCTGCCCACCCTAAAGAGCGCGCCCCGAGCGCGCTTTTGATTGTTAAAGATACCGGGCGAATGTGACATTCCCCCTCAAACATCGCGGATCAGAAAAATGAAGATCAAGAATTCGCTCAAGTCGCTCAAGGCGCGTCACCGTGACAACCGTCTGGTCCGCCGCAAGGGCCGCATTTACATCATCAACAAGCTGAACCCGCGCTACAAGGCTCGTCAGGGCTGATTTTGCGTGGCGCCTGGCCACGGCCGGGCGGACCGTTCGCGGTCGCTTGAGATGATCACATCAAAATTATTTTGATCTTCGACATTGGCGGGCTACTATGCCCGCCATGCGCATTTTTGCTTCGTCACATCTGGCCCTGCCGATTCTCTTCGTCCTGACCGCCGCCACACCGCATATCGCCATGGCGGACAATTCTGATATCGTCGAGAAGAAGGACCCGAACGCTGCCTCCGGCACCCTGTCGTCGAAGCAGCAGATCGACAATCTCTTCACAGCTTTGAAGCGCCAGCGCAATCCCGATCAGGCGAGCCTCATCGCCGATCAGATTCGCATGGAATGGAGCGATTCCGGCAGCGCCACCATCAATCTTCTGATGCAATGGGCCGACAAAGCCATCCAGGAAAAGCGCAATGCGGCCGCCATGGATTTCCTCGACCAGGTGATCTCGCTGAAGCCGGACTATGCTGAGGGCTGGAACCGCCGCGCGACGCTGAATTACGCCATCGGTGACTATCGCAAATCGATGGAAGACATCAATCAGGTGCTGCGGATAGAACCGCGCCACTTCGGCGCACTCGCCGGCATGGCCGCGATCTTGAGCGAAACCGGCAACGACGAGCTGACCCTGAAGGCTTGGGAACGCTTCCTTGAAATCTATCCGGCGAATCGCGCCGCCCAGGAGCAGTATAATACCCTCTCGGAAAAAATTGCCGGTAGCCGGACCTAATGCATCTATTCGGTGATTCCGCCTGAAAGCGGAATGGTCTAGGAATTCTCAACAAAGGGCATATCTACGAAACACGAGAGATCGTGAAAGTCGCATAGACCGATAGTCCCCATTATCTGCTTTATACCGCAATGATCGATATTCTGCTTTGCGCCCTTGTTCTAATTCCTGCCGCCGCAGCCTGCTTTTCGGCCTATAAGACGCGCGCGATCGAGCAGACCTATCCTAATATCGGCGAGCTGACCGATATCGGCGAATTCCGCATGAACGCCTTGCATTTGCCGCCCCCAGCCACCGCCGATCTGCCGCCGCTGATCTTCATCCACGGTGCCAGCGGCAATCTGCGCGATCAGTTCGAAGCCTTTGCCGGCCCGCTCGCCGGCCGGGCGGAAATGCTGTTCGTCGATCGGCCCGGCCATGGCTATTCCGAACGCGGTGGCCCGGAAAATGCCTTGCCCTCCGGCCAGGCCGACGCTATCGCGAGATTGATGGAGAAACGCGGCATCGAGAGCGCCATCATCGTCGGCCATTCCTTCGGCGGCGCCATCGCCGCAGCCTTCGGCATGCGTCATCCGGATAAGACGATCGGCCTGCTCTTCCTGGCGCCGGCGACCCATCCGTGGCCGGGTGGAATCGACTGGTACTATACGCTCGCCGCCATGCCGGTCTTCGGCTGGCTCTTCGCCCATCTGCTCGTGATGCCGATCGGCCTGCAACGTGTCGAAAGCAGTACGCTCAGCGTCTTCCGCCCCAATCAGCGGCCAGTCGATTACGTGGCAAAGACCGCGCCGGAGCTGGTGCTGCGGCCAAGAGCTTTTATCAACAACGCAGCCGACGTTGCCAACCTCTTCGCCTATGTTTCCGCCCAAGCACCCCGCTATCGCGAGATCACGGCGCCGACCGTCATCATCACCGGCGACAGCGACGATATCGTCATGGAAGAGCTGCATTCGCGCGGTTTGGCGCGGGATATCGCCGGTGCCGAGCTCGTCACCATCCGTCATCTCGGCCACAAGCCAGACTATGTCGCGACAGACGTGGTCATCGCGGCAATGGAGCATCTCGCCGGCCAATCACGCGATCTCCGCGCGTTCGCGCGGGAGGCAGAAGCCCGCCTTGCTCGCCTGAAGACCACGCTGGCGACCGAAGCCGCCGCCACTCAGACGGTCACCAGTTCGTAGGTCGGCGCGTCGTCAAACACCCGCCCTTGCGGCGTGGCATCCACCGTTTGCCGCACGGCTTGCAACATGATCGAAACCAGCCGCTCCGTCGCCGGGTTCGCTTCCGCTTCGGCGCGATGCAGCACGAGATCGAGCTTCGGCAGCGGTGGGAGGCCGGCTTCGGCTGGCGCCAGAAGCCGCACCTTATCCGGCAAACCCAACGGCGTGCGCACCGTCACGCCCAACCCTGCCGCCGTCGCGGCCCAGAGCCCGCCAAGGCTGGGGCTGACGAAGGAAATGCGCCAGCCGATGCCGGCATGGTCCAGCACCTTGGTCGCGATGGTCCGCAGCAGGCAGGGCGCTTCCAGTGACGCGAGCGGCAGCGGCTCGCCGCTATCGGCACGCCATTGCACGGCACCATGCGCCGGGCCGACCCAGCACATCGGCACTTCCGCGATCCGATCGGTATGGGCAGTGCGAAAACCGTCGCTCCAGGCGAGCGCCAGGTCGAGCTTGCCGGACGTCACGCGCTCGATCAGCTCCGCATTTCGCACCACGCGCGCCTCGATCCGCACCTTCGGATGGGCGCGGGCAAAGCGGCCGAGCACTTCGGGCAACAGCGTCTCGCCGAAATCCTCCTGCAGGCCAAGACGAACCCAGCCTTCCAGATCGGCGCCATGGATCGCGGTCGCCGCCTCGTCGTTGAGATCCAGCAATCGCCGCGCATAGCCAAGCATCGTTTCGCCAGCCTCCGTCAGCGCCAGCCCGCGCCCGGCCTTACGGAAGATCGGCGTGCCCGCCTGTTCCTCCAGCTTCCTAAGCTGCGCACTGATTGCGGACGTCGAACGCCCCAGCCGCTCGGCGGCCTTGGCGAAACTGCCAAGCTCCATGCCTGTCACGAAGCTGCGGAGGACGTCGAGGTCGAAGATAACTTTCCGCATGATCAATGATCCATATTTTTGGGACTATTCGTCAATTATTATCTGATTTTCTGAACGATTATCCCGTGACATGGTGAGGCCGTCAAGTAGACCTGATGACAGGAGCAAACCATGCCATTCACGCGCATTTCCCTTCTCCGTGGCAAGTCGCCGCAATATCTGCAGGCGCTTTCGGATAATTTCCACCGCGCCATGGTCGAGACCTTCGACGTGCCGCCCACGGATCGCTTCCAGGAGATCCATCAGTTGGAGCCGAACGAGCTGATCTTCGACCGCACCTATCTCGGCGGCCCGCGCTCGGACGACTACGTCTTCTTCCAGATCACCATCGGCAAGCCGCGCTCCACTGAGGTCAAGAAGGCCTTCTATCGCCGCCTTGTCGCCCTCCTGGCGGATGCGCCGGGTGTGCGGCCCGAAGATATCATGATCAATATCATCACCACGACGCGCGAGGACTGGTCCTTTGCAGACGGGATCGCGCAGATGATCGAACAGGCCTGACAATGATGAACCGGACAAGCATTCGACAGCCGCTGCCGATCCATCGCGCCGGCACCGCCACCCAGCGTTCGCCGGAAGGCATTGCCAATGCGCCCTTCTGGGTGGAAATGCTGGTTCAAAACAACGAAGACGGCGGGCTCACTGCCATGCGCTGCACGCTCGAACCCGGCACCATGACACGCTGGCACACACATCCACACGGCCAAATCCTCTATGTGCTGTCAGGTGTCGGCCTTGCGCAGCGCGACAACGAACCGCCCGAGGAGCTGCGCGCCGGCGATTGCATTAACTTCGCACCCGGCGAGCGTCATCGACATGGCGCAACGCCGGACAGCACTTTCGCCTATATCAGCATCCAAGCTCAACAGAACGGCACCGCCGTGACCTGGCTGGAGGATTGACCATGATCGCCATGCAATACAGCTTCACCCTGCCTACCGATTACGACATGGAGATCATCCACCGCCGCATCCGCGACAGGGGGCCCATGCTCGACGATTTTCCGGGGCTGAAGTTCAAGGCCTATCTTTCCGCGAGGAAAGGCGATGCCAGGACGGGAAGCCGCGAGAATCTCTATGCACCCTTCTATGTCTGGGAAAAGGATGAGGGCTTGAGCAACTTCATCTGCGGTCCCGGCTTTGTCGGGCTGACGGAGAGTTTCGGCTGGCCGCAGGTGAAGACCTGGGTCGTCTGGCGCGCCGACATCTCACCGGATATTCGCAGTGCCCGGTACGCCACCCGAGAGATTTTTCAAACGGAGCCCTATGCGCCGCTTGCTGAAATTCGTGAGCGCGAAAGCGATGAGGCGGCTGGCGAGGTCGCGCGCGGCGAAGCGCTTGCCTCCGTCGCCGCGTTCGAACCGACCAGTTGGACGCGGGTGCGTTTCCGTCTGCTCGCCGATCTGCCAAAAGACATTTTGACGCCAGGCATCCAGGCCTACGATGTTGGCCACCTTTCCTTGTCGGATGCCGGTTGAAGTGTCACCGGGACAAAGTCGTTGTTTTAAAGAGGCCTGCAGCGTTTTATGGATTGAACAGCCTTTCCGCAGCAGAAGAGTGTTCCCTCCATGGTCGATATTGCAATGATTGAAGCCGCTCGCGACCGCCTCGACGGCCGCGCCCGGCGCACGCCCCTGCTCTCCTCCCCTTTCCTTGATGAAATCGCCGGCCGGCGGCTGTTTGTGAAAGCGGAATGCCTGCAGCATACCGGCTCCTTCAAGTTTCGAGGCGGCTGGTCGGCGGTGTCCGCGCTGGAGCCTTCCGTGCGCGCCAGAGGCGTCATCGCCTTTTCCTCCGGCAATCACGCCCAGGGCGTGGCGCTCGCCGCGCAACTGCACGGCGTTCCCGCCGTCATCGTCATGCCGACGGATGCACCGAAGCTGAAAATCGCCAATACCCGCGCCTTCGGCGCCGAAGTCGTGCTTTATGATCGCATCAACGAGGACCGCGACGCGATCGGCGCACGGCTCTCCGAGGAGCGCGGCCTGACGCTGATCAAGCCTTTCGATGAACCGCTGGTGATCGCCGGCCAGGGAACGACAGGACTCGAAATCGCCGAACAGGCAGCCGAAGAGCGCATCGATACCGCAACTGTACTCGTCCCCTGCGGCGGCGGCGGCCTGACCTCGGGTATTGCGCTGGCGCTTGAAGCCCGCGCTCCTGGCTTCAAAGTACGCCCCTGCGAACCCAAGAACTTTGATGACACGACACGCTCTCTCGCCTCCGGCAAGATCGAACGCAATGCTGCCCTGCAGGGCTCGATCTGCGACGCCATCATCACGCCGCAACCCGGAAACATCACCTTTCCGATCCTGAAGCGCCTTTGCGGCCCCGGTCTGGTGGTAACTGACGAAGAAGCGCTGGACGCCATGGCGCTGGCCTTCACCCGCCTCAAGATCGTGGTCGAGCCCGGCGGCGCCGTAGCGCTGGCGGCCGCCCTCTTCCATGGCAAGGAAATCGACGGCGACACGGTCATCGCGGTCACCTCAGGCGGCAATGTCGATACCGACGTCTTCGAGGCGGCGCTGCGCCGCCACTAAAATTCAACTCGCTGCGCGACGATAAAGCGCCAGCGAACCGGCCAAAGCCAGGAGTGCGCCGCCACAGGCGCGTTCCAGCCATTTCGTGCCTTCCGTCTTGAGGAAACGCACGGCCTGCGAGCCGAAGGCGGCATAGCCGAACATGATCGTGAAATCGAGCCAGGCGAAGAGCAGCGCGAGGATGGCATATTGCGGCATTTGTGGCGCGGACGGATCGATGAACTGCGGCAAAAAGGCCGAGAAGAACAGATAGCCCTTGGGATTGGTCACCGCGACCATGAAGCTCTTCATTCCGATGGACAGCAGGGTTCCCTTCCCTTGCCCGGCATTGGCTTTGAGCATGCCGTCGATCGCTCCCTTGGAACGGAGCATCATGATGCCGAGAAAAGCGAGGTAGGCTGCACCCGCCCATTTCAACACAGTGAACCAGAATTCCGAGGCCGCCAGCAATGCGCCGAGCCCGATTGCGACCGCACCGATCAGCACGAAGTCCGACAGCACGGCACCAATCATGCCGGCGAGCGCCCGGCGCACGCCGTAGCGCGAACCGTTGGTCAACGCCAGCAGCACAGTCGGCCCCGGCGTTGCGATGCCTATGAAGGAGACGGTAGCAAAGGCAAGCAGCGTAGCGGTGTGCATGATTTCCTCCCCATGGTTGTCGGAAACTTGCATGCACCGCCGTGCTTGGCAAGCATGTGCAATAGGCTTCGACTATGTCGCGCCTCTATTTCTCCAGACCCGCATCCTTCGCCGCCAATGCGGCGACTGCCGACCAATCGAGATACTCGCCGCCGTGAGCGAGCAAGGTCAGGAAACGGTCGCGCAGCAGGCTTGCAAGCGGCAGCGGCACGTTCAGCGCTTCGCCGGCGGCGAGTGCCAGGCGGATGTCTTTCTGGCCGAGAGGTGCTGCAAAACCGGCCGGCTTGAATTTGCGATCGGCGATCAGGCCGCCATAGGTCTTGTAGACCGGTGCGTTGAACAGCGTCGACGTCAAAAGGTCGAGATATTCATGCCGGTCGACACCGCCCTTCTCCACCAGCGCCATGGCCTCGCCGAGCGATTCGATGACCGAGGCGATGAGGAAATTGCCGCTGAGCTTGACGAGATTGGCAGCCTTCGGCTCTTCGCCAAGGACGAAGGTGCGCTGGCCGATCGCCTCGAACAGCGGCGTTACGGCTTCGATGGCGCCGGGCTCGCCAGCAGCGGCCACGAAGAGTTTGGCGGCAGCCGCCGCTTCCGGACGGCCGAAGACCGGGGCCGCAATGAAACGCTGGCCGGCAGCCGCATGCTCTCTGGTCAGCCGTTCGGACAAGGCGATACTGATCGTGCTCGAAGAAATATGGATCGCACCCTTGCCAAGGCTCGCCAGCATGCCGCCGTCACTATCAACGACAGCCGACAGCGCATCGTCATTGGCAAGCATAGTGAATACCGCTTCGCCGCCACAGGCTTCGGCCACCGTCGCCGCAATCTTGGCACCCTGGCCGACCAACGCCTCCGCCTTGTCGCGCGTGCGATTATAAACGGCCACCTCATGCCCGGCCTTCAACAGGTTCGCGGCCATGGCGCTGCCCATTTGGCCCAATCCGATAAATCCGATCTTCATTGGAAACTCTCCATCTCAAATCCATCTGGATACTTGGCGGCGATCATTCAGCTTTCAAGCAAAATAGCCCGCTGTTTTTGCAACAGCGGGCTTCGATTATTTCCAATACTGCCAGCAGATATCGGGCGATTACACGCCGGATTGGCCATCCGAGCCGATATAGGCGATGCGCAGCATGTTGGTCGCGCCGGGGGTACCGAGCGGCACGCCGGCCGAGATGATAATGCGGTCGCCGGGCTTGCCGAAGCCTTCTTCGGCGACGATGCGGCAGGCATTGTTGACCATATCGTCGAGGTCGGTGGCGTCATGGGTGACGACACAGTGCATGCCCCAGACCACCGACAGGCGGCGGGCCGTCTGGATGATCGGCGACAGCGCCAGGATCGGAACCTGCGGGCGCTCACGCGAGGCGCGCAAGCCGGTCGTGCCCGACGAAGTGTAGCAGACGATAGCGGCAAGCTTCAGCGTCTCGGCGATCTGTCGGGCGGCGAGCGAGATGGCGTCGGCGCCGGTTGCTTCCGGCTGGGCGCGCTGCGCGTAGATGATACCCGGATAGTGCGGCTCGCGTTCGATCGTGCTGGCGATCGAAGCCATCGTCGAAACGGCCTCGACCGGATAGTCGCCCGAGGCGGATTCGGCCGACAGCATGACGGCGTCGGCGCCTTCGAAGACGGCGGTGGCGACGTCGGAGACTTCGGCACGGGTCGGAACCGGCGACGAGATCATCGATTCCAGCATCTGCGTGGCAACGACCACCGGCTTGCCGGAACGGCGGCAGGCGCGGATAAGCTGCTTCTGAATGCCGGGAACGGCTTCGAGCGGCATTTCGACGCCAAGATCGCCGCGGGCGACCATCAGCGCATCGGAAAGCTCGATGATTTCCTCGATGCGCTCGACGGCCTGCGGCTTCTCGATCTTCGACATCAGACCGACGCGGCCACGCGAAATCTTGCGAACTTCGGAGAGGTCTTCCGGACGCTGGATGAAGGAGAGCGCCACCCAGTCGACTTCGTTGGTGGCGAGCACCGCGTCGAGGTCGGTGCGATCCTTGTCGGTCAGAGCGCCGACGCCAAGCAGCGTATCCGGCAGGCTGACGCCCTTGCGGTCGGAGATCTTCGTGCCGGAAATGACGGTCGTGACAATGCTCTTGCCATCGCACTTTTCGGCGCGGAGGGCGAGCTTGCCGTCATCGATCAGCAACCGGTGGCCGGGTTGAACCGACTCCAGGATTTCCGGATGCGGCAGGAAAACGCGGGTATTGTCACCGGGCGCATCGTTATTGTCGAGCGTGAAGGTCTGGCCGGGCTTGAGATCGACCTTGCCCTGGGCAAACTTACCGACACGCAGCTTGGGACCCTGCAAGTCGGCGAGAATGCCGATCGGGCGGCCACAGCGGGCCTCGACGGCGCGGATACGCTGGATGAGCGTGCGCATCAGGTCATGGCTGGCATGACTCATGTTGATGCGGAAGAGGTCGGCACCGGCCTCATGCAGCTTCTGGATCATCTCCTCTTCGGAGGAAGCCGGGCCGAGCGTCGCTAGGATTTTGACTTTTCGGTTGCGTTTCATCAATTCTGGCTTTCTTGGCTGCCCGGGGTATCGGAGAGCTGAACCATCCAACTCGCCTGACGCCCCGTGTCGTATTCCTTGAATCCCATTTTCTGGTAACCGCGTGCGTAGCAATCTTTCACGCCTGGGATTTTGAATTCATTTTCCGCCACGCACATTTCGATATCGCCCGTCCAGCGGCCGCCGCGAGCTGCGTCTTCTGCGTAGAGGTAATAATAGCGGGACTGAAGCGGCCCTTCGATCAGAGTGGCGCAAGTGGTGGCCGGAACCTGCCACCATCCCTCGGTCACCCAGCCTTCCTTCGCACGATAGCCGATCGCTACACCCACGAGATTCTGCGTACCATTGCAGACGCGGAAATCGGCATGGGCTGCATTTGGCATGAAGAAAAACGGCGCGGCGGCGGCAAGGATGAAAAATGCGAATCGGGCAAGCGGCCCTGACCGCGTAACGAAACTTGGCGCGACTTGGCTGGACACGGCTTCCAATGGGCTCCCGGTTATTCGTTGTTGCGTCTTCTTGCGCTGCCATCCTACGAATGTCAACGCAACTCTAATCGATTATATTTTCTTCACGGAATGGTGGCAGCGCCCTAAGGTCCGCACCTCGCCGATCAAGAGGCCAAGCCTTGCACCTTCCGCCCGCGCATGCAATCAAACAACGGGCTGAAAATGCGGTATTCGACAATCCACATGAATGACTTCACATCTTTTGAAATCATATCCGGCAATCGTGACAAAGGCATGGTCATCCTCGGCGATCATGCAAAGCGGCACCTCCCCGAACGCTACGGACGGCTCGGCCTGCCGGAAACTACCTTTTCGCGGCATATCGCCTATGACATCGGCATCGAGGGGCTTTGCCGCCAACTTTCGGCACGGCTTGGCGTTCCCGCCGTGCTGGGCGGCTTTTCCAGGCTGCTGATCGATCCGAACCGCGGCGAAGACGACCCGACCCTCATCATGAAGATTTCCGATGGGGCGATCATCCCTGGCAATCATCCGATCACCGAGGAAGAGTGGAATTACCGCATCGAAGCTTTCCACCGGCCCTATCACCGCGCCGTGAATGAGACGATCGCATCGGTCGCAGAGGCGACGGGCCGCGCGCCGCTGGTGCTCTCGCTGCATTCCTTCACACCGGCCTGGAAGGGCGTCCCTCGCCCTTGGCATGCGAGCGTGCTCTGGGACAGCGACGAGCGCGCCGTGCTACCGCTTCTTGCAAAGCTCGGCGCCGACACCAATCTCGTTATAGGCGACAACGAACCCTATGACGGGGCGCTGAGAAACGACACCATGTACCGCCATTGCATGGTCACGGGCATTCCGCATGCACTGCTGGAAGTCCGTCAGGATCTGATCGGCGACGAGGCTGGTATCAGCGAATGGGCCGAGCGCCTGGCACCGATCTTTTCGGCGATGAACGACGACCCGGCGCTGCATGAATATAAGCGCTACCCGTCGCGTACCGGCCCGTACGACGAGGCTTGAGGAGATAGAGATGACCGAGCTCACCAAGGAACAGCAGACCGAACTGGAGGCCGCCGCCTTCCGTCGCCTTGTCGCGCATCTGCGCAAGCGCAGCGACGTTCAGAACATCGACCTGATGAACCTCGCCGGCTTCTGCCGCAACTGCCTCTCCAACTGGTATCGCGAGGCGGCCGAAGAAGCGGGCCTGCCGGTGACCAGGGACGAATCGCGCGAAATGGTTTACGGCATGCCCTACGAAGACTGGAAAAATCTGCATCAGACGGAGGCTTCCGCTGTGCAAAAAGCCGCTTTTGAGCAGAACAGGCCGAAGGAATAGGGCCACTTCCATAGAGACGACTTGACCTCGCGCTTCATTCGCGGCAGGTCAACGGCCCATCGAATTCAGGCCTCAAGGCCGCAAGAGAGGATACGACATATGGAAGAAGTGGCCACGACCGGCGAGGTCAACGTAGCGGCGGCGGAACTCCGCCAGTTCATCGAGCGCATCGAGCGGTTGGAAGAAGAGAAGCAGACGATCGCCGACGACATCAAGGACGTGTTCGGCGAAGCGAAAGGCCGTGGCTACGACACCAAGGCAATGAAGACGATCATCAGGCTGCGCAAGAAGGATGCCAATGAACGTCTTGAGGAAGAATCCATCCTTCAGACCTACATGGCCGCGCTTGGAATGGAATGATCACGCCTTTCGGGCGGCCAGCACTCGATAAGGCCGCCTGATACCTTCTTGTCGGTTCGACAAAGCCCACGCTTGCTACCTCCTGCAAAGCTTGGAATTCCTTATTTTCCTCGCAGCCACATTCTTTATAGCTCGATAGCTCGCGCAGATGCGCCCGCCGCTTAAGGAACAAATCTTCCCATTGGCGATCGCTTGGCTCGACCGGACCGCCCCACTCCAGGCAAAGCCGGCCGGCGAAAACCACCTGCAGTCGATCACCTCGCGCAATTATCCAGAAAACGCAAAGAAGTAAGGGAAATCGTCGCTTACGACCTCCAGATTTGCCCCATCCTCCCGTTGTTAACTGATAGTTAACCATAATTGCATTTATGCCAAATATCGATCTCAGGGGCTTGATTTCACAATGCGCCGCGTAATTTGCCCATGAATATAATGATAAACGATTGCCGCGATCCCAAAGATGCACTTAGTCAAGATATTCACGCTCGTAACATTGGCCGCTTTGGGGACCAGTTGCACGACAACGGGCGGAGTGCGGCAATCGGCTGGTCCAGAAACCGTTCCTAATGAGAAAGCATTGGCGTTCCCACCGCCCGGCGGCCCTGCCATCGTCAGCGTGGTCGAACGCAAACATAAGGACGATGTGGAACAGACGATTTCGCTCGCCACGTCATCGTCGGTTCCTGGTCAGAACTTCCTCAAAGTGCAGTTTCTCGGCGGGTCCGGCTCGAACCCGGGACTGGGCAGCACACCGTATGCAATGATCAGCGAAAGTGCGATCTCGCGTGAGATGGCTGCGACGATACCAGGCGTCCGGCTCGCTCGCTCCGCTACCTTCGTGCAGAACAGCTACGGCCCCTTCGGTTATGCTTCCGGCCAGAGCCGGGCGGGCGATACCTGCGTTTACGCCTGGCAGCAAATTCAGGCAGGCCAGTCTGCGCCGGTAGAGCAGCGCAATTTCAGCATGGTGCAGGTCAGGCTCCGGCTCTGTGATGCGCAAGCAAACGAGCGGCAACTTCTGAGCACCGTCTACGGCTACACGATCGCCGGCGGCTTCGAAAACGAAGCCCTGAACCTCTATGGTGCCCCGCGGGGAGCCGATGCTTTGCTTGGTCGCCCGGGCGATCCGATTTATCCGGACGCGGGAGGGTATCGCAACGGAGCGACGCCTATCGGCTACGAAGCCCGCCCCGTCATTCGTCCCGCAATCGTTACCCGTCAGACGACGGTCCAGCCGCAAGCCGTCACTGTGGCAGCGCCTCAAGCAATCGGTCCTCGCGTGCCATTGCCCGATCCGCAAGGCGGCGCTCCCCAGGCAGGTGTCATGACCGCGCCGGCACGGATACCGGGGCAGGTTCAGCCAAGAACGACGGGAACCAACGGTACAATCGTACCATCGCCAGACTGTATCGGCGACGCGGCTACGAACGCTGCCTGCCGGAGATAATGAAACAACTTGGGAGCGTCGACAGGCGCTCGGCTCAGCGCCATTGAAGGGACGTCGATGCATACAGCACGAAGCATTCTGATGTGGATTGCGGTTTCGCTATGCGGGATCGTCCTCATCACATTGCCGGTCAACTTGCAGACTCAACTCATCGCGAGCACCGCTGTCGTTGCCTTCATGGCGATCATCAAGATCCTCAAGGCTCAAGGAACGTGGCGGCTGATCGCGCTTGCTTTCGGTACATCGATCGTGTTGCGCTACGTCTATTGGCGCACGACCAACACCCTGCCACCCGTCAATCAGCCGGAAAACTTCATTCCTGGCCTGCTGCTCTACCTGGCGGAAATGTACAACGTCGCCATGCTGATGCTCAGCCTTTTCATCGTTGCGACGCCCTTGCCCTCGCGCCCCGCCCACGCATCGAAGGTACAGCAATATCCATCCGTCGATGTTTTCGTACCATCCTACAATGAAGACACCAAGCTTCTCGCCAATACGCTCGCTTCCGCCAAGACGATGGATTATCCGGCCGACAAGCTCAAGGTTTGGCTGCTCGACGACGGCGGTACTTTGCAGAAGCGCAACTCCACCAAACTTTTGGAATCGCAGACCGCAATTGCCCGCCACAATGAACTCAAACAGCTTTGTGAAGATCTCGATGTCGAATATCTAACGCGTGATCGCAACGAGCATGCCAAGGCCGGCAACCTCAACAATGGTTTGAAGCATTCGAACGGTGAGCTGATCGCCGTCTTCGATGCCGACCATGCGCCGGCCCGCGATTTTCTGCTCGAAACCGTCGGTTATTTCGAAGACGATCCGAAGCTCTTTCTCGTCCAGACGCCGCATTTCTTCATCAATCCCGATCCGCTGGAGCGCAATCTTCGGACATTCGACAATATGCCCAGCGAGAACGAGATGTTCTACGGCATCATTCAGCGCGGCCTCGACAAGTGGAATGCCGCCTTCTTTTGCGGTTCGGCGGCTGTATTGAGCCGCGCTGCGCTGGAATCCCAGAAGGGCTTCAGCGGGATCAGCATCACGGAGGACTGCGAAACCGCGCTTGCCCTTCATGGCAGCGGCTGGAACAGCATCTATGTCGACAAGCCGCTCATCGCCGGTTTGCAGCCCGCGACCTTTGCGAGCTTCATCGGCCAGCGCAGTCGCTGGGCGCAAGGCATGATGCAAATCCTCCGCTTCCGCTTCCCGCTGCTGAAGCGCGGCCTCACGCTGCCGCAACGGCTCTGCTATATGTCCTCCACGCTCTTCTGGCTCTTTCCCTTTCCCCGCACCATTTTCCTGTTCGCGCCGCTCTTCTATCTTTTCTTCGATCTCGAGATCTTCACGGCATCCGGTGGCGAATTCCTGGCCTACACGCTTGCCTATATGCTCGTGAACCTCATGATGCAGAACTATCTCTACGGTTCCTTCCGCTGGCCGTGGATTTCGGAACTTTATGAATACGTTCAGACGGTGCACCTGCTGCCCGCCGTCGTCTCGGTCATGCTCAATCCGCGAAAGCCGACGTTCAAGGTCACGGCTAAGGACGAATCGATCTCGACCAGCCGTCTATCGGAGATCAGCCGCCCTTTCTTCGTGATTTTCGCCGTGCAGATCCTTGCGGTCGCGGTAACGATATACCGCATCTATGCCGAACCTTATAAGGCGGATGTGACGCTTGTCGTCGGCGGATGGAATATGATCAACCTGATCCTCTCGGGTTGTGCGCTTGGCGTTGTCTCCGAGCGTGGCGAGCGCGCGTCCTCCCGCCGTGTCAGGGTCAATCGGCGCAGCGAATTCGGCGTCAACGGCAAGTGGAATTCTGCCTCCATCGAAGACGTTTCCGTTCACGGCGCGCGGCTGAACGTCTTCAACAAGGAGCTTGATCCGATCGTCGCGGGTGCGGAAGGCGTGCTCCGATTTCAGCCCTACAGCGGCGCGGAAATGGAAACGCTGTCGGTTGTCGTCCGCAACATCCAGCGAACCGGCGAGATAACGACAATCGGCTGCCAGTATGTTCCGAAAGGTGCCCTGGATCATCGTCTGATTGCAGATCTGGTGTTTGCAAACTCCGATCAATGGACGCAGTTCCAGCAAGGCCGCCGCCGCAATCCCGGCATCATTCGCGGAACGATATGGTTTCTGGGTCTGTCGCTTTATCAGACAAGCCGCGGTCTGCTTTATCTTTTCCGCAGTGTGCGATCCGAGCGCGATACGGAGCAGCAAGAGCTAAAGGCGAGCAATTGATGAAAAGCGTCCTTTCAGCGCTGATTTTCCTGCTTGGCGCCGCGATCGCCCATGCTCAGACGGCGCCTTTCGACATGTCCGGTGAACGACCGAAAGGCGCAAAGCCGGTCGTGCCGGAAACAGTGATACCGCGCGCAACTGTACCGCAGGCGACCACTCCACAAGTCGCGACCCCGCAAGCAACCACACCCCGAACAGGCGCACCGCAGACGGTCACGCCCGTAGCGCCGACGCAAAACATTCCGGCGGCAAAGCAGGCCGCTGATTTCCGGCGGTATGTGGTGCCGTTCGCAGATTTTCGGCTGGAAGGCGAATATGATCGGAAATCCTGGTCGATTTACCTCACTCCCGAACAGGCCGCCGCCCCAGCCAAGTTCAATTTCGCCTATCAGAATGCGGTCGTCGTCGCGCCCGAGGCTTCGCAACTGACCATCTTTCTCAACAATCGCGCAATCGGCCAGCAGCAGATCGGCTCGCCGGACAACGCCACTGCGATCAGTTTCGACATTCCGCGCGGTCTGCTGCAGCCGGGCGACAATCTGGTGACCTTCGAAGCGACAGAGCGTCATCGTACCGATTGCAACATCCAGTCGACCTACGAACTTTGGTCTGATATCGATCCGGCAAAGACCTATCTGAGCTTTGGCGAGCAGGATGCACAAAGGCTGTCGAGCACGGACGCCATCCGGGCAATCGGCGTCGATGGTGCCGGCAAGACCGAATTCAACCTCGTCGTGCCGGCTCTGGCGCAGCCGGGTACCACCAAACCGTTGCTGCGACTGGCTCAGGGCCTTTCGCTGCTAAGCGGAATGCCGAATGAAACCTTTTCCTTCAGCACGGACTCGCTACCCCCACCCGGTCCGGGAAAAATGACGATACTCGTCGGGACGCCCGCTGAACTGCAATCGTTGTTTTCGGCACCCGTTGCAGCGCAGACCGCCGCATTGGCAACCTTCGTCAGGGATCCCCGCACGGGCTCGACGATCCTTCTCGTCAGCGGCCCGTCCTGGCAGGCGATTTCCGGCGCAATCGATACCATCGTCTCACCGACCGACAGAGACCCGACCGTCCGCCGCGATACCCTCATAACCCAGCGCTGGACGGCACCGGACGCGCCATTCCTGTTTTCGGATACGAGCCTTTCATTCTCGCAATTGGGCATCAACACGACGGAATTTTCGGGGCGCCGCTTCCACACAAGCTTCAATGTGGCAATCCCGTCGGACTTCTATGCCAATGCCTATGGCGAGGCGACCATCCTTCTTGATGCCGCCTATGCGAAAAGCGTTTTGCCGGGGAGCCATATCGACGTCTATGTCAATGGAAGCATCGCCACGACAAAGCCGATTACCGCGACCGGTGGCGGCATTTTCAGGCATCTGCCCATTCGCGTGACGATGCGCCACTTCAAGCCTGGCCTCAATACCGTGACGCTGGAAGCGATGTTGCTGACCAATGAAGACCAGGCATGCGTGCCCGGCACGACCTCCGGCACAGCGCCACGTTTCGCCCTTTTCGATACGAGCCAATTTCACATGCCGGATTTCGCCAGGGTCGCTCAGCGCCCGAATCTGGCGGCGCTGGCAGGCACGAGCTACCCTTACAACCGTGGTCTCGTGCCGGCCCTCTTCATCGACCGCACCGATCCCGATACCTTATCCGCAACGGCAACATTGCTCGGACAGATGGCAGTCGTCGGCGGGCATCCCATCGACCTGGATCTGATCGCCTCGCCGAGCGGCGTCGGAAACCGCGATGCAATCTTCGTGGGCTCGATTTCACAAATGCCGACGACCACCTTGTCGCAGATGAACATTGCGACGGCCAGCCAGGCATCCTGGCGCCCGGTCACATCGGGGCAAGGCAGCCAACCGGAAACGGCAGTCACGTTCGACGAATGGCGATCGAGAATCGGCGGCGGGGCGTTGCAGCAGCAGATTTCGCTGTTTCAGGATTGGATGCGCCGCAATTTCGATATCTCGCTGAGTTCGTTGCAGTTCATGCCCGGTGCCGAGCGCGTCTTCACGCCTTCGAATGCCAACAGCTTCATGATAGCTCAGGGAAAAAGCGCCACAGGCGAATCCTCCTGGACGATCGTCACGGCACCTTCGGCAAAGGACCTCAGAGCCGGGGTAGAAGCCATGACGTCCCAAGTCGATTGGCCGCAGATTGCCGGTCATATCACCGTTTACTCCAGCAAGACCGGGAAGATCGAGACGGTTCCCGTCAGCCGCTTCGACTTCGTCATGACGCAGCCTTGGTCGTTTACCAACTACCGTCTGATTGCTGCGAACTGGCTTTCGACCAACATTCTGTCCTACGCATTCCTGCTTATCATCTTCTTCTTGCTGATCGGCATCACGACGTCAGGGATTCTTGCAAAGATCGGCAGGCGCGGATGAGGCGCTGGTGCACCATGATCATTGCCGGAGGCATCGCTCTCACGACGATGTGCCAGCCACTTGCAGCCCAACACGCCGCAATCACTCCTGAGGCATGGGCTGCCTACAAGGCGAAATTCCTCGATGCGAACGGCCGCATCGTCGACAATGGAAATGACAATATCAGTCATAGCGAAGGACAGGGCTATGGCTTGCTGCTCGCCTATCTTTCGAACAGTCCCGCCGATTTCGAACAGATATGGTATTTCACGCGGACCGAGCTGCTGCTGCGCGACGATGGTCTCGCCGCCTGGAAATGGGACCCGGCCGTCACGCCCCATGTGACGGATACGAACAATGCCTCCGACGGCGACATGTTGATCGCTTACGCCCTGGCGCTGGCGGGATCGGCATGGAACAAGAAAGACTATTTGGAGGAGGCGGTGACGATAGCGCAGGCGCTGCTTTCGCATGCCGTAATCCACACTGGCGGACGGACGCTGCTACTCCCCGGCATCAAAGGTTACGGGGCCGCTGAACGGGAAGACGGACCTGTCGTCAATCCCTCCTACTGGGTCTATGAAGCCATTCCCGTCATGGCACTCTTGGCGCCTTCCGATGAATGGCAAAAGCTTACGGATGACGGCCTGTCCCTGCTGCGGTCAGTGCAGTTTGGACCGCGAAAATTGCCGGCGGACTGGGTGAGCCTGCGCGCCAAGCCCAAACCCGCTGACGGCTTCGACGCCGAATTCGGTTACAATGCCATTCGCATCCCGCTTTACCTTGCGCGGGCAGGGATTTCCGACAAGGCGCTGTTGACGCGGCTGCAGGCGGGTATGACGGTCGAAGGCGATGAGCCGGCCACGATCGACCTGGAGACAGGCAAGCCAAAACAGCCACTTACGGACCCGGGTTATCGAATTGTTAACGATGTTGTGGCGTGTGTAACAAGCGGGGCGAAGTTGCCCGCTTCGGTTCGGCAATTCGCGCCGTCACTCTACTATCCGTCGACCCTTCAATTGTTGGGCCTGGCTTTCGTCGAGGAGAAACATCCGGAGTGTTTATAAAATCCTCCCTAGTTACGGTTTCTATGGCAGTCGTGGTGGCAGGGCTTGTCGTCACGATGAAAGACCGTGGCAGCCTCGAAGAGGGATTGGGACTGGCCGCGCAAATTCATGCCGATAACCAAGTCACCCAGACCGGAAGCATCAAGCGGGTCGATGTGGCCTTCAACGCGCCACCGATTGACATGAAAGCAGTCGCCGATCGCATTCAGGCGACGGCACCGTCCGCAATTCTATCCGACGCGCCAGTCGCTGCCCAAACGATGTCAGACACACCGGCCGCTGCCCAAGCCGCACCGGACACGCCGGACGCCGTTGCCCAGGCAGCGCCTCAATCGACCACGCCACAGCCCGCGCCGCACTCGAAAGTCGACGAGAGCGCACTTCGCTATTTCGCAAGCCACGGCGACAAGGCCCGGCTTCAGGCCGAAATTTCCCGCCTTCAAGCGCTTTATCCTGATTGGGTGCCACCCGCCGATCCGCTGGCGATCCCGCAAAACAGCGACAAGCAGCTCGAAGCCATGTGGCAGCTCTATTCCGAGGGCCGCTATGCCGGACTGCGCAAAGCCATCGCCGATCGCCAGGCGGCAGAGACCGGATGGCAACCGCCTGCCGACTTGCTGGAACGTCTCGATGTTGCCGAAGCGCGTGCGCGTCTGGTCAACGCCTCCGATCTCAAACAATATGCAACCGTGGTCGACATCGGCGCCAACACGCCGAGCCTGCTCACCTGCAGCGACATCGACATTCTGTGGCGCGTCGCGGAGGCATTCATCAAGACCAATCGGACGGCTCGCGGCGAGGATGCTTACGTCTATATCCTGAAGAATTGCGCCAATCCCCAGGAGAGGCTCGCAACCATACAAAAGGCGTCGGCGCTGCTGTCCTATCAGCCCATGCAGGACCTTCTTGCACTGGAGAAGCCCGACGGCAATGGCGGCCGGGAATTCGACAGCATCCGCACAGACCTTGCACGGTGCTTCGTCGCCGAGGGGGATGACGATCCGAAACTGTCCGTGGCGCCGGAGTACCTGTCTCAAGTCGAACGCGTGGCGGAGACGCAGGGACTCGCATCCGACGCCTTGCTTCTTGGTTGGTATAATCTGCGCCGGGAAAACCACGGCGAAGCGGAAAAATGGTTCCGCGCGGCCCGCAACAAGGACGATTCCGCTTCCGCCTCGCAAGGGTTGGCCTTGATCCTGATCGCCGATCACAAACCTCAGGAAGCTGAAGACGTCATGTATAGATGGCGCAACGATTCCAAGGATGCAACGGCAACTTATCTCGCAGCCACCGCCAATGTGATGGCACTGCAACCGCCGGCCAATCTCAGCGAGGACGTGCTCGGCCGCATGGCCGCCGAAGTTATCGAGAAAAAATACGTGCCCACCGCACAGGAATTCGGCTGGTATGCGCGTTCGCTGAACCAGCCGCAAACCGCCGTACGCTGGTTCGAAACGGCATTGCGCTGGAAACCTGATGATGAACCGTCCGCCTATGGCCTTGTCATCACGCGCAATCAGTTGAATGACCGACAGGGGGTCGCGGAAATTCAACGGCTATGGGCGGGTCGTTCGGAGCGTATCGCCCGGCTCGGCGAGGTTACCCCTCAAGCGCCGATCGGCTCGGCGCCGCTGCCTTCGCCAAATCAAGCGCTGGCGCAGCCGCTTGCAACCTCACCGGCGCCACCTGAGACCGATGTCACCACCCGCCAGCGCACGTCCGCGCGCGCGGGATATAGCGCGCCTGAGACACAAATCACCACGGTTCGACGCAGGGCGCGCGGACCACAGGGCTGTTCCACGACGATCAATGCCGAGCGTCTCGATCCCGCGAATGCTCTGTCCCGCGGCTGGTGCCTCATGGACCTCAACCGTCCGATGGAAGCAGTCGAAGCCTTCGAAGTCGCTTTGAATAACCCTGCCGGCAAGGCCCGCGAAGACGCAGCCTACGGGCAAAGCCTTGCCTATCTGCGCGTAGGGCTCGCGAACAATGCGGCTGTTGCGGCTGCCAAGGCGCCTCTCAGCCACCAGCGCGCCGCCGAGCTGCAGGTTGCCATCCTGGCCGACCGCGCTCTTACGGCATTCTCCGCCAAACGCTATCAGGAAACCCTGATCTATCTCGATCAACGCGCGCAACTGCAGCAGGAACGCATCGATCTGATGGTTCTGCGTGGCTACTGCTATCTCAATCTCAAAATGTACGATGATGCCGAGCGGATATTCAACGCTGTGGCCGCGACTGGCAACAAAGACGGAAATCGCGGCCTCGTCGATCTGAGACTCGCCAGGCATCCCGATCCCAGCGACTGATCTTGCCGATCCGAATTCGCTTCAACTTGCGCGCCACCCCGGCGAGGTTGTCCTCGCCGATCGCCGTGACGAAAACCTCATTGCGACGGCTCCGCGGGATTGTGGTTCGTGACGGGACACTTTCCGTCGGATTTGCGGCTGGCGTAAACGTAAATAGGGGGCTCCAAAGTGTCCGGAACCCATCCAAAGGTATCGGCGCACCATCGTACAACAGAGGCCTGATGCTTTGATGAGAGTCTTTTTGACTCGACAAGGGCGGTCGCTGCGCCGCACGGAAGCAGCCGAAAGCCTTTTCAGCCGAACTTAGAGCAATTCCAGGAAAAGTGCAAAGCGGTTTTCCGTCCGGAATGCGTAAAAACAAAGAGATAGAGCGGGAAAGCGATTCCGTAAAACGCTGAACCGCTCTAGAACAGCATTTAGCTCAGTTTGAATCTGGATGATATTTCAGCCGATCCCACCGCAGCGGAACCGGCAACTCGGGTTTTCTGTTGGGTCGTGTGGAGCTACTCGAGCGAATTGAACTTCTTCACCTGCAGGAAGTTTACGGCCGAACCGCTGAAACGCTCCGGATCGATCGACGCGGTCTGCACCTTGAAGCCTTCTGTATAGACGGCGGTCGGCTGAGCGCGCAGCGTCGGGCTGACGAAGCGCGGTGCCTTGACCGGGCGATTGACGATCTCGACACGGGCATTGGCGATCGCCCACTGCGAGATCATCTTCTCGGTCAGCTTCGGTTCGGTGGTCACAGTTGCGCGGCCGGCATCGGCCACCGCGGCATCCTGTTTGTTCGGCCGGCCGCCCTTGGTCGCGATACCGGCAGCAATCGGACGCTCCTGCGGCCGCGCCGGTTCGAAACTGTCATTGAAGCGGCCGCCGCTGACCTTGATGTCGTTGGAGGTCGGCGCCAGTGCCGCGACCTGCATCGGCATCGGCTGTCCCGGCCGCTTCTGCGGCGAGACCGCAGCGATAGCCCGGACGGCGTCATTGTCGCCAACGGCGTTGTTCTGGGCCGGCGGCGCGGCCTCCGCGGTATTCTTCGGCGGTATCTCGTCCTTGGATGCGGCATTGTTGGCGGCCACATTCACCGGAACGCCGGCATTCATATCCGCCTGATCGACGCGATGCTGCTCGAGAGCCGCGACGATCGACGGCGACAGCGTGCCTTCGTCGGCAGCATCGTCGATCGCATCCGGATCGGCGTCGGCGGAGGCGAGCAGACTTTCGGCGACTTCCGGACGCTCGGCCGGGACCGGCACGTCGGCCGTCTGATCCTTCGCGTCCGCCTCAGCGGAAGCTAGCTCGGCATCGCCGGGCGAACGGCGGTCAAGCAGCGAGGGCACGGGAACGTGATAGTCACGAAGATCCGCATATTGCTGATCCTGCTGCTGGCCGTTCGCATCCGGCATGGCTGCGGCAAGCGCATCCTGAGCGGCGTTATGCGTCGGAGACATCAGGGCCGAAGCCACTTCGCTCCCCGCCGGCTGATTGCCGAAGGCTGGCCGAACTTGCGGAACGGGCGCGTTTATGCTGGCAACCTGCGTCTGCGGCTGGCTGTCGTCGCCTTCATCCGCCGCGACAGGAGCCTGCTCGGTCTTCTTGCTGCTGGCAACGAGGGTGGTCGGCGCTGCCGTTGCCGGTGCGCCTTCATCCGCATTGTCCTCTTCCTCATCCGCGCCGCCGCCAAACAGTCTGGCGAAGAAGCCGCGACGCGAATGCGAAGCGCTGGCAATCTGGATATCGTCAGAAGACATGCGGCGCTTATAGTCGGCCACCGCCTCCTGATAGCCTGGCAACGGCCGACCGTCGGCCGGAATATGCATCGTCTTGCCATCGGGGAAGAGACGGACGAGATCCTGGCGATCCATGCGCGGCCAGGCGCGCACGCCGCCGACGTCCATATGCACGAAGGGCGAACCGGATGTCGGATAGAAGCCGACGCCGCCGACCTGCAGCTTCATACCGATTTCGCGCAGCTTGGTGAGCTTGACATCGGGAATATAGAAGTCCATCGCGTTGCCAAGCATATGCTGGCTCTTCTTCGCCACACCCGTATGGGCCGAGCGCGTGCGCAGCATCTCGTTGGTTCCCGGCGAGCGGAAGCCGCAGACGACGTAGATGAATTCATGCGAACCGCTTTCGCGGTAGACTTCCCAGATCAGGTCGAACAAGCGCGGGTTCATCTTGGTCGGCTGGTTTTTACGCCAGTCGCGCAGAATGCGGTTCAGTTTCTCCAAACCGTCCGGATCGAACTTTCCATTGCGCTTGTAGGTGATGACCGCCTTTTCGCCTGTGTGAACATAATAGATCTTGAGGCTGCGGGTTTCGCCGCCTGCCTGGGAGGGGGAGCCAACGAAAACCGGAGTGGAAACAGCCATCGCAAGCAGACCAACGGCTACGACCTTGGCCACCTTACGAAATATCTCTGAGCACGCAAAAAGCCTGCTCAAGCTATTAAGCTTGGTATTTCCAATCAGATTCGGCAATTCGATCCCCGTCCGACAGACAATGTCGCATCGTGTTCCAAATGGCTGTCAATTGCGGTGACACGATGGCAAAAATGCCACACATGGTCGCCCTCTTCATACATGGTGAACGATGCACTAACAAGTGCTTTACGACAGGTAACAAAATATGCTTGCCTAAACGTTAATATACACTCAGGCCGCATGTTTCTGCGGGTCATCCGGGTCTATCCCATAGTCTTTCAACTTGCGATAGAGAGTCGAACGCCCGATTCCGAGCTTCCTTGCCACTTGACTCATCTGTCCTCGATAGAATTTGAGAGCGAAACGAATAAGCTCTTCCTCAACATCTGCGAGCTTTCTGACGTCGCCGGACGGGTCGGTGCTGGCGATGACATTGTCCGATGCAGGAGCAGATGCTGTGTCGACGATCGAAAGCGGCGGGGTTGTAACCGCCTCCGAGGAAATGACACGCATGCCGCGCTCAAACCTCTCGTCGGGGTCTGCGCCGCTGCTGAAAGCCTCGGAATTATCCACAACTAAGGTCGGATGCTCGGCAGTAAAATAGCCCGGCAACTGTGCCGCAATCTGCGGGAAATCTGCTTCGACCAGCTCCGAACCCTCGGACAGCACGACAGCGCGGAAGATCGCGTTTTCGAGCTGGCGGATATTGCCCGGCCAGTCATAGGCCGTCAGCAATGCCAGGGCGCCCGGACTGATCGAAAGCGAATGACCAAGCTTCTGTTCGAGCGCAAATCGATCGGCGAAGGCGCGTGCGAGGTATGGAATATCTTCCTTGCGGCGGCGCAGCGCCGGCATGGTGATCGGGAAGACGTTGAGGCGATAGTAAAGATCTTCGCGGAACCGGCCGGCCTTCACCTCTTCGATCAGGTCCTTGTTGGTGGCCGAGATCAGCCGGACATTGACCTTTTGGGCAACGCGTGCGCCAACCGTCTCGATCTCACCCTGCTGCACGGCGCGCAGTAGCTTGACCTGCACCTCCAGCGGCAGATCGCCGACTTCGTCGAGGAACAGCGTGCCGCCATCAGCCTCCATGAACTTGCCGACATGCCGCTCGGCAGCGCCGGTGAAAGCGCCCTTCTCGTGGCCGAACAGAATGCTCTCGACAAGGTTGTGCGGAATGGCACCGCAATTGACCGTCACGAAAGGCTTGCCGGCGCGGTCACTGCCGGCTTGGATGGCGCGCGCCACCAGCTCCTTGCCGACGCCGGATTCGCCTTCAAGCACGACGGGGATGTTCGATTGCGCCGCCCGCTGGGCAAGATCGATCACCCGCATCATCGCCGGACTCGCCGAGACGATGTCGTCGAAGCTGATCGAGCTCGTGCGCGACCTGCGTCCGGCGCGGGCCTTGGCCTCGCGCTGATCGAGCTTCAGCGCATTGGCAATCGAAGCCGCTATCCGTTCCGGCGATACCGGCTTGACGACGAAATCGAAAGCGCCGGCCCGCATGGCCTGCACCACGGTCTCGATACCGCCCTGCCCCGTCTGCACGATGACGGGCAGATCGGTGCCCATATCGCTCAGCGCGCCCAGAAACTCGATGCCGTTCATCTCGGGCATCATGAGATCGAGCACGATCACGTTGATCTGCTCGCTGTTGCGCTTCAATATCTCAAGGCCGAAACGGCCATTCTCCGCCAGATGAGCAACGTGTCCGTGCCGCTCGATAGCGTTTTTCAGCAGACGCCGTTGAATCGGATCATCCTCGACAACGAGAATCTGCGCGCCCCCCTTGGCGCTATTAAATACGGTCATTGGTGCCTCACTTCATGCGAAACCTGATGGGGACCTTCGCAGAAAGGCTTGAACACGAAGTTTTGCCAAAGCATCGTATTTTAATCATTATGACGAATGTAACGCCGTCCATGAATTCGGCCGTTCGATCTCAAGGAAATCGCCCTTGCCGCGGCCTTTTCAGCCGAATAGACACGGAGAGACCGGACCGTTCCGCAAAGAAAAGCAGAGGAAATACCGCCTATGAGCCCGACCTCGCTCCATTCATCCCCTAATTTTTCCGCAGGCCCGACGGCCGCAGCGACAAACGCCGCGCTCGGCGACCTGCCCGCCTGGAAACTCAGCGATCTCTATCCTTCCGCCACTTCGACGGCCTTCGTCAGTGACATGGAAAAGGCCGGAAAGGCGGCGATCGCCTTCGAGGAAAAGTGGAAAGGCAAGCTCGCTGATGCTGCCAGCAAGACCGGCGACGCAGGCATCGGCGCCGCACTGAAGGAATATGAGGCGCTGGACGACATCATGGGCCGTCTCGGCTCCTTCGGCGGCCTCACCTATTTCTCAAACACCAGCGATCCGGCCAATGGCAAGCTCTATGGCGACGTGCAGGCGCGGCTGACCGACTATTCCGCCCATCTGCTGTTCTTTCCGCTGGAGCTCAATCGCATCGACGATGCAGCGATGGATGCCTGCATGGCGAACGACCCGGCCGCCGGCCACTACCGCCCCTGGATCGTCGACCTGCGCAAAGACAAGCCCTATCAGCTCGACGACAAGCTGGAGCAGCTATTCCTTGAAAAATCCATGACCAGTGCCGCCGCCTTCAATCGGCTGTTCGACGAGACGATGGCGGAGCTGCGGTTCGAGGTGGATGGCGAGAAGCTTCCGCTGGAAGTCGCCTTGAACATGCTGCAGGAGAAGGACCCCGAGATGCGCCGCAAGGCGGCAATGGCCCTTGCCGAAACCTTCAAGGCCAATTTGCGCATCTTCACGCTGATCACCAACACGCTTGCCAAGGATAAGGACATCGCCGACCGCTGGCGCGGTTTCGAGGATATCGCGGACAGCCGGCATCTCGCCAACCGCGTCGAGCGCGAAGTCGTCGACGCATTGGCTGCCGCCGTGCGCGACGCCTATCCGCGCCTCTCGCACCGCTACTACAAGATGAAGGCCAAGTGGCTCGGCATGGAGCAGATGAATTTCTGGGACCGCAATGCCCCGCTGCCAGAGACGTCCAACGCACTGATCCCCTGGCGCGAGGCGAAGGAGACCGTTCTTTCCGCCTACGGCAATTTCGCCCCGGAAATGGCTGATATCGCAAAGCGCTTCTTCGATGAGGAATGGATCGATGCGCCGGTGCGTCCCGGCAAGGCGCCAGGCGCGTTCGCGCATCCGACCGTTCCTTCCGCGCATCCCTACGTGCTCGTCAACTATATGGGCAAGCCGCGCGATGTCATGACACTGGCACACGAGCTCGGCCATGGTGTGCATCAGGTGCTCGCCGGCGGCCAGGGCGCGCTGATGTGCCAGACGCCGCTGACGCTGGCCGAAACCGCGTCCGTCTTCGGCGAAATGCTGACCTTCCGCGCTCTGCTCGACAAGACCACCGACAAGCGCGAGCGCAAGGCGATGCTCGCCCAGAAGGTCGAGGACATGATCAACACAGTCGTCCGCCAGATCGCCTTCTACGAATTCGAGCGCAAGGTACACACCGCCCGCAAGAACGGCGAACTGACATCGGACGATATCGGCGAGCTATGGCTCTCCGTCCAATCGGAAAGCCTCGGACCGGCGATCAAGATTTCCGAGGGCTACGAGACTTATTGGGCCTATATCCCCCACTTCATCCATTCGCCCTTCTATGTCTATGCCTACGCCTTCGGCGACTGCCTGGTGAATTCGCTCTACGCCGTCTACCAGAATGCCGAACAGGGCTTTCAGGAGAAATATTTCGAGCTGCTGAAGGCCGGCGGCACCAAGCATCACTCCGAACTCCTGAAGCCCTTCGGCCTCGACGCCACCGATCCGTCGTTCTGGAGTAAGGGACTGTCGATGATCGAAGGGCTTATCGATGAGCTGGAGGCGTTAGATAGGTAAGGTTTCGCCTTCTCCCCAAGGGAGAAGGATGCGCGTAAGCGCAAGGTTGAGGGGACGTTGCACCGTAAGGAGGATTATTGCCTTTCGCTCGCCGCTCAAGGCCTTCAGAGCTTCGCTCTTCGCCCCCTCATCCGCCCCCCGAGCTGTCGAGGGGCGGGCTACCTTCTACCTCTAGGGAGAAGGCGTTAGTAACATCTGACACAAGGACTCAGAAGGCCGCATGGCCGATACCCAACCCTACGTCCTCTTCCGGGACGACAGCACAGGACAAGTGATGCTCTTTGCCGAGCCGGCGGAGATCATCACAGCGCGAACACGTGCGGAATTCTTCGATGCCCTCGATCGGATGCAAAAGGCGAAGGCGGAGGGAAAATGGCTGGCGGGCTATATGGCCTATGAGGCGGGCCACCTCTTCGAGGAAAAACTTGCGTCTTTCGCTGAGGAGAACCGCGAGACGCCGCTGCTCTGCTTCGGCGTCTTCGACGCTCCGGCGGCGGATGGTCACCCCCTCGCCCAACCATTGCAACGTCTCGAAAACGAGGCATTTCTGACCGACGCCACGGCCGCGTGGAATCTTGCTATATATAAAGAGAGGTTCGACCGGCTGCATTGGCACTTGCGCCAGGGCGACTGCTATCAGGCAAACCTCACCATGCCGATCACGGCCCGTTGGAATGGCGACGCCCGCGCCGCCTTCTGGTCACTGATCGAGCTTCAGCCGGTGAAATATGGAGCGCTGGTCGATCTCGGCGGCCCGATTATCCTGTCGCGCTCGCCCGAACTCTTCTTCCGCACCGACGACGACGGCTGGATCGAGACGCATCCGATGAAGGGCACCGCCAAGCGTGGCGCCGACGCCGCCGAGGATGCCGAGATCATCAGCGCCATGCTTGCCGATGAGAAGACGCAAGCCGAGAACCGGATGATCGTTGACCTCCTGCGTAACGACATCTCGCGCATCACCGAGGTCGGCACGCTCGAAGTGCCGAAACTCTTCGAGATCGAGACCTATCCGACCGTGCACCAGATGGTCAGCCACGTGCAGGCAAAGCTGCGCCCCAACATGACCATTCGCGATATCTTCGCGGCACTCTTCCCCTGCGGCTCGATCACCGGCGCGCCGAAAATGCGGGCGATGGAAATTCTGCACGAGCTCGAAGTCGGTCCGCGCGACGCCTATTGCGGGGCGATCGGCATGATTTCGCCCGGCGGCGCCATGCGCTTTTCCGTGGCGATCCGCACCATCACGCTGTTCGATGACGGCCGCGCCGTCTTCAATGTCGGCGGCGGCATCGTTTTCGATTCGACGGCGGAGGCCGAATATGAAGAATGCCTGTTGAAAGCACGCTTCGCCGTGGGGGACCGATGGATCCAGCGCTAGAGGACTTTTCGCTGATCGAGACGCTTCGCTATGAGCCGCAGACGGGCTTCCTGCGTCTGCGCCTGCATCTTGCCCGCCTTCAACGTTCCGCCCGCCGATTGGGTTTTCCCGCACCGAAGGATGCGCTGACGAAACTGGATGCCGCCGTCGCCGGCGCGAATGCTCCATTGCGTGTCCGCCTGACGTTCGATCGCGCCGGGCGGACGGACGTCACCACGGCCGCTTTCACGCCGCTTGCGCCCGATACCGTCTGGCGCGTCCGCATTGCCAAGACCTGTCTTGATTCCGCCGACACGCTGCTGCGCGTCAAAACCACCCGCCGGTCCGCCTATGAGGCTGCCCGCGCCGAATACTCGCCGGCGGAGGCCGACGAAGTGCTGTTGCTCAATGAGAAGGATGAGGTCTGCGAAGGCACCATTACCTCGATCTTCCTCGACGAGGGTTCCGGTCCATTGCGGACGCCGCCCATCTCTTCCGGCCTGCTCGCCGGTGTGTTGCGCACGGAGCTCATCTGCCAGCGCAAAGCCCGCGTTGGTCGGATAAGGCTGGACGATCTGGAAAAAGGTGAGCTTTATGTCGGAAACTCCCTGCGCGGATTGATCCGTTCACAACTCATACGGAATTGACGTAATGTTCATTCTCTCGCTGACCTACCTCAAAGGCAATGACGAAGCCGACAAGCACATGGAGCCGCATATGGCCTGGGTGAAGGAAGGCTATGCGAAAGGCTGGTTCCTCGCGTCCGGCCGCAAGGTGCCGCGCACCGGCGGCATCATCTTTGCCCGCGGCGACCGGGCCGAACTGGAAGCCTATGTCGCAGCCGATCCTTTCACCATCCACGGCGTCGCTGCCTATGACATCACGGAAATCGCTCTGACGACTGTTATGGAAGGGTTGGAGGCGTTGAAAGCGTGATTGGAAACCGCGAGGACGTCGCCGCGATGGATGATAAACAATCGGAAGAATGGCTTTTCGTTCCCAAGGGAATATTGACGCAGTAGGCTCCGTCCGTGACCTTGTTGACCTACACGCCCTATGACGGCTCCGCGAAGCCCTTCACGATCGGTCTCTTGCCGCTCGATCCGGCGCGATGGATCGAGCCGGACGCCGACCTCGAGCGCTATCTCGATGAAAAGCGAGGGCTTCTTTGCGACCATCGCGATGATATTTTCATTTCCCAAGACGGATCGGAAAATGCGCAGCAGGAGTGCCTCGATCTTCTGATCGCTTATCTCTGCGAACAGCATCCGACGATCTATCATCGCGACGGCGACATTGTCTCCGCTGCCGGTCACTCGATCGATCTCGCCGATCCCTACCTGCCGCCGCTTCTGAAAGCGGGTTCGCTCGTTGCCGACGATCTCGTCATCATGCGGCGCAAGGAGAATGGCTGGCATCTCGTCGCCGGCCATGTCGCCTTCCCCTCCTCCTGGTCGCTCCAGGAAAAATTCGGCCGGCCGATACAGGCGATTCATGCGGATGTGCCCGGTTTCGGTGAGGGCACCCGCAACGCCGTCCTCATCAACCGCATCTTCGACAATTTGCAGGTGGCCCAGCCCGTCGAACGGATGAACTGGTCGGTGAGCACGACAAACGAGCTGTCTCTCCCGACTTCGAAGCACCGGCGGCCGCCGGCCACAACAGCTCCCACGCTCGAAACCAGCTTTGCCCGCGTCGAGCGCCAGACGCTGCGGAAGCTGCCGGTATCGGGTGATATCCTCTTCACCATCCGCGTCTATGTCGACCCGATCGCCGCGATTGTCGGCCATCCTAAAGCCTCGGAACTGGCATTAAGCTTTGCTGCACAATTGGATGGTCTGGATGAACACCAGACGGCCTACAAAGGCCTCACCCATCAGAAGGCAGAGTTGGCGAGGCAATTGCGAGCGCTTGCGGAAGTTGCTTCACCAGCTTGACATTTGCCCGATAAGCCGGGACGGCTCTTTATTGTGACATCAATTTATGGTTAGAGCCGTTCACCTCGCATTTTCGCGCAAACATTGATTGATTTTTCAGCGACCGAACGGCGTCCTGCCTTTCGAAGGAGAAAAGAATGACGGAACAGAACTATCCGGTATATGCCGAAATTACCGGTCCGATCGTGATGATCGGCTTTGGCTCTATCGGCCGCGGCACCTTGCCCCTGATCGAGCGCCATTTCAAATTCGACAAGAGCCGGATGGTCGTCATCGACCCGCAGATGGACGCCGAGCACCTGGCGATCCTCGAAAAGCACGGCGTCCGTCACATCCAGGAATATGTCACCAAGAGCAATTACAAGGACCTCTTGATGCCGCTTCTGACGGAGGGCGGCGGCCAGGGCTTCTGCGTCAACCTTTCGGTCGATACGTCCTCGCTCGATCTCATCAAGTTCTGCCGCAAGCACGATGTTCTTTATATCGACACCGTCGTCGAGCCCTGGCTCGGCTTCTATTTCGACAAGAACATGAAGAATGCCGATCGCACCAACTATGCGCTGCGTGAAACCGTGCGCAAGGAAAAGGCGAAAAACCCGGGCGGCGCAACCGCGGTCTCTACCTGCGGCGCAAACCCGGGCATGGTGTCCTGGTTCGTCAAGCAGGCGCTCGTCAATCTCGCCCATGATATCGGCATCAAGTTCGAAGAGCCGGATCAGCATGACCGCGAAGGCTGGGCAAAGCTGATGAAGAAGGTCGGTGTCAAGGGCATCCACATCGCCGAGCGCGACACCCAGCGCACCAAGCATCCGAAGCCGCTGAACGTCTTCTGGAACACCTGGTCTGTCGAAGGCTTTATCTCCGAAGGCATGCAGCCGGCCGAACTCGGCTGGGGCACGCATGAGGAGTGGATGCCGAAGAACGCCAAGAAGCACAAGAAGGGCTGCCAGGCCGCCATCTACCTGGAGCAGCCGGGCGCCAACACCCGCGTTCGTACCTGGTGCCCGACGCCAGGCCCGCAGTACGGCTTCCTCGTCACGCACAACGAGTCGATCTCGATCGCCGATTTCTTCACGGTCCGCGACAAGGATGGCGAAGTCACTTTCCGCCCGACCTGCCATTACGCCTACCATCCGGCCAACGATGCCGTGCTTTCGCTGCACGAAATGTTCGGCAACGGCGGCACACCGCAGCCGGTTCACCACGTCCTCGATGAAGACGAGCTGGAAGACGGCATCGACGAACTCGGCGTGCTGCTCTATGGTCACGACAAGAACGCCTATTGGTATGGTTCGCGCCTGTCGCTCGAAGAGACCCGCCGCATTGCGCCATACCAGAATGCAACCGGCCTGCAGGTAACTTCCGCGGTACTTGCTGGCATGGTCTGGGCTCTGGAAAATCCGAACGCCGGCATCGTCGAAGCGGACGAGATCGACTACAAGCGCTGCCTCCAAGTGCAGTTGCCGTATCTCGGCCCGGTTGAAGGCCACTACACCGATTGGACGCCGCTTGACGGCCGCCCCGGCCTCTTCCCGGAAGACATCGACACCAAGGATCCTTGGCAGTTCAAGAACATCCTGGTTCGCTGATCGACAGATCATCCGAACGGTCGAAACTTCAAAATGCCCGTACAGGTCGTGCGGGCATTTTTGTTACGCTCGGCGGATAAATCGAAGTGACGGGTTCTGGAGCCTTGCTTTCGACAGATCGCCGCGCCATGGTTCCCGCAACCAATATGACATTAGTCCGCCTTCAATCGCGGGAGATATTTATGAAGATCAGAACCAGCATTGCCCTTCTCGCAGCCGCTGCAGCATTGTCCGCCTGTGTCGATTTTGGCGGATCGAGGCCTCCGCCTGCCATGCGCGCCAGCGTGCAGCCGCAGACGGGGGTGGAAGGCAACTGGAGCGATGCGAACGGCCTCATTTCGACCTTCCAGGCCGGCACCTTCACGACGCACACCACTGACAGCAATTCGGTCCTGGCTTCGGGTACCTATAGCATGGTTTCCCCTAGCCTGATCGAGATCAACATGACGTCGCTGGTGCGCAAGACGCAGTCCAAGATCAACTGCGCCCTGATCAACCCTTCTCAGCTCAACTGCACCTCGGATGCCGGCAAACAGTTTTCCCTCAATCGCCGATAGAGGCTGAAACAGGCGCGACGGACGGATAATATGCCATGCACAGAATGGCGCCCTATCTCGTTCTCGTCGCCGCGCTGCCGCTCGCCATCCTGGCGGCGGCTCTGCCTGCCAACAGCTACAAGGCGCAGGGTATCACAGCGCTCGATTGCGACGGACCGATAAGCGTCTTCATTATCGCCCTGCCCGCCTTGGTGATCTATGCTGCCGGCGCGATCCTGCTTTACCGCGATCGGAGCCGGCGCTTTCATTACATGGCAGCCCTTTGCTGCCTGCTCGTCACTCTTGCCGTCGGCTGGAATTTCATTGCCGCCGTGCGGGAGTCCTATGGCGATGCCTCCATCGAAGCCTGCGCCTGACGCGGCGACTTTCTTTCCGGCAAATTTGCAAAATCCTAATAAACCCAACAGCTTTTGCTTGCGCTCTTTCCGCCACGATGAAAAAATTCGATGCGGGGTACCGCCGCGGGACATGGGCGGGCCGGATATGGTGAGCAACAGGAGAGAGAGATGACGAAGCCCTTCGGTATGGGTCTTTTGGCCGCTGTGGCCTTGGCGCTCAGCGCCAGCACCGCTTTCGCGGATTACCAGCTCAACATTCTGCACTTCAATGATTTCCATTCGCGCGTCGAACCGATCAACAAGTTCGACGCCACCTGCTCTGCCGCGGAAGAAAGCAAAAATGAATGCTTTGGCGGGGCCGCACGGCTGAAGACCGCGATCGACCAGCGTCGCGCTGCACTTGCCGGCCAAAATGTCCTGTTGCTCGATGCCGGCGACAATTTCCAGGGCTCGCTGTTCTACACGACCTACAAAGGGGCTGCCGAGGTCGAATTTCTCAATGATATGAAGCTCGACGCCATGACCGTTGGCAATCACGAATTCGATGACGGCGAAGGCCCGCTCGCCGCCTTCCTCGACAAGGCGCAGTTCCCGGTCGTCACCGCCAATCTGGTCATAGACGACCAATCGAAAATCGGCGAACGCATCAAGAAATCGATCGTACTCGATATCGGCGGCCAGAAAATCGGCATCGTCGGCGCGGTCACGACCGAGACAGCGGAGCTCTCCTCACCTGGCCCGCATGTCAAGATCACCGACGATGCGGCCGCCATCAGTGCCGAGGTGGATGCGCTGAAGTCGCAGGGCGTCAACAAGATCATCGCGCTCACCCATGTCGGCTATCCGCGCGACGTCGCCCAGATTGCCAGGATCGCCGGCGTCGATGTCGTCGTCGGCGGTCATTCGCACACGCTGCTGTCCAATACGGACCCGAAAGCAGCCGGCCCTTATCCGACCATGGTCGACAACCCGGCAGGCTATAAAGTCCCGGTCGTCCAGGCCGCCTCCTACAGCAAGTATCTCGGCGACATCGTCATCACCTTCGATGACAACGGCGTCGTCAAGGAAGCCAAGGGCGATCCCATCCTGCTCGATTCTTCGATCAAACCGGACCCCGCCATTGCCGCCCGTATCCAGGAAATGGCCAAGCCGATCGAGGAACTGCGACACAAGGTCATTGGCTCCTCGCAAGCCCCGATCGAGGGCGCACGCGAGATTTGCCGCGTCCAGGAATGCTCCATGGGCAATCTCGTCGCCGATGCCATGCTCGACCGCACGAAAAACCAGGGCATAGCGATTGCCATCCAGAACGGCGGCGGCTTGCGCGCCTCGATCGGCGCCGGCGACGTCACCATGGGCGACGTGCTGACCGTGCTGCCGTTCCAGAATACGGTCGCCACCTTCCAGTTGACGGGTGCCGACGTGAAGGCGGCACTGGAGAACGGCCTCAGCCAGATCGACGACGGCGCGGGCCGTTTCCCCCAGGTCGCCGGTCTCAAATATACCTTTGACAAATCAAAGCCGCCCGGCGACCGCGTCGTCTCCATCATGGTACAAGAAGGCACGGAGTTTGTGCCGCTCGATCCCAACAAGACCTATGGCGTCGTCAGCAACAATTATATGCGCGCCGGCGGAGACGGTTACGTCGTCTTTGCAAAGAACGGCAAGAATGCCTATGACTTCGGCCCCGATCTGGAGGGAGTCGTCGCCGACTATCTGGCAGCGCACAATCCCTATAAGCCCTATACGGATGGCCGCGTGACACAGGTCGGCGGCACCGCAACCACCGCCCAATCCGAGGCAGGCAAGCCGGCGGAAACGCAACAGGCGGCATCATCGGATCAGAAGCCCGCCCCGGCTGCGGCCGATACCGGTGCAGCATCCTCCACAACGGCTCCCGCTGCTTCGACCCCTGCCACGACGACACCCGATACATCAGCGTCTCAGGCTACGGCGCCAGCCACGACCGCTCCGACGGCGACTGCTCCGGCCACAACAACCGCGCCTGCTGCGACCGCCCCTGCTGCCTCACCCGCCACGACCCCAGACACGTCGACAGCTCAGACGACAGCACCCGCCGCGAACCCGCCGGCGACGACCACCGCTCCGGCAACCACGCCTCCCGCTACAACGACGGCGCCCAATACGCCCGCACCCGCCACCTCAACGCCCAACAATACCACACCCGCCACCCCGGCGCCCGAGACGACTGCGCCCGCAACGACTGCTCCTACGACAACGCCTCCCGCTGCCACAACTACGACACCGGCGACCGAGGCTAGCGAGCCGCCGAAAACGCCGACGACCCATGTCATCGCCGCCGGCGATACGCTCTGGGATATCGCCAAGACCTATTACGGCAACGCCGGCGCATGGCACAAACTCATGGCCGCTAACCGCAATCTCAAGCCGCGCCACCTCACCATCGGTCGCGAATTGAAGATTCCGGCCAAGTAAGGACGATTTGTCTCGTAAAAGTCAGCCGGTCCGGGCTTTCCCGGGCCGGCTTTTGTTCCTATGTGAGGTGCTCCGTTTTGTTGAGAGGACCACCATTGATGATCGCAGAAGCCTCGGCCGGCCAATCGCAACAGAAATCCGGCAAGATCGGCGTCCTTCTCGTCAATCTCGGCACGCCTGACGGCACCGACTACAGGTCGATGCGGCGCTATCTGCGCGAATTCCTGACCGACAAGCGCGTCATCGAGTGGTCACCCTGGAAATGGTATCCGATCCTGTTCGGCATCGTCCTGAACACCCGCCCCGGCAAGGTCGGCAAGGCCTATGAGACCATCTGGAACAAGGAAAAGAACGAAAGCTTCCTGCGCACCTATACCCGCAACCAATCGGATTTGATGGCCGCGCGGCTGATGGACCTGCCTGACATTGTCGTCGATTGGGCCATGCGCTATGGCAAGCCATCGATCGGCGAGCGCATCCAGGTGCTGAAAGATCAGGGTTGCGACCGTATTCTGCTATTTCCGCTCTATCCGCAATATGCGGCCGCCACCACCGCCACCGTCAATGACAAGGCATTCGAAAAGCTGATGGCCATGCGCTGGCAGCCGGCATTACGCACCGTACCGGATTATCATACCGACCCTACCTATATCGAAGCACTTGCAAACTCCGTCACCCGGCACCTCGCCACACTCGACTGGCAGCCGGAGAAGATCCTGGCCTCGTTCCACGGTATCCCGCTTTCCTATTCCGAGAAGGGCGACCCCTATTATCGGCAGTGTGTCGAGACCAGCCGGTTGCTGCGTGAAAGGCTCGGACTATCCGAAGACCGGTTCATGCTCACCTTCCAATCCCGCTTCGGACCGGAGGAATGGCTGCAACCCTACACCGACAAGACGGTGGAACGCCTTGCCAAGGAAGGTACGAAACGCATCGCCGTTCTCAACCCCGGCTTCGTCTCGGATTGCCTGGAAACGCTCGAGGAAATTGCCGAACAGGCAGCCGAATCCTTCCACCACAATGGCGGCGAGAAGTTTACGCACATCCCCTGCCTGAACGATAGCGAAGACGGCATGCGAGTACTGGAAAAGGTGGTCAGGCGGGAATTGCTGGGCTGGGTTTGATGCCCTCTGCTCCTGCGGCGCCGGGTGCCGTTTCGGCCGCCGCAATGGCAGTGCTTTACTGCAATTGCGGTTTCCTGAGGAAGCTGCTCCGGTCGGCCGATTTGACGCGCAGCCATGCTTCGCGGCCGTTGCGCAATATCCTCATGGGGATTTCCGCGCCGGCAGGGCCGCTTTCCCACACCTTGCGGTAAAAATCGGCCAAGCTGTCAACCTCGCCGTCCCGGATCTCGGAGATGACGTCGCCTCGCTGCAGCCCCGCCTGAGCGGCCGGACCTCCTTCCGCGACGCTCATGACCACGACCTCGCCGTTGCTTTCGGCGGAGAAAGCGCCGAGCCAAGGTCGCGGCGGCTTGTTGACCTGGCCTCGGTTGAGTAGATCATCGAGAATAGGCGGCAGCAAATCGATCGGCACCACCATGTTGATATCGGCCGTCTCTTCGTTCTGAGAGGCCATCTGCAGGTGAAGCGATCCGATGCCCAAAAGCTTGCCATGCGCGTCGATAAGCGCGGCGCCTCCCCATGAAGGATGGGCGGGCGCCACGAAGATCGCCTCCTCCAGCAGATATTCCCAATAACCGGCGAATTCCTGCTTGGCCACGATGTTTGCACGAACGAATTGGCCGATTCCGTCAGCAATCACCACGGGATCACCAATTGCGGCTCTGGCAGCATTGCCGAATTCCAGTGCGGGAACGCCAAGCGAGCCAAGCGCCTGGACCAGGCCGAAGCCGGTCTCCTGATCATAGGCAAGCGCATGAGCGGGAACCACACGGCCTTCATTGGTCGTCAGCCAGACCTCCTCGGCCTCGGTGATCAGATAGCCGATCGTGAGTACCAGTCCGTTATCCCTGATGACCACACCACTGCCTTCCCGCCGGATTCCCAATGCCCCAGCCGTAAAGGCATCTTCCGGAATTGAAGCGTGCACGGCCACGATTGACCGCAAAGTCCTGTCGATATTCATCATCTCACCCTGGTGTTGCGCCATGCCATGGCTCGGAGAGCCGCACGGCGGCAGAAACCGGATACATTCCTCCCCTTAAGGTATGAACATGTGCCGTCAGGTGCAAGGTCGGAGTGAAATTGAGAGGGCGCCGGAACTGTCTGTTCGGGCCGCAAACGCGAGATTTCCGCCCGCCCTTTCATGTCGCGGAGCAGGTCAGAAGGTTGGATTTCGCGGCCCATTCCGTCCTTGCCGAGAACATGCTAACCCACCACATCAGATTGAGCTATTGCGCCGCTTGTTCGCTCGAATGCGCAGAGATCGCGGCGGTGTTTTGACGTGACGCAAACCCTGCATCGTGCGGGAGCGTCGATGGAGGATTTTATGGTCGTCGGTGGTTTCAGCATCGTCGTGGTTGCCTTTGTTGTTTTGGTCATCCTGGTGCTGTTTGCCGGAGTTAAGACCGTGCCACAAGGATACCGCTATACGATCCAACGCTTCGGACGTTACACGCGGACACTCGAGCCCGGCCTCAATCTGATCGTGCCCTTCATCGAATCTATTGGCGCACGCATGAATGTCATGGAGCAGGTGCTGGTTGTCCCGACCCAGGAGGTCATCACCAAGGACAATGCGAGCATCGCCGCGGATGCCGTCGCCTTCTATCAGGTGCTGAACGCTGCGCAGGCCGCTTACCAAGTGACCAATCTCGAAAATGCCATTCAGAATCTGACAATGACAAATATCCGCTCCGTCATGGGCTCGATGGATCTCGATGAGCTGCTTTCCAATCGTGACGCCATCAATGACCGATTGCTGCGCGTCGTCGACGATGCCGTGCACCCCTGGGGCATCAAGGTCACTCGTGTCGAGATCAAGGACATACAGCCGCCAAAGGATTTGGTCGACGCGATGGCGCGGCAGATGAAGGCCGAGCGCGAAAAACGCGCTCAGGTGCTTGAGGCGGAAGGCCTGCGCAACGCGCAAATCCTGCGGGCCGAGGGCTCCAAACAGGCTGCGGTGCTGCAGGCGGAAGGTCAGCGCGAGGCAGCTTTCCGCAACGCGGAGGCACGCGAACGCCTGGCCGAAGCGGAAGCCAAGGCGACACGTATGGTTTCGGAGGCGATTGCCGCAGGCGACATTCACGCCATCAACTATTTCGTCGCACAGAAATATACGGAGGCACTCGCATCCATCGGCACAGCCGGTAATTCCAAGATCGTGCTGATGCCCATGGAAGCCGCTTCGCTCATCGGTTCGCTCGGCGGTATCGGCGCTATCGCCCGCGAGGTCTTCGGCGAGAGCAATGACGGCAATATGGCTTCGCAGTCGTCGCGTCCGCGTGCAGGCGCAACGCGCTCGACCCCCTCCGTCAATCCGCTGCCACCGCGGGAGAGCTGAACATGCTCGAGAATCTCATTGGCGAACTTGGGCCGTGGAGTTGGTGGGTAGCCGGGTTCGTACTTCTGGCTGCCGAACTCATCGCGCCCGGTTTCTTCCTGGTCTGGATCGGTCTTGCCGCCATCATTGTCGGCGCGCTCTCTCTGGCATTTTGGGACAGCGCCTTCTGGATCTGGCAGGTGCAACTGCTGATCTTCGCGGCGTCCGCAGTCATCGTCACCCTGCTCGGCCGCCGTTATGTCTATAACAACAACCAGATAACGGATGAGCCTTTCCTCAACCAACGCGGCGCAAGCCTGGTCGGCCGCACGGCAACGCTCAATGAGCCGATCACGGAAGGCCGCGGTCGGATCCGTCTCGACGATACCTATTGGACGGTGATGGGGCCGGACCTGCCGGCCGGAACCCGCGTCAAGGTCGTTTTCAGCAACGGGCGTGATCTGACCGTCGAAACGGCCTGATCAGGCGACGCCGATCCGCAGCAGATCGTGGAAATGGACGATGCCGACAGGCCGCCGCGCATCGTCGACGACGATCAGCGCCGAGATATTATGACGGTTCAGCAATGCCATCGCACCGGTCGCCAGCGTCGTTTCCTTGACCGTCTTCGGATTACGGGTCATCACCTCGTCGACCCGCATTTCCGCAAGGCTGCTGCCGAGATTGCGGGCAATATCGCCATCGGTAACGATGCCACACAAGCAGCCATCGTCATCGATCACGCCGACGCAGCCGAAACGCATTTTCGACAGCGTCATCGCCGCTTCCGGCATGCCGGTGCCAAGGCCAACCAGAGGCACGCGGTCGCCCTTGTGCATGATATCTGCGACGTGCGAGAGGCTGGCGCCCAGCTTGCCGCCCGGATGGAAAGTGCGGAAATCCTCCGCCGTGAAACCACGCGCCTCCAAGAGCGCTACGGTAAGCGCATCGCCGATAGCAAGTTGCAGCAGCGTCGATGTCGTCGGCGCCAGCCCGTGCGGGCAAGCCTCCTGCTCCTTGGGCAACAGCAGAATTACATCCGACTCGCGCGCAAGCGTCGAGGTCTCGCCGGCGGTGATGGCGATCATCGGGATCGAGAAGCGGCGGGAATAGCTGATGATGCCGCGCAACTCGGCGCTCTCGCCGCTCCAGGACATGGCGATGATGACATCGTCCTGCGTGATCATGCCGAGATCGCCGTGATTGGCTTCGACCGGATGCACGAAGAAAGCCGGTGTTCCCGTGGAAGCCAGACTTGCGGCGAGCTTGTTGCCGATATGGCCGCTCTTACCGACGCCGGTAATGACAACACGGCCGCTGATATCGCCGATGATCTCCACCGCGCGGCTGAAGGGCTCGGCCAGACCATTGGTCAGCGCGCGTTCCAGCGCCTCCATGCCCAGTCTCTCGGTCTCGATCGTTCGCATCGCGGATTCGATCGCACCGTTCTCGATGAGTCTTACAGCTCTCTTATTCATGAGCGAGGCCTAACGCTTTTCTTTATTTCTGTCCACCCGCGATCGATTTTGTTCAGCGCGAGATGGCGTGTCGCCTCACCAACGCAAGTCCGTCACCGTGACTCCTTGTAGTCGGACGGCAAGGAAGTGTTAACCATGGGCCTTTACGCTTGAGTAAGGATTTAAAGCATTTCGAGTAAGGTCAGACATAGATCAAATGAACATCGGCAAGAACAAGGCGGGTGGTGGCTCCCTCCGGCTGACGGCATGCGCTGCATCCGCTCTGCTGGGCTGGGCTGCGCTCGCCATGCCGATGTCGGTTCTGGCGCAATCGCTTGACAGCAACCAGAGCTCCAGTGCCAATTCGCCGACAGCATCGGCGGGCACGGACAGTTTCGATCTGCCCGGTTCGGACACGACGGCATCCTCCAAATCCACGGCGGCAAACGCCGCGAATCAGGCGGCAACGGACGCAGATACCCCGTCCGCCACTCGCCTCCGGCTCGGCGTAGATCCGATGACGACGGGCTCCACGCTGGATAACGATCTGCGCCGCGTCAATCTGCGCGAGACCAGTGTCGATGAGCTGAAGGCGCGGCAGCACCCGGATCGAGAGGACGTGCAGGGCATACCGCTCGGCACCTTCACCTTGCGCCCTTCCGTCAACCAGTCCGTCAATGTCGAGCGCAACCGCACCGGCTCGACCAATGACGACCGCAGCTTCCTGCAAACCGATCTGCGCAGCACGTTGACGTCGGATTGGGACCGCCATGCCCTGACCGTTACCGGCGAGGGCGTCTGGCAGAAAAACCTGAGCGGCACCGGCGCCGAACAGCCGAATGTCAACCTCAACGCCGATCTGCGCCTTGATCTGCCCGCCGACACCACGGCGCATATCACCGCCGGCTATCAGTTCTTCCGCGAAGATACCAGCGATCCCAACGCCATTGCCGGCGCCTCAAAGCAGTCGGCCGTCAACCAATTCAACGCCGGCGCGTCGCTTGAGCGTGATTTCGGCCTGCTGCGCGGCACGACTGCCGTAGGCCTGACCCGCACCGTCTATTCCGACGCCACCCTGTCGGATGGAACAAAGGTGACACTCAGCGATCGCAATCAAACCGCCGGCACATGGCGCGGACGAATCGGCTATGAGCTCTCGCCTGTCCTCGTCCCCTTCCTGGAAGCCGATCTCGGCCGCACCTTCTACGACCAGTCGCACGACAGCAACGGCTACGCCCGCTCGAACCAGAGCTACGGCGGCAAGGCGGGCGTCGAGCTCGACCTCGGCGACAAGATGAAGGGCGAACTCGGTTTTGGCTATCAGCATACGGAATTCGACGATTCGCGGCTCGCTTCGATCGATTCGCCGACCGTCGACGGCAATCTCGCCTGGTCGCCGCAGCGCGGCACCAATGTCAGCGTCGGCCTTTCGACAACCGTTCAACCCTCGACCACGGCGGGCGAAAGCGGCTACACCGCCTATCAGTTGACGAGCACATTGAGTCAGGAACTGCGCGACGATCTCACCGCCAAGGTGACGGGCGGCACCATCTGGCGCGTCTATCCTTCCGGCAGCACCATCTCCGACGAAACTGAATACGACGCCGCGCTCGGCCTCACCTGGGGCATCAACCGCTATCTCGATCTGACGAGCAACGTCGGCTACCAACTGACATCGCGAAAGACGGGCGATGATACGCGGCAGCTCCAGGCGGGCGTGGGATTGACGGTGAAGAGGTAATCCCAGTCGCTCCCTCACCCCGCATGAGCGGGGTGAGGGTACTTTTGATCTTTCTACGACTTCAGCGCCTCGACCAGCGCCTTGAACCCGTCCTCGATGGTCGGACGGATGTCGGCGCGGGCGAGTGCGAAGGCGACGTTGGCGAGGATGAAGCCATCCTTGGCGCCACAGTCGAAAGTCTGGCCACGGAAGTGATAGCCGGCGAAATCCTGCTGCCGGGCGAGCTTCAGCATGCCGTCCGTCAACTGGATCTCGTTGCCCGCACCACGCTCCTGGCTCTCCAGGATGTGGAAAATCTCCGGCTGCAGGATGTAGCGGCCGTTGATGAAGAAGTTCGACGGAGCTGTGCCCTTGGCCGGTTTTTCCACCATTTCGGTGATGCGGAAGCCACTGCCGATCGTCTCGCCGACACCGACGATACCGTATTTGTGGGTCTGATCCGGGGCGCATTCCTCGACGGCGATAACGTTGCCGCCGCTATGCTCATAAAGCTCGATCATGCCCTTCATGCAGCCCTTTTCGGCACGCATGACCATATCGGGCAGCAGCAGCGCGAAAGGCTCGTCGCCGACGATTTCGCGAGCGCACCAGACGGCGTGACCGAGACCGAGCGGCTCCTGCTGGCGCGTGAAGCTCGCCGTGCCCGCCTTCGGCAGCAGGCCGTTCAGCAGCGACAGCTCGGCATTCTTGTTACGCTGGCGCAACGTATGCTCGAGTTCGAACTGAATATCGAAATAGTCCTCGATGACATGCTTGCTGCGGCCGGTCACGAACACGAAATGCTCGATGCCGGCTTCCATCGCCTCATCGACGACGTACTGGATCACCGGCTTGTCCACGACGGTCAGCATCTCCTTCGGCACCGCCTTGGTCGCCGGCAAGAACCGCGTCCCAAGTCCGGCGACCGGAAATACTGCCTTACGCACCTTTTTATGCTGTCCCACTCATACCTCCTGGGGAATTGAGTCGCTTTAGCGCCAAGCTATTCGAAGGGTCAGTAGTATAAATTTGCTACTGTTTTGCAAATGATGACTGACCCCGGCTTCCATGGTAAAGAATTTGTTGACTTCGTTCCTGTAGTTTCACGCATGGGCGAATGCCACGGGCATTGCCGCACCGAAATCCAAGTATTGATGGACACGGCTGTTGATGACCCCAAACCGCAAATACTCCCTTCGTGGTCTCGCCCTGGCGCTCGCGCTCGGTGCCTTTGCGGGACTAACTCCCATTAACGCCAACGCGGACCCTGGGTTCCAGAAATGGATCGCGGGCTTCTACGATACCGCAGCGAAAAGCGGCATCACGCAGTCAACCTATCGCAAAGCATTTGCCGGCGTGACGGACCCTGACCCGACGGTCCTCGAAAAAGCGCAGTACCAACCGGAATTCAAATCCCAGATCTGGGATTATCTGGATTCCCGCGTCAATCCCTATACCGTTGATATTGGCCGGAAGATGGCGGCCAAATACGGTTCCACACTCCGTTCCCTTGAACAGCATTTCGGCGTGGACCGCAATATCATCCTGGCCATCTGGTCGATGGAATCGAATTACGGCGCCGTGCTCGCCAAAGACGAGAAGCTGCATTACGTGCCGCGTGCGTTGGCGACCCTCGCCTATGCCGATCCGAAGCGCGCCGGCTACGCCAAGAAGCAGTTGATCGCGGCGCTGAAAATCCTGCAGAGCGGCGACGTACCGCGCGATGAGCTCAACGGCTCCTGGGCCGGCGCCATGGGCCATACGCAATTCATCCCGACCAGCTACCTGCTCTATGCGGTCGACGCCGATGGCAGCGGCCATGCCGATATCTGGAACTCCATCCCCGACGCGCTGGCAACGACTGCCAATCTGCTGGCCAAGAACGGCTGGAGCACCGGCCGCACCTGGGGCTACGAAGTGACCGTACCGCCGGGTGGCGCGGCGCAGGCCGGCAAGACCCGCACGATTGCGCAATGGGCTGCCATGGGTTTCGTGCGCCCCAACGGCAAGGGTTTTCGCCTGACCTCCGACCGCGCGCAACTGAAGATGCCGGGCGGACCTAACGGTCCCGGTTTCCTGATGGCCGGCAACTTCTTCACCATCAAGCGCTACAATGCCTCCGACAGCTACGCGCTCGCGGTGGGCCTGCTCGCCGATCAGATCGCCGGCTATGGCGGCATGCAACAATCCTGGCCGCGCCCGAGCGGCACGCTGGATGTGAAGCAGAAATTCGAGCTGCAGACCCGACTGAAGGAGCTCGGCTACTACGACGGTGCCGTCGACGGCAATTTCGGTTCCGGCTCCAAGGCGGCCATTGCCGCCGTTCAGCAGCGATTCGGCATGAGCGCCGACGGGGAACCGTCGATGAACCTGTTGAACGCCCTGCGCAAATAGGCCGCCGCGGTCGCAATGGGTCTTGGATTCTCTGGACGGCGGCGCCGCTTTCATGCGACCATGACGCAGCGAGCGGAAGAGAGCCCGATGAAAAACCGACCAGTCCGCGCGGCAATGACTGCTGCGAAAGCGATCCTTACGGCGCTTCTTGCGGCATGCTTCGCGTTCCTCTGTCTGTTGACTGCGGCCGAAGCGCAGGAGCGGCCGCGCAAGACATTGCTCGATATGCTGTTCGGCAATTCGGAGCCTGATCTTCCCGAGCAGCAGCCCGCGCCGAGACGCACTATGCGGCCGCACAAGCGGACCGCTCCGCCGCCGCGCCAAGTGGTAACCCAGCCGGATACGCCGCCGGAGGTCCAGAAACTGCCTGATGCCAAGACGATCCTCGTCGTTGGCGATTTTTTGGCGGGCGGCCTCGGCGACGGGCTGGACGATGCCTTTTCCGCCTCACCCGGCGTCGTCGTGCAGACGCGCAGCACCATCGCCTCCGGCCTCGTGCGCCAGGACTATTACAACTGGCCGCAACAACTGCCCACTATGATGGATCAATTGAAACCGGCCATGGTCGTCGTCATGATCGGCGCCAACGACCGCCAGCAGATGACGGGTGACGGGCTCAATGAAAAATTCGGCACAGACCCATGGTACCTCGCCTATGAGGAGCGCGTGCAGCAGTTCGGCAAGCTGGTGACAAGCCGCCATATCCCCCTGCTCTGGGTCGGCCTGCCACCCTTCGGCTCAAGCCAAATGACGGCCGATGCCGTGAAGCTCAACCAACTGTACCAAAGTCAGGTCGAAAGTATCGGCGGCGAGTTCATCGATATCTGGGACGGCTTCACCGACGAGAACGGCGCGTTCATCGTCACCGGCTCAGACATCAACGGCCAGCAAGTGCGGCTTAGAACCGCCGACGGCATCAATCTCACGGCAGCAGGAAAACGCAAGGTCGCCTTCTACGTCGAAAAACCGACGCGCCGGCTTCTCGGCGATCAGGCGAGTCCAGATATCACCCGCCTCGACACCGGCAACCAACTGCCGGCCGAACAGGTCAATCTGCCGCCGGGGGAGATGGACAAGATCACCCGTACGCAGCCCGTAAGCCTCTCCGATCCCAATCTCGACGGCGGCGCGCAGCTTCTCGGCGGTGCCCCCGCCCGCGCCTCCGTCACCGAGTCCCCTCGCGACCTCCTGGTCGAAAAAGGCCAGATGGCCCCGGCACCGACCGGACGCGTTGACGACTATCGGCTGCCGACGGCGACAACTGCTCCATAGCCGTCACCGGATACCAACAAAACGAGGGCAATTCGCATGCTGGAATCGCACGAAGACCTTGGCCTGCCAGAAGTATCTGCAGACGGATGGGCGATATCTGTTCCTGAGAATCATGGTTTCGATGCGGATAGATTGCGAGGCATCGGCCCACATTTCGAGGCATGGACAGCGGCAAATGCCCACGCCATCATAGTCGCCCGCCACGGCAAACTGGTCTACGAGCGGTATTTCGCCGGGGAAGATAGAGCATGGGCGGTTCCGCTTGGCCGCGTGGCGTACCATGCGGGCCTCAGGCACGATCTTCGTTCAATCACCAAAAGCATCACCTCCATTCTCGTCGGCATCGCTATCGAAAATGGATGGATCGCGGACCTCGACCTGCCGGTTTTCTACTTCTTTCCTGATCACGCCGATCTGCGCACGCCGGAAAAAGATAGGATAACGCTTCGTCATCTGCTCACCATGTCCGCTGGTTTTGCCTGGAGCGAGGAGCTCCCCTACAGCAATCCAGCCAACAGCGCGCGCCGGATGATGGAAGCCGCTGACCTGCACCGATACGTTCTTGAACAGCCGGTCGCTGAGCCGACGGGCGCTGTGTACAACTATAACGGCGGATTGACCGCCCTGCTCGGCGCCATTCTGCACAGGGCATCGGGACGACCGCCGGATCAGTTCGCCAAGGAATATCTCTTCGATCCTCTTGGCATCAATGACGTGGAATGGGTTCGCTACCCGAACGGAACACCCAATGTTACGTCCGGCTTGCGCATGCGGTCACGCGACGTCGCCAAGATCGGTCAGCTTGTGTTGAACAGAGGCGGTTGGAACAACACCAGGATTCTTTCATCGGCCTGGATCGATCAGGCTACCTCACCGCAAATCCAGGGAGAGGGCCTGTACTTCTATGGGTTCCAATGGTGGCTCGGACGCTCGCTGATCGATCGGCAGGAGATTAGCTGGACTGCGGGTGTTGGTTGGGGTGGACAAAGACTCTATGTCATTCCGAGCCTGGACATCACAGCCGTCGTGTTGGCAGGATTATATGACAATCCCATGCTGCAACCGGCCGTAGGAGATGCCCTACTCCGGCGTTTCCTGCTTCCTGCCGTAACGAACCGCTAAAAGAAAAGGCTCCGCCGAAGCAGAGCCTTTGACCTTCGATAATGCCGAAGCTTTTACCGCGGCAGCACCGTCGAGCCCATCAGGGCCTCGTCGATCGCGCGGGCGGCCTGGCGGCCTTCGCGGATGGCCCAGACGACCAGGGACTGGCCGCGGCGGACGTCGCCGGCGGTCCAGAGCTTGTCGACCGAGGTCTTGTAGTCCTTGTCGTCGGCGACAACGTTGGTCGAGCCGCGCTTGTCGGTGTTGAGCGTCAGCTTGCCGTCGAGTTCCTTCAGCACGCTATCGGTGAATGGGCCGCGGAAGCCGATGGCGATGAATGCGAGGTCGGCGCGGATGACGAATTCCGTCCCGGCGATCGGCTTGCGGCGCTCATCGACTTCGCAGCACTTCACGCCGGTCAGCACACCGTCTTCGCCGATGAATTCAAGCGTTGCCACCTGGAATTCGCGCACAGCACCCTCGGCCTGGGAGGAGGAGGTGCGCATCTTCGTCGCCCAGAAGGGCCAGACGGCGAGCTTGTCTTCCTTTTCCGGCGGCTGCGGGCGGATGTCGAGCTGGGTCACCTTGACCGCACCCTGGCGGAAAGCGGTGCCGACGCAGTCGGATGCGGTGTCGCCACCACCGACGACGACGATATGCTTGCCGCCAGCGAGGATCGGATCGGACGGCCAGCCGATGCTGTCGATATTTTCGCGGCCGATGCGGCGGTTCTGCTGCACGAGATAGGGCATGGCGTCATGGACGCCGGCAAGCGTCGTGCCCGGAATGCCGGCTTCACGCGGGGTTTCCGAGCCGCCGCAGTAAAGAACCGCGTCATAGTCAGCCAGAAGCTCCTCGACTTTGACGTCCACGCCGACGTTGACGCCGCAATGGAAGGTCACGCCTTCGCCCTTCATCTGCTCGACGCGGCGATCGATGAAGTTCTTCTCCATCTTGAAGTCCGGAATGCCATAGCGCAGCAGCCCGCCGGGCTTCGTCTCGCGCTCGTAGACATGGACGTCATGGCCGGCGCGGCCAAGCTGCTGCGCCGCCGCCATCCCGGCAGGGCCGGAGCCGATGACGGCGACCTTCTTGCCCGTATGGACGGTTGCCGGCTGCGGCCGGATGAAACCGAGCTCATAGGCCTTATCGGCGATGGCCTGTTCGACCGTCTTGATCGCAACTGGAGCATCCTCGAGATTCAGCGTGCAGGCTTCTTCGCAAGGCGCAGGGCAGACGCGGCCGGTGAATTCCGGGAAGTTGTTGGTCGAGTGCAGGTTGCGGATCGCCTCTTCCCAGTTGTTGTTGTAGACGAGGTCGTTCCAGTCCGGAATCTGGTTGTGAACCGGGCAGCCGGTCGGGCCGTGGCAATAAGGAATGCCACAGTCCATGCAACGCGCGGCCTGTTTCTGGACTTCCTGGTCCGACATGGGGATCGTGAATTCGCGGAAATGCCGGATGCGATCAGACGCCGGCTGATACTTGCCAACCTGCCGGTCGATTTCCAAAAAGCCTGTTACCTTGCCCATGCTTTCGTTTCCTTACTCAAAATAGAGGAGCCGATGGCTCCCGTGCCTGAAGGCAAATCCCGCTGCCCTGTCCGGCACTGTAATTCAAATCCGATTCCGCTTTTCGACAGTTGCGATCACCACTCCGGCGATCGCAATCGGACGCGAAATCCTCGAAGGGAAGACGAGCTGCAGCGGATCACTCCGCCGCTACGCCCATCCGACTACGCTCCATCTCTTCCAGCGCACGACGGTATTCGACCGGCATGACCTTGCGGAATTTCGGGCGGTAGTCGGCCCAGTGATCGAGGATTTCCTTTGCCCGCGTCGAGCCGGTGTAATGGAAATGGTTCGAAATCAACTGGTAGAGGCGCTCTTCGTCGTGGCGCGTCATGTCACCGGAAACGTCGACGCGTCCCTTGTGCATGAGGTCGCCGCCGTGATGATGCAGCTTCTCCAGCAATTCATCCTCTTCCGGAACCGGCTCCAACTCGACCATCGCCATGTTGCAGCGACGGGCAAAATCACCCTTCTCATCGAGCACGTAAGCAACGCCGCCCGACATGCCGGCTGCGAAGTTGCGGCCGGTTTCGCCGAGTACGACGACGACGCCGCCTGTCATGTATTCGCAGCCATGGTCACCCACGCCTTCGACGACGGTGATGGCGCCGGAATTGCGCACCGCGAAACGCTCGCCGGCGACGCCACGGAAGTAGCATTCGCCTTCGGTCGCGCCATAAAGCACGGTGTTGCCAACGATGATCGAATGTTCGGCTGATATCTTCGAGTTCTCCGGCGGGCGGATGATGATGCGGCCACCCGAAAGACCCTTGCCGACATAGTCGTTGCCGTCGCCGATGAGGTTGAACGTGACGCCCCGCGCCAGGAACGCGCCGAAGGACTGGCCGGCGGTGCCTCTCAACGTGACGTTGATCGTGTCATCCTTCAGGCCACGGTGACCATAGCGCTTGGCAACAGCCCCGGATAGCATCGCACCGGCCGAACGGTCGACGTTCTTGATGTCGACTTCGAAGGCGACCGGCGTCTTGCTGGCAAGCGCCGGCTCCGCCTTCTCGATCAGCTTGCGGTCGAGAATGTCGACGATCGGGTGCTTCTGCACGGTCGTCCAATAGGTCTCTTCCTTCGGCGCCTCGACCTTGTGGAAGATGCGGCTGAAGTCGAGCCCCTTGGCCTTCCAATGGGCGAGCATGTCGTCCTTCTCAAGCAGTTCCGAAGCGCCGATGATGTCGTCCAGCTTGGCGACGCCGAGCGAGGCGAGGATTTCGCGCACTTCCTCCGCAACGAAGAAGAAGTAGTTGATGACATGCTCCGGCGTGCCCTTGAAGCGCTTGCGCAGGACCGGATCCTGCGTCGCGACGCCGACCGGACAGGTGTTGAGATGGCACTTGCGCATCATGACGCAGCCGGCCGCAATCAGCGGCGCTGTAGCAAAGCCGAATTCGTCCGCACCGAGCAGCGCGCCGACGATGACGTCGCGGCCGGTCTTCAGGCCACCATCCACCTGCAGGGCGACGCGTGAACGCAACCCGTTCAGCACCAGCGTCTGCTGCGTTTCGGCAAGGCCGATTTCCCAAGGCGAACCTGCATGCTTCAGCGAAGTGAGCGGCGATGCGCCGGTGCCGCCGTCGAAGCCGGCAACGGTGATGTGATCGGCGCGCGCCTTGGCGACGCCGGCGGCGACGGTGCCGACGCCGACTTCCGAGACGAGCTTGACCGAGACATCCGACGTCGGGTTGACGTTCTTCAGGTCGAAGATGAGCTGCGCCAGATCTTCGATCGAGTAGATGTCATGGTGCGGCGGCGGCGAGATCAGGCCGACACCCGGCGTCGAATGCCGGGTCTTGGCGACGGTGGCGTCGACCTTGTGGCCGGGCAACTGGCCGCCTTCGCCGGGCTTGGCACCCTGCGCGACCTTGATCTGCAACACATCGGCATTGACCAGGTATTCGGTGGTCACACCAAAGCGCCCAGAGGCAATCTGCTTGATGGCCGAGCGTTCCGGGTTCGGCGAACCGTCGAAGAGCGGCATGTAGCGGTCGGATTCCTCGCCGCCTTCGCCGGTGTTCGACTTGCCGCCGATGCGGTTCATGGCGATTGCCAGCGTCGTATGCGCCTCACGGCTGATGGAGCCAAAGGACATGGCGCCCGTCGAGAAACGCTTGACGATATCGGCTGCCGGCTCGACTTCGTCGACCGAGATCGGCTTACGGCTGAGCGCTTCCGCGCCCTTGATCTTGAAGAGGCCGCGGATGGTGTTCATCCGGAGCGCCGACTGGTTGACCATCTCCGAGAACTCGCGATAGCGGTCCTCGGCATTGCCGCGCACGGCATGCTGAAGAGCGGCGACGGCATCCGGCGTCCAGGCGTGGCTTTCACCGCGCATGCGGTAGGCATATTCGCCGCCGATCTCGAGCGTGCTTGCCAGGATCGGGTCACGGCCGAAGGCCGACTTGTGACGGGCGACGGTTTCCTCGGCGATAGTTTCGAGGCCGATGCCTTCGATCATCGTCGCGGTGCCGAAGAAATATTGATCGACCAGTTCCTGCCGCAGGCCGATCGCATCGAAGATCTGAGCGCCGCAATAGGACTGATAGGTCGAGATGCCCATCTTCGACATGACCTTGAGGATGCCTTTGCCGACCGCCTTGATATAGCGGTAGACGACTTCGCTCGCGTCCACTTCCTTCGGGAATTCACCGCGCTGATGCATGTCGAGCAGCGTGTCGAAGGCGAGATAGGGGTTGATGGCCTCTGCACCATAGCCGGCCAGCAGGCAGAAATGGTGCACTTCACGCGGCTCGCCGGTTTCAACGACGATGCCGACCGATGTGCGCAGCCCCTTGCGGATCAGATGATGGTGGACGGCCGCAGTCGCCAGCAGCGCCGGGATCGCGATGCGGTCCGGGCCGATCTGGCGGTCGGAGAGCACGATGATGTTGTAGCCGCCGCGAACGGCAGCTTCAGCCCGCTCGCAGAGACGGTCGAGCATTTCTGGCATGCCTTCGGCGCCGCGTTCGACATCATAGGTGAAATCGAGCGTCTTGGTGTCGAAGCGGTCTTCCGTATGGCCGATCGAGCGGATCTTTTCGAGGTCGCCGTTGGTCAGGATCGGCTGACGCACTTCCAGCCGCTTGGCGTTGGCCATGCCGGTATGGTCGAGCAGGTTCGGGCGCGGGCCGATGAAGGAGACGAGGCTCATCACCAGCTCTTCGCGGATCGGGTCGATCGGCGGGTTGGTGACCTGCGCGAAGTTCTGCTTGAAATAGGTGTATAGCAGCTTCGGCTTGTCGGACATGGCCGAGATCGGCGTATCCGTGCCCATGGAGCCGATCGCCTCCTGCCCCGTCGTCGCCATCGGCGACATCAGGATCTTGGTGTCTTCCAGCGTATAGCCGAAAGCCTGCTGGCGATCGAGCAGCGACACGTCACGGCGCAGCGCCCGCGGCTCAACCGGCTTCAAGTCCTCGAGGATAAGCTGCGTGCGGTCGAGCCAGTTCCGATAGGGATGCTTGGTCGCAAGCTCCGACTTCACCTCGTCGTCGGAGATGATCCGGCCCTTTTCCATGTCGATCAGCAGCATCTTGCCCGGCTGCAGGCGCCACTTCTGAATGATCTTTTCTTCCTCGACCGGCAGAACGCCGGCCTCGGACGCCATGATGACGCGATCGTCGCTGGTGACGAGATAGCGGGCCGGGCGCAGGCCGTTACGGTCGAGCGTCGCACCGATCTGCTTGCCATCGGTGAAGGCGACCGCAGCCGGGCCATCCCACGGCTCCATCAGGGCGGCATGATATTCGTAAAACGCCTTGCGTTCCGGCGCCATCAACTGGTTGCCGGCCCAGGCCTCGGGGATCAGCATCATGACGGCATGCGCCATGGAATAGCCGCCGCGCACGAGGAATTCGAGCGCGTTGTCGAAGCAGGCAGTATCCGACTGGCCTTCGTAGGAAATCGGCCAGAGCTTGGAGATATCCTCGCCGAACAGCGGTGAAGACACCGATGCCTGGCGGGCCGCCATCCAGTTGACGTTGCCGCGCAGCGTGTTGATTTCGCCGTTATGGGCAACCATGCGATAGGGATGCGCCAGCTTCCACGACGGAAACGTGTTGGTCGAAAAGCGCTGATGCACAAGCGCAACCGCCGATTCGAAACGCGGATCGGAGAGGTCCTTGTAATAGGCGCCGACCTGATAGGCGAGGAACATGCCTTTGTAGACCACGGTCGAGTTCGACAGCGAGACCGGGTAGAAGTTGCTCTCTTCGCCGTCATATTCCGCATAGATGCGGTTAGAGATCACCTTGCGCAGCGTGAACAGGCGGCGCTCGAATTCCTCATGCGTGCCGGCGTCGCGGCCGGCGCCGATGAAGACCTGCACATGATGCGGCTCGGTGACGGCGATGTCAGGCGCCTTGGAGAGCGAGGAGTTATCGACCGGCACGTCGCGGAAGCCGAGCAGAACCTGGCCTTCCTCGGCGACGACCTGCTTGATGGCCGTCTTGAAATGCTCGATCAGCGCCTCGTCGCGCGGCATGAAGAAATGGCCGACGCCGTATTCTCCTGCCTTCGGCAGGACGACGCCCTGTGCGGCCATCTCCTCACGGAAGAAACGGTCGGGAATCTGCACCAGAATGCCGGCGCCATCGCCCATCAGCGGATCGGCGCCGACAGCGCCGCGATGCGTCAGGTTTTCCAGAATAAACAGACCGTCGCGCACGATCTGGTGCGACTTCTGGCCCTTCATATGCGCGACAAAACCAACGCCGCAGGCATCATGTTCATTGCGCGGATCATAAAGGCCCTGTTTCGGCGGGATGCCCCCCGAGGTCAAACGATCGGCGCGTTTCGACGTATTGACCGTAGCGGCAGCCTTTGCTGCTGCGATGTGGCCAAAAGTCATGGACGGCGTCCTGTTCGTCATCGTTTTCCCTCCGGTAAGGCCCGCATCGCGGGCGATCCTTCGTCCCGCGCCGCCCCGTTATCGGGTCCGACGCGCGACAGCGCTGTTGCATTGTGAAGATCGGCCGCAGACCATGACCCCTTGGTGGAGCCCGTCGTCAGCGTTCCGCGCCTTGCTTATTCCACCGCCGCTCCACATGGTTGCCTGTCGGCTTCCCTGGGACATGCTCGCAGTAACTATAGCTCGAAATCCCGATATCGTCAGGACCCTCTAGCGCATCTTCGGCCTTGGCGGCCAAAATAGGACAGCAACCCTGTCCTAATTCATCAGCTCTATGCCAGAAAGTGATGGGCTTCGCAAGAGCAAAACGGCAAATTATCGCTAACTTGCGACGGAAGATTGCCAATGCTTCAAAATTCGAGCAAGAAAGTTTCACTGCGCCGCATCATTTTGTTTGTTGATTGCGCAGATCAATTTCTGTGATCTGTCTTTCAGCATCGCGCTCTTGATCCCCTGCGACATTGGATTAATGTCCGGCGAACCTGCTAACCCTCCCCGCAATCCCGTTGATTCAATTGGTGCATATCCATGTTCTTTGCTTCCGATAATTGGGCCGGCGCCCATCCCAAGATCGCCCAGCGTCTTCTCGCCGAATCCGGCGGTTTTGCCGCAGCCTACGGCACCAGCGATCTCGATCGGAAGATTGAAGCCAAGTTCGCCGAGATCTTCGAGCGTGATGTCGCCGTCTTCTTCGTCGCGACCGGCACCGCCGCCAATTCGCTGTCGCTCGCGAGTGTCCAGAAGCCAGGTGGCATCAGCTTCTGCCACGCGGAGGCGCATGTGGCCGAGGACGAATGCGGGGCGCCGGATTTCTTCAGCGGAGCGCGGCTGGCGACGGTCGAGGGTGCAGCCGGCAAAATCGATGTGAAAGCACTTGCCACCAAGATCGCCCGCTTCCCGCAGGACGCCCTCCATCACGGCCGGGCCGCCGCAGTGACCATCACCCAGGCGACGGAGATCGGCACGGTCTATTCGCTCGCTGAAATTGACGCCATCGCTTCCGTCTGCAAAGCGAACGGCCTGCCGCTGCATATGGATGGCGCCCGTTTCGCCAATGCGCTGGTCGCGCTTGGCGTCAACCCGGCGGAAATGACCTGGAAGCGTGGGGTCGACATACTTTCCTTCGGCGGCACCAAGAACGGCTGCTGGTGCGCAGAAGCAATCGTCTTTTTCAATCCGGCGCAGGCGAAGGAGATGCATTTCGTCCGAAAACGCGCCGCCCAGCTTTTCTCCAAGTCACGTTTCATCGCCGCCCAGTTCGACGGCTACTTCGAGGGCGGTCTCTGGCTCGACCTTGCCCGCCATTCCAACCGCATGGCCGATCGTCTTCGCTCCGGCATCGAACAGGCCGCCACCGCACGCCTCGCCTGGCCTACGGCTTCGAACGAAGTCTTTGCGATCATTTCGAAATCGGCCGCCAAGACCGCCGAGGACAAGGGTGCAAAGTTCTACGAATGGCCGATCCCGGAATCGCAGCCCGGACTGGTGAAAAGGGACGAGACTCTGATCCGCCTCGTCACCAGCTTCGCCACGACCGACGACGATGTCACCGGCTTCCTGGCTTGCCTCGCCTGATTTTTGGGTAAAAAGGAGCGCCGTAGCTGTCCCATCGGGGCGCACGCGGCGCTCAGCACCTCATTTGGAGGTCAATTCTGACTTGGGTGCACGAATAGCGCGGAGTGTGAAACGCCTTGGCCGGGTTGGCCGGGCATGTGGCGGGTTATGACCGTCATCGCCATCACGCAGGCGACCAGTCCGCAGATAAACATCGCACCATATTTCATCGGGCTGATTTTCCTCGACTCAGCTCGTTCAGTTACTTCGACAATACTAACGAAAGCTGACGCGAACCTGAATGGGTGAATCAAGAGGGCAAGACACGCAAAAGGAGAGACGGCAGCCAGCAAAGGGATTTCAATGAGCCCTTCGACCTTATCCCGATGATTCAAAATGAATTTCAAGATTAGGATGCGGCGGCTCACATACGTCAGGCAGCAGATCTCAGTCCCCGCACCTTCGACAGAATATCCTCCGACAAGGCACTGACCAGCAACTGATCCGCTCCCTTGCGCGGCACCAACACGAATTCGACATCCTCCAATGCCGGCAGCCAGCCAGGCGCAATTTCCGATAGCCCCGTCGGTACCATGCTGCGGGGCTGAACGAGGACGCCCATGCCGGCCCGCGCCGCCGCGGTCAAGCCGCTGAGGCTGCCGCAGGTACAGACGATGCGCCAGGGCACCTGCTGACGACGCAGCGCTTCAAGGGCGGCTGCGCGGGTAATGCTGGGAGGGGGAAAGGCGATCAACGGCAAAGGCGCCGCAAGCTTTCGAATGCGATCCGGATCACGCGCCAGCCAGACCAGCGGCTCGCGATAGACGAGCTTTCCTCTGGCGTCGCCGAGACGACGTTTGGCAAGAACGAGGTCGAGGTCGCCATTGTCCTGCATCTCATAGAGCGTGCCGCTGAGGGCGACCGTCAATTCGAGATCGACGGAGGGATGCGAGCGAACAAATTCCTCCAGCACATCCGGCAACCGGCTGGTAACGAAATCCTCCGAGACGCCGAGCCGCAGATTGCCCCGTAGGCTGTTGCCGGCAAAGAGCTGCTGCACCTCCCCCTCGATCGACAGCATCTGCCGGGCATGGCCGAGCAGCGCCTCGCCGTCGCCCGTCAACACCACCCGATGCGTGTCGCGCGCCAGAAGCTTGCGGCCGAGCGTGGTCTCCAGCCGCTGGATATGTTGGCTGACCGTGGACTGGCCGAGGCCGAGCCGTTCGGCCGCGAGTGTGAAACTGCCCATCTGCTCGACGGCGACGAAACTGCGCAATTGCGTGAGATCAAGCATGGAATTCATCCTGAATCACGATAACTGTTATTCCTTGCATCGTGGATCACGATAGGTCTATGTGCAAGAACTAATCTTATGAAATTGCTATTGGGGTTGGCACGATGCGCCGCTTTCTTCCAGACACTTTCACCACCCTGCTGGTGCTCACCGTGCTCGCGGCATCCTTCTTCCCGGTGCAGGGGACGAGCGCCCATTACTTCGGCATCGCCACCAATTTTGCCATCGGCCTGCTGTTCTTCCTGCACGGCGCGCGCCTGTCGCGGGATGTCGTCATCGCCGGCCTCCTGCATTGGCGGCTGCATTTGATCATACTGCTGGCCACCTTCGGCATTTTCCCGCTCCTGGCTCTCGCCATGGGCGTGCTGGTGCCGACCATCCTGCCGCAGGCGCTTTACACGGGCATCCTATTCCTCAGCGTGCTGCCCTCGACGGTGCAGTCCTCGATCGCCTTCACCTCGATTGCCGGCGGCAATGTGCCGGCCGCGATCTGCGCCGCGTCGGCCTCCAACATCTTCGGCATGTTCCTGACGCCCCTGCTCGTCGGTGTGCTCTTCTCGGTCGGCGGCCATGGCGGTGGATTCTCCTGGGACGTGCTGGAGCAGATCATGCTGCAACTGCTTGCGCCCTTCATCGCCGGCCAGATCCTGCAGCCGTGGATCGGCAATTGGATACGTTCGAAGAAGACCATCCTGATGCCGGTCGACCGGGGCTCGATCCTGATGGTCGTCTATTCGGCCTTCAGCGAGGCCGTCGTCGAGGGATTGTGGCACACCTTCTCGTTGGTCGATATCGCCACCGTCATCGTCGCCAACATCGTGCTGCTGGCACTGGTGCTCTGCATCACCATGTTCGGCAGCCGTGCACTCGGCTTCTCTCGTGCCGACGAGATCACCATCACCTTCTGCGGTTCGAAGAAGTCGCTTGCAAGCGGCGTCCCGATGGCCAACGTCATCTTCGCCGGCCAGGGGATCGGCGCCATCGTCCTGCCACTGATGCTGTTCCACCAGATCCAGCTCATGGCCTGTGCCGTCATCGCCCAGAAATATGCGGATGCCGCCAAAAGGCGCGAAGCGGCCAAGGCCGAAGCAGAGACGGGAGGCGCGCCGAAACCGAACGGAGCCTCGAATGCAGCGTAACGGTCGCTCCGACTATTGCCCATACGAAAGGCGGCGCCCCAACGGAGCGCCGCCTTGCTTTTGTGATCTGGGAGGATCGGTCTTCTGGCTATGGGTTGAAGCCCGTTAGTTGATATGGGCCTCGATTGCCTTCGGGGTCTCGACCGGCTCGGCGGTTATGGAGATACGGCGGGGCTTCATGGCTTCGGGAATGTTGCGCAACAGATCGATGTGCAGCAGACCATTCTTCAGCGAAGCCGCCTGGACCTCGACATGATCGGCAAGCTGGAAGCGGCGTTCGAAGGCGCGCTTGGCGATACCGCGATAGAGATATTCGCTGGCCTCGGCCGGCTGCTCACTCTTTTCACCCTTGACGTGGAGAACATGGGCGCGAGCCTCAATGCTCAGTTCCTTTTCATCGAAACCGGCAACGGCCATGGTGATGCGATAGGTGTTCTCACCGGTGCGCTCGATGTTGTAGGGCGGATAGGCCTGCGCCTGATCCGGCTGCGTAAGGCTGTCGAGCATGGGGAAAAGACGGTCGAAACCGACGGTGGAACGGTAAAGGGGAGAGAAATCTACGTGACGCATGTTGTCCTCCTGTGAGCGACGATTGCGATTCAGTTTTGCCCCATTGACCCCGCTCTGGGCGGCCTCGGGGCGGTTCGCGAGCCCGTTTGGCACCCGCAGAATGGAGATGGTGATCGCTTTTCGGCAGTTCAAGACCCCTGACGCCATCTCTCGAATTTCAAGAACAATGCCGGGTGAACCGCAGATGAACGACCGGTTCGGCGCTCGTTCAGGCTGCGGGGACTACCAATGACGTCATCGGATACATTCACTGTCCGATGACTGAAGTGTATCGTCCCTTCTTCTTCAGTCCTTGCTAGGCCGGCGACGCGGAACTCTCTATCTCCGCAAGCCGGTCTTTTTTCTTTTTAGTCGCTAGCGCAGCAATTTCAGCGAGCCGGTCAGCGATTTCACCCATTTCGAAGGCCCTGCTATTCCCAAGCCGTCAACCGTCTCACCGGCGAGATCGCGATCCGGAAACGTCGCCTCATACTCCCTATAGTCGTGCAGCGAGCGAGCGAAAGCGGGAAAAGGAACGACCGCGCGGTCGTCCTGCCCCGGCAAGGCCTTCAGCAATAGGGATGTGATTGTCTCCGCATCCGCCTGCAGCACCGGAACGGGCATGTTCGAACTGATGTCGATGATGCGTCCCTCCCTGTCAATCAAATGCTGCGCCGCAAGCGTGGGAAACCTCGCACCCAACCCGATCGAGATCGCGCCAACGGTATTGGCGATCAGCCCAAGCGGGAGTGCGGGATTGACGACGATGGCGAGACGGATATCGGGAAGCATGGAGACCTACTGCTGTTGAGACTATGCGCTCAGAAGATATCTCCGATATCAGGGGAAATCTTGCCTTTCATTGCCGCTTATGACGCTTTTATGGTAAGTCCTACCAGATTTTTCTGAACGTAAGGTTGAATATGCCCGACACCCTTGAACCCATCGATTTGCGAATCCTCGGAGCGCTTCAGAAGGACGGGCGGCTGACGAATCAGGCGCTTTCCTCCGAAGTCGGGCTCTCGACGTCGCCGTGTTGGCGGCGCGTGCGACAGTTGGAGGAAACAGGCGTGATTCAAGGCTATGCCGCCACCCTGGACAGGCGCCAGATCGGCCTTGGCGTCCTCGCCTTCGTCAGGGTGAAGATCGACAGCCACAGCGAGGCCGAGGCCGAGGAATTCTCGCGCGACGTGCTGAAGCTGAGCGAAGTCGTGGCGTGTTACAGTATCGCCGGAGACGCGGATTTCCTGTTGCAGGTCGTTGCTACAGACCTCGACAGCTACGCGGATTTCGCTATGGCCGTGGTGCGCCGATTGCCGCGCATCAAGGAGATGCAGACAACCTTCGTGCTGAAGGAAATCAAGCCTTTCAAGGGTTTTCCGCTGGATGTCGGGCAGCGATAACGGCCTTAGACGTGGATGCCGGGCGACAGAAGGCAGCCACAAATTTCACTCGGCCAGGACTTGGTTGCTGTGCATGTCCGGCCAGCCCTTTACGTTTGGATCGAAGCCATCCTATTCTAGAAGAGTGGTTGCCCACCTGGGGTATTGAATGTCGGCACTGCCTTTCTCGAAGATTTCTGAGCCGCTTAACGCGCTGCTCGTTGCCATCGGTCTTTTGACCGTGGCTGCCCTCACGACGCCGGAGATAACCGGACAGACCAGGTTCATTCTGGAAATCCTGCTTGCCGGCATCTGGGCTGCCTACGTCCTGCAACTGATCGAAACGCTGATCGTGCATCGGACAAGAGCCGTTCGCGACAGAGTGCCGGAAATCGCCGTCGATGTGCTCGCCGTTCTGATACCGATGGCTGCGTTCCTGTTTATCGGCGGGCGCGACCAAAGTCTTTATTGTGCGATCTGGCTTTTGAAGCCGCTGCGCGGTTCGACCTTCTTTCGCCTGCTGGGCAGGGTCCTGAGCAAAGAGGCACGGAATCTGCTCGGCGTGACTTCGATCTTCGGCATCGTTCTGTTCGCCGCGGCGCTCGCAGCCTATCTCATCGAGCGCAACGTCCAGCCTGACAAGTTCGGCAGCATTCCCCTGGCGATGTGGTGGGCGGTGGTTACGCTGTCGACCACCGGCTATGGTGACGAGATTCCGCAAAGCTTCGCCGGCCGCATTCTTGCCGGGCTGGTCATGATGAGCGGAATCGGCATCTTTGCCCTTTGGGCCGGCATCCTCGCCACCGGCTTCTACGAAGAGGTTCGCCGTCAGGACTTCGTGCGCAATTGGCAATTGGTTGCGGCCGTGCCGCTGTTCCAGAAGCTTGGCTCTGCCGCACTCATCGAGATCGTACGGGCGCTGCGGCCGCGCATCGTCCCGGCCGGTTCCGTCATCTGCCGCAAGGGTGACACGGGCGACCAGATGTTCTTCATCGTTGAAGGCCGCGTCACCGTCGCGACACCGCATCCGGTGGAGCTTGGCTCCGGCAGTTTCTTCGGCGAGATGGCGCTGATCAGCGGCGAACCTCGCTCCGCGACCGTCAGCGCCGCCACCGAGGTCTCACTACTCTCGCTTTATTCGGCGGATTTTCAGATGCTGTCCAGCAGTAGCCCGGAGATCGCGGAGATCATCCGCAAAACCGCGCTCGAACGACGCGGTGAGACACCAAAGGCTTGATGGACCGACCCGCCAACAAACCAGTTGCAATTCCCTACGCCTGCGCTATCCCCTTAAGGAGGACATCCCTTCAGCGGGGCGCGACATCGTCATGGATTCGATCCTCTATTCCACACCAGACAATCCGGTGCCGGAAAACCGCACCGAAGGGTTCTTCGAGACATTTGACGGGCGCAGGCTGCGCTATGCCGTCTTCCGCTGCGAACAGCCGGTCGCCAAGGGCACCGTGGTTCTGCTGCAGGGCCGCAATGAGTTCATCGAGAAATATTTCGAGACGATCCGCGATCTGACCGCCAAGGGGCTGTGGGTCGCAACCTTCGATCTGCGCGGCCAGGGCGACTCCGAGCGGCTGTTGAAGGACCCGCTGCGTGGACATGTCCGACGCTTTTCCGATTATGAGCGCGACCTGACCGCTTTCCTCGACAAGATCGTACTGCCGGATACGCGCCTGCCGTTCTTCCTGCTGGCGCACTCGACCGGTGCGCTGATCGCACTGTCAGCGGCGCCGCGGCTTGCGAGCCGGATCGAGCGCATGGTGCTGTCGGCGCCCTTTGTCGGGCTCACAGGCCTGGACGTATCGCCCGGTCTTGTCCGCTTTCTCTCCGGCACGGTCTGCGCGCTTGGCCTTGGCCGAATGCAATTCAGCAAAAGAATCAAGGAAAAACCCTTCCCGGAAAACCCGCTGACCACGGACGAACGCCGTTATCGGCGCAACATCGCCATAGCAACGGCCTATCCGCAGCTCACCCTCGGGCCGCCGACGACGCGCTGGCTGCTGGAAGCATTTCGCACGATCGATCGCGTCAATACGCCCGATCATCTCTTCTCCATTCCCATCCCGACAGTGCTGATCGCGCCGACCCGCGACGGCGTCGTGCCCTATGCCGACCAGGAACGATTGTCGCGCTATTTCCGCGCAGCTCAGTTCGTGCCCGTCCACGGCGCGAAACATGAGATTCTTCAGGAGCGGGACGTCTATCGCAACGCCGCACTCGCCGCCATCAACGCCTTCATCCCCGGCAGCGATGCCGAGGCGAATACGGATATGGCGGGAGTCGGGATTTAATGCATGTCGCGCAAAAATGTGCAGCGGTTTTGCGAAAACGACATGCAAAAACAAAGCTCGTAGGAGCGAATCTGAAAGATCGCGACGAGCTTTAGAGTGCGATCTCGAAGCACGCGTAACGAAAATATTCGACGCTTTTCGGATGCTTGATGGACTGGCTAGCGCGACAGGATCGCCCTTGCCTGATCATAAACAGCGCGGCTGCCGGCAGCGATGATCGTGCCGCCCATTTCCGGCCGGCCGCCCTCCCAGGTGGTGATGATACCGCCCGCCTGTTCGATGACGGGGATGATGCCGCCGACATCGTACGGTTTCAGCGAATTTTCGATCACGAGATCGACGTGACCGGCGGCGAGCAGCGCATAGGCATAGCAATCCGTGCCATAGCGGAACAGCCGCACCTGGCTCTCGATCTCGCGGTACTTCGCCAACTCCTCACCGGCGAAAAGATGCGGCGAGGTGGTGAAGAGAATGGCGTTCGACAGGCTGCCGCAATCGCGAACCTGCAGCCGCTTTTCGCCGTCCGGACCGGAATAGGTCGAGCCGTTACCGTCAGCGAAATAGCGCTCGCCGGTAAACGGCTGGTCGATCATGCCCATGATGGCGCGGCCGTTTTTCTGCAGGCCGATCAGTGTTCCCCAGACGGGAACGCCAGAAATGAAGGCGCGGGTGCCGTCGATCGGATCGATCACCCAGACATGCTCGCGGTCGAGACCGACATTGCCGTGCTCTTCGCCCAGTATGCCGTGGTCGGGAAACTCCGTCTCGATCAAGGCGCGAATCGCCTCTTCGGCAGCGCGGTCGCCCTCGGTCACCGGATCGAAGCCCTGAGCCTCCTTGTTGACCACATCAACGCCGGCGCGAAAGCGCGGCAGGGTCTCGGCCTTGGCCGCCTCGGCCAGACGATAGAAAAAGGCGCGATCAGGAAGCATGGTCAATCCGGATAAATGACGGGGCGGCGAAGTCATAGCGCATAAACTCGGCGAAGCAAACCAAATGCGATGCGAGAGGCGGCTTGCCCGGAGAGGAGGCAGAAATCCGGTGATTGCCTAAATATTTTGCACCGCAATAATTTGCTTGACATTTGTGCAATGCAATAGCAACATCTCCCTACAGTCTTCTGACTGTAAATACCCTCCTTGGGTGTTTCCTCCCTAGACTTAGCCGCGCCACAAGCGCGGTTCTTTTTTTGTCCAGGCTATTTGTTTCATCGGAAAGATGCCGCGGGCGCCGAGATGATCTCGCCCTCCTGAGCTCGTCGAAGGGGCGGCGAGATACCCCCTACTCCGCCGCCAAAGCCGGATCGCCGGCATAGGATTCCACGTGCTCGGCCATTCGCTTCATGAACAGGGTGATGGCAGCGGCGACGGCACCGAAATCCGACCGCTTCTCCAGCGTCGTTTCATCGACATAGAGCGAGCGGTTGACCTCGATCTGCAAAGCATGAAGCCCGCGGGAGGGGCGGCCGTAGTGCTCGGTGATGAAGCCGCCCGCATAGGGTTTGTTGCGCACGGCGTTGAAGCCGAGTTCGTCGAGGATCTGCATGGCGGCGCGCGACAGATCCGCCGAAGCGCTGCTCCCGTAACGGTCGCCAAGGATGAAATCGGGATGCATGTTGCTGCCGGCAATACGGATATTGCCCGGCATGGAATGGCAGTCGACGAGGACGCCGAAGCCGAATTTGACATGCGTGCGGGCAATCAGCCGGCGCAGCGTCGCATGATAGGGTTTGTAGATCGTTTCAATACGATTGAGCGCATCCTCGACCGGCACCCGACGGGCGTAGATCTCCATGTTTTCGGCGACGATACGCGGAATGGTGCCCAAACCGCCGGCGACTCGCAGCGAATTGATATTGGCGTAGGGCGGCAGCACGCCGTCGAACATACGCGGATCGAGCTCATAAGGCTCACGGTTGACGTCGATATAGGCGCGCGGGAAATTGGCGAGCAGCAGCGGTGCCCCGAGAACGCTTGCCGCCGAAAACAGCTCATCGACGTAATGGTCTTCCGAGCGGCGGATGGCGATGCCTTGCAAGCGGGACTGGGCGATGAATTCCGGTGGATAGATGCGGCCGCTATGGGGCGAGCTGTAGACAAAGGGAATTGTCTGAGAGACGGGCTCCGATACCTCGAAAATCTCGAAATTACGCATCTCTGCGGACATCAACGTCTTTACCATGTCAACAACTTGTCGCAGCATCCATGTTGCCAGTTGCTCGCCCGCAAGTCCATACTAACTTAAGCAAAATGGCCTTATACAAAGGGCCGTGACCGAAATGTCCGAAAGCACGATCCTTAAGACAGCGAAGCGGTCCTCAGGTGCATTTGTGCTGCAACGGACGAACAGAACGGCTTTGTCCTGACCGACCATTCACCGCTTGTTTACGGCCAACGACTAAGTTGGACGCTGGACAAGTCCAACACGACAAAAGTTAATTAGCGAACAGATGATGACCCAGAAGATACTCCTTGCCGAAGATGACAACGACATGCGTCGCTTCCTTGTGAAGGCGCTGGAAAAGGCCGGCTACAAGGTCTTGTCCTTTGACAACGGAGCAAGCGCCTATGACCGGCTGCGCGAGGAGCCCTTTTCGCTGCTGCTTACCGACATCGTCATGCCGGAGATGGATGGCATCGAACTGGCGCGCCGCGCCACCGAGCTCGATCCCGACCTGAAGGTGATGTTCATCACCGGCTTCGCCGCCGTCGCACTGAACCCCGATTCGAAAGCGCCGAAGGATGCCAAGGTGCTTTCCAAGCCTTTCCACCTGCGCGAGCTGGTCGACGAAGTGAACAAACTCCTTGCCGCCTAAGGCTTCCGGCGGCAACGTCACAAAACCGAAAAAAGCCTATTGACGGCCACCAAGGTTTTGTGATCTATGCGCCGCCATCGGATGGGCGTGTAGCTCAGCGGGAGAGCACTACGTTGACATCGTAGGGGTCACAAGTTCGATCCTTGTCACGCCCACCATCCAGTTTCTGAAAAAAGGCCTTTCGAGAAATCGAGAGGCCTTTTTTCATGGTCGGCTTACCGAATCACTCCATCCCCAAACGAGAAAAGCGCCCTCCCCGGCTTCGGAAAAGGCGCTTCCGGTGCGAGGATGATTCGCGAGCGTTCAGCGATCCAGGAAGTGCTGGAATACGGCCGACGTCGGATAGGCGTAGGCGCCGCGGTCTACGAAGCTGTGTCGATACAGGCACGCTCTCAATGCTAGGATGTACATGCTGCTGTTGGGATCGGGCGAGCCCCGGTACCAGGAAGAGGCCTCCGGTTCGCAACAGCGCAGAGCCCTGTCGTATCTCGCTAAAAGCACGGGATCGCTATCGGCGCGGATACCCTGGTATGACTGGTAGTTCGAGGGCGCTTCGCCTGCAGAGACGCAAGCGAGGCTTAGGATGGCCCCTAACGCTAACATCATTCTCATTTGCTTTGACCTCTCGCTCGTGGCGTATCGATTTTCGATCGCACGGGTTGAGGATAATGGTCTTTTTGTTGATATCCAATCACATGCTGATGTTCGGCGCTCGAACACGTCACCGCCGGAGGGGTGAGCAAAACTTCCGCCACAAGCCGCTTGACTTCCGATCGCTCTGTCACACTACTGTCATGCTAAAGCATTGATCGTACGGGAGGACGAGAATGGCGGTCGTGAAGAAGCAGTTCTACAAGAACCATAAGCCCAACGGCGACGAATATATGTTTCACCTCGCCCGGGACACCGACAGCGGCGAGGTCTTCGTCATCCGCCAATCCGATTATCTCGTCGATGGCGGCAGCGAAAAAAAGATGACGCTCTACGAATTCCTGGCCGGCGGCGGCAACCGGCAAAATGCTCTGCTGCAACTGATCGGCACCCTCGTTCCGGAGTGACGAGCGCCCGCCCGCGCCGGCGCACCGGCACTGCGGGATTGACTGCCACATTTCCATCGGCAAACCTGCGCAGGCTTTGAAAGGACTCCATTCATGCGATTCGCAGGCCTTGCTATTGGATTGACAGTGATGACCGTTGCGGCTGACGCCGCCGCACAGAATTTTCCGGCGCCCGGTGCGGTGGTGGTCAGCGGCACGTGCTCCAAGCTCGTCGTCGGCAAGCTCGATGCCTCAAAAGGCTGCAAGGGTGAGATCGCCAGCGTGACGGGACCGGACGGCTCGGTAACGTTCATCTTTTCATCCGGCGGCAAGATGCTTGGCTTCCAGGGCGATGGCCGCGGAATCAAACCCGGCTCGAAGAAGGGCACCGCGCAATTGCCGATCGAGGTCATCTCCACAGGCGCCGGCAACAAGATGACCGGCCAGGTCGGGGCCAAGGGCACCTGCACCTTCGCCAATCCTTATTCGGGCAAACCCGTCTCCATCGAATGCACCGCGAAATCGACGGAGCTGAGCTTCACCGGCAGCTTCCTGTCGAATGGCAAGCCGCCACGCAGTAATAAGCCGCCAAGCGGCAAATAGGCAAAGCTTCGCCTGCTAGGGCCAAAGGCCCAGCAGCCTCAGAAAAAGCGTCCTGCTTCCAGCTTTATTTTTTTGAGCGGCCTTTGTTTTTCCCGCCGTGATTGGCATCGCCAGGTGCCTCTCGCGACAGGTCCGCGCCGCTGACATGAGCCGGCACGTGAACATCCTCATGCGTCGCTGGCTGCAACGTCAGGTCGACATTATGCGGCGGCAATACCTGCGCCTGACGCAGGACGTTCGAACGCGTCCGTTTCTGCCGGGGCGCGTCCTGCTTCTTTTCTTTTGGTCTATGATGAATGGGATGGGGGCTCATGAGAGGTCCTCCTTGTCCGCTGCTCTCTATCCGACAATCAAACCCCTTCCGGGATCTGCCTTGCAACGGACATCGCCCTGCCCGCCTGATGGCCAAACGCGCCTCTTTCCCGTTTGGTTCCTGAAATTCCTGTCCCGGCGAAGGTGGCGCATCGAAGCGAGCGCGGCTCTTGACGGGCGCCGCAATTTCACTAACTAATGGTGGCATCTCCGCGCCTTCTGACATCGGCTGCGGATTGAACTTTGGTGCCGGGCCCCTCTGGCGAGAGTTTTAACGGCGCTCTCGCGATGTCGGTACCGCCTGCAGATGAGCCGGCGGATTTCTTTCATGAATACTCTGACCATGCCTCGCACGCATGCCGTCTCCGGCATGTGGCTATGCCTCGAGTCCGGATACATTTTCTCCGCTTTTGAGGAGGTGCGTCCATGACGTCCTCTTCCTCCAAATCCATGCTCGGCTATTTCGGCTGGGCTTTCATCGTCACCATCGCCGGTCTCGCCTTGGGCGGACTGCTCGGCTGGAATATGAGCGGCACCTTCGGCGGCCTGGCGACGGCCTTTTTCATCTGCCTGGTGCTGGCTGTGCTCGAGATATCGCTTTCGTTCGACAACGCCATTGTCAATGCCAACAAGCTGAAAGAGATGACGCCGGTCTGGCAGCATCGCTTCCTGACCTGGGGCATCGTCATCGCGGTTTTCGGCATGCGCATCGTCTTTCCGCTGGCGATCGTCGCCATTGCCGCCGAAATCAATCCCTGGGAAGCTTTGAAGCTCGCGGCGGCGGAACCGGATCAGTATGCCGCGATCATGCATGGCGCACATCTGCCCATTGCCGCGTTCGGCGGCACCTTCCTGATGATGGTCGGCCTCACCTATTTCTTCGATCGCGAGAAGGATGTGCACTGGATCGCCTTCGTCGAAAAGGCGATGGCGCATTTCGCCACCATCAAGGGCATCGAGATCGCCTTCGTGCTGATTCTCGTTCTGATCTTCACCTCGCTGCTCGATGGCGAGGACGCGACCACATTCCTCTATGCCTCCGTCTACGGTCTCCTGACCTTTCTTCTGGTGGAGGTCCTCAGCGGCTTCCTGGATGCCTCGCAAAAGTCGATGAGCGCTGCTGCCAGGGGTGGCCTCGGAGCTTTCCTCTATCTGGAAATCCTCGATGCCAGCTTCTCCTTCGACGGCGTCATCGGCGCTTTTGCGCTCACGCAGAACCTGTTCATCATCGCTATCGGTCTCGGTATCGGCGCCATGTATGTGCGCTCGATGACGATCATGCTCGTGGAAAAAGGCACGCTCGCCCATTATCGCTATCTGGAACATGGCGCTTTCTACGCCATCCTGATTCTCTCGGTGATCATGTATGTCCAAACGCTCATGCATATCCCCGAAGTCATCACCGGTCTCGGCGGTGCGGCTTTGATCGGCATCTCGCTCCTGTCGTCGATCCGCTACAACAAGCACAACAGCGCGGGGCATGGTTCGGCCCATGAGAAGCCGCGCGACAGAGCGGAAGCCTGACGAATGATCGAAATCATGAAGCGCAAGGAATGACTCACGGAGATCGCCATGCGCCTTATGGCGCTGCCGCACCCGAAATGGCGGCAACGCCTACGTCTTTCGGTGAAAATCCCCGCAACACGGATTTGCTCTCTCGACCGAAGCATGACTGTGTCTATTAGAATTTCCCAACTAAGATCGGCGAATGTTCGCAATCGCTGGCAGTTCGCACTGGTGTTTTTCTGAAAAATGTCGCAATGGCGAAGTCCAGTTGTTTAAAAGACGAACGCGGCGATCGCATGTGTTGCAGATGTTCGCGTTCTTGAGTGGGTGTGTAGGAGAGAGGCAGATATGGCAGCCAAAATCGTCCCAGTGATCATGGCCGGAGGCAAGGGAACACGGTTGTGGCCGCTGTCGCGCGCCTCCGCGCCAAAGCAATTTATCCAGTTCATCGGTGACAAGACGCTCTTTCAGAGCACGTTGACGCGCGTCTCCGATCCCGAGCTGTATGAAGCCCCGATCGTACTCACCAACGAGGAATTTCGCTTCCTCGTCGCCGAACAGGCGCGTGAGCTCGGCCTGAAGCTGACTGCCGTGCTGCTGGAGCCGGTTGCCCGCAATACCGCCGCAGCCGTTGCGGCCGCCGCCACGCTCGTCACTGAGCTCTTCGGCAAGGACGCCACGATGCACGTCCTTGGATCCGACTACGAGATCGACGCCAACGCCACCTATTTCGATTGCGTTCGCATCGCCCGCGATACCGCGCTTGAAGGCAAGCTCGTGACCTTCGGCATTGCCCCGACCGAACCGGCCACCGGCTACGGCTACATCGAGAGCGGCAAAGAACTGTCGACCGGCGCACACGCCGTCCAGCGTTTCGTCGAAAAGCCTGCCCTGGAAAAGGCGGAGGCGATGGTCGCCAGCGGCGGGTTCTACTGGAATTCCGGCATGTTCATGTTCTCCGCCGGCCAGCTTCTCGCAGAAATGCACGAATACGCGCCGGAAGTCGAAAAGGCTGCTGCCGAAGCCGTTTCCAAGTCGACACGAGACCTCGATTTCACCCGCCTCGACACCGAGTCATTCGTCAAGAGCCCGGATATCTCCATCGACTACGCATTGATGGAAAAGACGGAGAATGCCGCGGTTGTCCCATCGCCCTTCACCTGGTCGGATCTCGGAAGCTGGGATTCGGTCTGGAAGGTCGGCAAGCGCGACGAAAACGGCAACGTGGCTGCCGGTGATGCGACGCTGGTCAACACCAAGAATTCGCTTGTCATGACGCATGGCGTCCATCTCGCCGTGCAGGGGATGGAGGACGTCGCCGTCATCGCCAGCGAGGACGCCGTTTATGTCGGCCACCTCAAGGACAGCCAGGAAGTCGGCAAGCTGGTTAAACTTCTGGCGAGCGAGAAGAAGACGGCCAAGCTCACCGAGACGCATCCGACCTCCTATCGTCCGTGGGGTGGCTATACGTCGGTTCTGAACGGCGAACGTTTCCAGGTGAAACGCATCTTCGTGCTTCCCGGCAAGAAGCTGTCGCTGCAGAAGCACCATCACCGTTCGGAACACTGGATCGTCGTCAAGGGCACTGCGGAGGTAACCGTCGGCGAACACGTTCAGATGCTGCGCGAAAACGAGTCGGTTTATATTCCGCTCGGCGAAGTGCACCGCCTGTCCAACCCGGGCAAGATCCTGCTGGAACTGATCGAAGTGCAGACGGGCTCCTATCTCGGCGAAGACGACATCATCCGCTTGGTCGATGAATTCGGCAGAAGCTGAGGTCTTCGATGGCAACGATTTCCAAGCGGCGGGCGAAAGTCCGCCGCTTTTATTTTGGCACCCTATGGAATGGCCTTGATTGAACGCCGAGACGCCTTGCATTCTTCCGCTGCATTGCACACACTGCCGGCGGGAACAGCAAATGCCGCACAACGATGCGAGCTAGGCAAAGAGAAAATATGGCGATCAAGGCAAGCATTTATCATCTCACCCATTATAAATACGACAATCCGGTCCGCCTCGGCCCTCAAATCATCCGCCTGAAACCTGCTTCGCATTCCAAGACACGCGTCCTCAGCCATTCGCTGAAGGTGACGCCGTCCAATCATTTTGTGAATTTGCAGCAGGACCCCTACGGCAATTATCTGGCCCGCTTCGTCTTTCCCGACCCGGTGACCGAATTGAAGATCGAGGTCGATCTCGTTGCCGATATGACGGTCTACAATCCCTTCGACTTCTTCGTCGAAGAGGAAGCCACCACATGGCCCTTCGACTATCCCGAGACCATTCGCGACGATCTGTCGATCTATATGAAGCCGAAGGAGCCAGGCCCGCGCCTTGCAGCCTTCCTTTCAACGCTCGACCGCTCGGAGCAGCGCACCGTCGACATGGTCGTCGGGCTCAATGCACGGCTGCAGCATGAGATCGGCTATGTCACTCGCCTGGAAACTGGCGTGCAGACGCCGGAAGAGACGTTGGAAAAGGCAAAGGGGTCCTGCCGCGACACGAGCTGGCTGCTCGTCCAGGTTCTCCGCCACCTCGGCCTCGCCGCCCGTTTCGTCTCCGGCTACCTGATCCAGCTCACACCGGATTTGAAGGCGCTCGACGGCCCTTCGGGTACGGAATACGACTTTACCGACCTGCATGCCTGGGCAGAGGTCTATCTTCCCGGCGCCGGCTGGGTCGGCCTCGACCCCACGTCAGGTCTGCTGACCGGCGAAAGCCATATACCGCTCGCCGCCACCCCGCATTACCGCAATGCAGCGCCGATTTCCGGCGGATATTTCGGCGAGGCCGAGACCGAATTCGATTTCGACATGAAGGTCGCCCGCGTCGCCGAGCATCCGCGCATCACCAAGCCCTTCTCCGACGAAAGCTGGGATGCGCTCAACGCGCTTGGGGAAAAGGTCGATACCATCCTCAGACAGGACGATGTGCGCCTGACCATGGGCGGAGAGCCGACCTTCGTGTCGATCGACGACTTCCCGTCCGACGAATGGAATACGGCCGCCGTCGGCCCGACCAAGCGCGAAAAGGCCGATACGCTGATCCGCCGCCTGCGCGAGCGCTTCGCGCCGAACGGCTTCCTGCATTACGGCCAGGGTAAATGGTATCCCGGCGAAAGCCTGCCGCGCTGGACCTTCTCCCTCTACTGGCGGCGCGACGGCCTGCCGATCTGGTCGAACCCGGACCTGATCGCCAATGAGGGCCGCAACTACAGCGTCAATGAAGACGATGCCGGCCGCCTGCTGACGGCCATTGCCGGCGAACTCGACATCGAACCGGATTATGTGGCACCCGCCTTCGAAGATCCGGCCGAATGGCTGGTCAAGGAAGCAAACCTGCCCGACAATGTCGACCCGTCCAACTCTAAGCTGAAGGACCCGGAGGAACGCTCCCGCATGGCCCGCGTCTTCGAGCGCGGATTGACGCGTCCAACGGGCTATATTCTCCCGGTACAGGCCTGGAATGCGCGCGCCAGCGGCCGCCGCTGGGTCAGCGAGAAGTGGCGCACGCGTCGCGGCCGCATCTTCCTCGTGCCCGGCGACAGCCCGGTCGGCTATCGCCTGCCGCTGAACTCTCTCGGCTGGATACCGGCATCGCAATACCCGTACATCAACCCGATGGATCCGACGATCCCGCGCGAAGCGCTGCCGGATTACGGTGAGGATAAGGGCCGGCCATTGCAGGCCGCTCACTTCCAGCCCTTCGCCGGCCAGCAGCCGACCATGCCGCAATCCATCGATGAGATCGGCGGTCATGTGCGTACCGCCATCAGCGTCGAGCCGCGCGATGGGCGCCTCTGCATCTTCATGCCGCCGACCGTCAGCGTCGAGGAATACCTCGACCTCGTCGCCTCCGCCGAGCGTGCAGCCGCAGCCCTGAACCTGCCTGTGCATATCGAAGGTTATCCGCCGCCGCAGGACGAGCGCATCAATGTCATCCGCGTCGCCCCCGACCCAGGCGTCATCGAGGTGAACATCCATCCGGCATCGAGCTGGAAGGAGACCGTCGATATCACCACCGCGATTTATGAGGAGGCGCGGTCGAGCCGGCTTGGCACCGACAAGTTCATGATCGACGGCCGCCACACCGGCACCGGCGGCGGCAACCACGTCGTCGTCGGCGGCCGCAACACCATGGACAGCCCCTTCCTGCGCCGTCCCGACCTGTTGAAGAGCCTGGTGCTGCACTGGCAGCGTCATCCATCGCTCTCCTACCTTTTCTCGGGCATGTTCATCGGCCCGACCAGCCAGGCGCCGCGCATCGACGAAGCCCGTCATGACAGCCTCTACGAGCTGGAAATTGCGCTCGCCCAGGTGCCGGCGCCCGGTCGCGGCATCCCGCCGCTCCCTTGGCTCGTCGATCGCCTGTTCCGCAACCTTCTGACCGATGTAACTGGCAACACCCACCGTTCGGAAATCTGCATCGACAAGCTGTTCTCGCCGGATGGCCCGACCGGCCGCCTTGGCCTCGTCGAATTCCGTGGCTTCGAAATGCCGCCGAATGCGCGCATGAGCCTCGCCCAGCAATTGCTGGTGCGTGCCCTCATTGCCCGCTTCTGGCGCAATCCGATCGACGGCCGGTTCGTGCGTTGGGGCACGACGCTGCACGACCGTTTCATGTTGCCGCATCATATCTGGCAGGATTTCCTCGATGTGCTCGCGGATCTTCGGGAAAACGGCTTCGACCTTCGTCCTGAATGGTTCCAGGCGCAGCTCGAATTCCGCTTCCCCTTCTGCGGGGAAGTCGAATACGAGGGCAGCAAGCTGGAACTGCGCCAGGCCCTGGAGCCTTGGCATGTCATGGGCGAAGAAGGTGCGGTCGGCGGCACCGTCCGCTATGTCGATTCATCGGTGGAGCGGCTGCAGGTGCGGTTCGAAACCAGCAATCCCTCGCGCTACACTGTCGCCTGCAACGGCCGCGCCGTGCCGCTGACGCCGACCGGCATGTCCGGCGTTTCCGTCGCCGGCGTCCGTTACAAGGCCTGGCATCCGGCCTCGGGCCTGCATCCGGTTCTGCCGATCGACACACCACTGACCTTCGACATTTATGACACGTGGTCGAAGCGTTCGATCGGCGGCTGCATCTACCATGTTGCCCATCCGGGCGGCCGCAACTATGACACCTTCCCTGTCAACGGCAATGAGGCGGAAGCGCGACGTCTTGCGCGATTCGAACCTTGGGGGCATACGGCGGGCGGATATAATCTGCGCACAGAATCGGTATCGGGGGAATTTCCGCTGACGCTCGATCTGAGGCGGCCGATAGGGGTGTGAAACAGGCATACGCATGGGGAAGAAACCAGCGACGGAACGGCGTGACGAGGTAAGGGCTGGCATCGGCAACGATCCGGCCTTTGCCTATTCCGCTTTGCCCGGCGTCGCCGATGAAATGGTCGACAATACCGGCGCGGTGCGGCCGGTCTGGCAAAATCTGCTCGCAGCACTCAGCCGCATGCCGGAAAAGGAGCTTCTGGAGCGCTTCGCCCGCGCCGACCGCTATCTGCGCGACGCCGGCGTTTTCTACCGCGCCTATGGAGCGACGGGCGTCAGCGAACGCAACTGGCCGATCTCCCATATTCCAGTCCTCATCGACGAGCGCGAATGGCAGACGCTGTCGGCCGGCCTGCGCCAGCGCGCCGACCTGCTCGAAGAGGTCATCGCCGATATCTATGGCGACAACAGGCTGATCAACGAAGGCTTGCTGCCGCCGGCGCTGATTGCCGCCAATCCGGAATTCCTGCGCCCACTCGCCGGTATCAAACCGGCGAACGGGCACTATCTCCACTTCCTCGCCTTCGAGATCGGCCGCGGTCCGGACGGCAACTGGTGGGTGCTGGCCGACCGCGCCCAGGCTCCGTCGGGTGCCGGTTTCGCGCTGGAGACCCGTGTCGCCACCACGCGCGCTTTCTCTGATATCTACGCAGAGACGAAAGTGCACCGCCTCGCATCCTTCTTCGGCGCCTTTCGCGATGCCTTGCAGGGCGTGAAGCGCGGCGCATCCGACCGCATCGCCGTCTTGACGCCGGGGCCAGCCAACGAGACCTATTACGAACACGCCTATATCGCCCGCTACCTCGGCTTCATGCTGCTCGAAGGCGAGGACATTACCGTCGTCAACGATCAACTGATGGTGCGAACCGTCGCGGGCCTGAAGCCGATCAGCGTGCTCTGGCGCCGCCTCGACGCATCCTATGCGGACCCGCTGGAGCTCAACCAGCAATCCCATATCGGCACGCCCGGCATGGTCGAGGCGTTGAGGGCGCAGACCGTCACCATCGTCAACGGGCTCGGTTCGGGCATTCTGGAAACCCGCGCGCTTCTCGCCTTTTTGCCCACCATCTGCCGGCATCTGCGGGGCGAGGACCTGAAGCTGCCGTCGATCGCAACCTGGTGGTGCGGCCAGAAGGCAGAGCAGGAGCATGTCGCCGCCCATATCGAAAAAATGGTGATCGGCCCGGCCTATTCCTGCATGCCCTTCTTCGACGACAATGGCCAGTCGGTGCTGGGCTCGACGCTGCGCACCACCGCCAAGGAATCGATTGCCGACTGGCTGACCACGGACGGCCACAAGCTGGTTGGCCAGGAGGTCGTCACGCTCTCGACAACCCCCGCATGGGTAAACGGCAAGCTGCTGCCGCGGCCGATGAGCTTGCGCGTCTTTGCCGCCCGCACAGAAAACGGCTGGCAGATCATGCCGGGCGGCTTTGCCCGCATCGGCAGCGGCGACGATGTGGCCGCCATCGCCATGCAGTCCGGCGGTTCGGCGGCCGATGTCTGGATCGTCTCCGACAAACCGGTCGAGCGCCACACGCTGCTGCCGACTGAGGAGACCTTCACCCGCAATATGCCCGGCAGCCTGCCGAGTCGCGCTGCCGATAATCTCTTCTGGCTCGGCCGCTATATCGAGCGCGCCGAAGGCGCCCTGCGCATCCTGCGCGCCTGGCACGGACGCTTTGCCGAAGCGGCCGACCCGACCCAGCCGCTGCTTGCCGATGTCAGCGCCTATCTGGCGGCCGTCGATATCGACACCAGGGAACCCGTGCCGGAAAACCTGCTGCGCAATATCGACAGCGCCGTCTATTCCGCCAGCAATATCCGCGACCGCTTCTCGCCGGACGGCTGGCTGGCGCTGAACGATCTCGCCAAAACCGCCCGCCGCTTCAAGGAAAAGGTCAAGGCCGGCGACGACGCCAGCCACGCCATGACGATTCTTTTGCGCAAGCTCGCGGGCTTTGCCGGCCTTGTGCATGAAAACATGTATCGTTTTACCGGCTGGCGCTTCCTGTCGCTCGGCCGCTATATCGAGCGCGGACTGCATATGACGCGCCTGCTCGGTCATATGTCCGGCCCGGAGGCGCCCGACGGCGCGCTCGACATGCTGCTGGAAATCGGCGACAGCGTCATGACCCATCGCCGCCGCTACAACGTCAATACCGCCCGCCTGACGGTGACCGATCTGCTGGCGCTCGATCCGCTCAACCCGCGCTCGATCCTCTTCCAGATGAACGAGATCCACCGCGAAGTGGAGCAATTGCCGAACGCCTTCGTCAACGGCCAGATGTCGCCCTTCTACCGCGAAGCCATGCGGCTGCATTCGGGTCTGGCCGTCATGACGCCGGAGACGATGAGCGACGAGGTCTACAAGCGGCTGGAACGGGAGCTGGAACGTCTCTCCGATCTCCTGGCCCAGACCTATCTCGGATGATGTGATGCTCTACGACCTCTCGCTGCACATGGGCTATATCTACGACGTGCCGGCCAGCGGCGCGCGCCATATCGTGCGCGTGCTGCCGCTGTCGCTGACCAACCGCCAGCGCCTGATTGCCGGCTCGCTGAAGGTCACTCCCCATCCGGACGAGCAATCGAACTTCACCGATTTTTTCCAGCACCCCGCGACCTCGATCCTGGTGCGCAACCCGCATGAAAAGCTCGACATCCGCATGCAGGCGCGGGTGCAGGTGGAGAGCCAGCCGGTCTCCGTCGACTTCTCGCCGGTACTTGCCAAGCTACCGGATGAGTTAAGCGATTGCTGGTCGATCGAGGCATCCTCGCCACATCATTTCATCGGCACAAGCCCGCGCCTGCCGGAGACGACGGAGATTGCCGATTACGCCCGGCAATGGGCAACGACCGGTCTGACGGTCATGCAGATTGCACACGCCGTCTGCGCCCAGATCCACAAGGATTTCGTCTATGACCCCAAGGCGACGACGGTCGACACCACGCCGAAAGAGGCATTCCGCCTGAAGCGCGGCGTCTGCCAGGATTTCGCGCATGTGATGATCATCGCGCTGCGCAGCCTCGGCATTCCGGCCGGCTATGTCAGCGGCTTCCTTCGCACCATTCCGCCGCCAGGCAAGGAACGGCTGGAAGGGGCAGACGCCATGCATGCCTGGGTACGCATCTGGTGCGGCGAAACGGCGGGCTGGATCGAGCTCGACCCGACCAACAATATTCCTGCCGGAACCGATCACATCGTCGTCGCCTACGGCCGCGACTATTCCGACGTCGCCCCTGTCATCGGTGTACTGAAGAGCTATGGAACTCAGAAAACGGTGCAGGCCGTCGACGTCATTCCATTAAAGCAGTAATTTCTAATACAACTCTAAATCGGAAATATTCGCGTCATTCGTTAAAAGTCGAATGATCATCTCAACGCCGCCCTTAGAGTTTTTGCCGATAGTCACAGTCCTGGGGTATATTCTTTTGGGCGGACGTGATGATCACTTGTTCGAGCAAATTTCGTGGCATTCGACATCTTATGCGTGATCGCGCCGGCAATTTCGGCGTATTGACCGCGCTCGCAATTCCCGTCCTCGCCGCCGCTGCCGGCGTTGCGGTCGATGTTTCCAATATGGCGGTTTCCGACGGCCAGTTGCAGGAGGCGACCGATGCCGCGGCCCTTGCCACGGCAACGGCGCTTGCCAACGGCAGTGCGACGACATCGACCGCACAACAGCTCGCCTCTGACTTTGTCGTGGGTCAGATGTCGAACTACCTCAACAATGATCCGGCCACCGTTAGCGACTTGAAAGCCGGAACGACCGTCAATGTGACGCAGACCAGCAATTCGTCAGGCGGTACCAACTATTCTGTTGTCGTGAAGGCGTCTTACGACATGCCGGTAAACGGCATGACCCGCGTGCTGGGCCTAAATACGATGAACATCTCCGCATCGAGCACATCGAGCAGCGGTACAGCGGTTCAAAAAACCGCGCTTTCGATGGAGATCGCGCTCGATAAATCCGGGTCGATGCTCCTGAATACCGATGTCATCGATACCACCCAGAAGAGCTGTATCCAATATTACACCGACGGGAATTACCTTTATCAGTACCCCAAGGCAAAAAGCCCCTGCTACATCAAGAAGATCGCGGCTTTGAAGACGGCTGTCGGCACGCTGCTTGACCAACTGGATGCAGCCGATCCCAAATCGCAGTATGTTCGCACCGCCGGCATTGCATGGAGCAGCGAGGTAGACAGTTCCAGCAACCTTGCTTGGGGAACGGCATCGACACGCACCAATGTCATCAGCGGATTGAACGCCGACGGCGGTACAGAGTCGAGTGCGCCGATGACTCTGGCTTACAACAGTCTCATGTCGTCTTCGGAAGCAGCCGCCCAGGCGGCGAAAGGCAACACGAATTTTCAGAAGATCATCGTCCTAATGACGGATGGCGAAAACAATTCCAGCAGTTCAGATACAAAAACTCTGAACACATGTGCTGCCGCCAAAAAGGCCGGCTTTCAAATCTATACTGTCGCCTTCATGGCGCCAGCCCGCGGGCAGAACCTGCTGCAAAACTGCGCCACGAGTTCCTCCAACTACTTCGACGCACAGCAAATGTCCGATCTCGTTGCGGCCTTCAAAACGATCGGGGCCCAGGCTTCGAAACAACTGACGCTTCTGACCAAATAACAACCGAAACGCGATGCGCCGGAAATCATGAATAGATCGTAAAAAACGAAAGCCGCCCCAGAATAACTCGGGGCGGCTTTCGCTTGTTAACTAATCCGGCGATAAGAGCCGGAAAAACAATCGGAATCAAGTCTTTTTAGCGCTTTGAGAGCGTTTGCCCGCTATTTTCGCATCTGCCTAATTCACTTGTTGCAACGCCTTTACATCGGTGCATAAACTGCTAGGTAAAGGCGATGGCAATTTGATTTATCGGGTGTAACACCCTGAATATAAATCACAAATGGCGAGACTTGATAGTATGAATAACTTGACCAAGGTCAATCTCCCCGTCCCGGCCCCCCGCAGTTCCCAGCCGGAAATCCTTGCGGAAGAAATCATCGAGCGCCTGACCTATCGCATCGGCAAGGATGCAAAAGTTGCCAAGCCGCACGATTGGCTGACGGCGACGATCCTTGTCATTCGCGACCGCGTCATCGACAAGTGGATGGAATCGACTCGCAAGGTTTACGAGACCGGTGCCAAGCGCGTCTACTATCTATCCCTGGAATTCCTCATCGGCCGTCTGATGCGCGATGCCGTATCGAACCTTGGGCTGATGGAGGAGATCACCAATGCGCTCTCCTCGCTCGGCGTCGACATCCGCGTCATCGCCGGCCTTGAGCCCGACGCAGCGCTTGGCAACGGCGGCCTTGGCCGTCTCGCCGCCTGCTTCATGGAGTCGATGGCGACGGTAGACGTGCCGGCCTATGGCTACGGCATTCGTTATGTCCACGGCCTCTTCCGCCAGCAGATGGCCGATGGCTGGCAGGTGGAACTGCCGGAAACCTGGCTTGCCCACGGCAATCCCTGGGAATTCGAGCGTCAGGAAAGCGCGTATGAAGTCGGTTTCGGCGGCGCCGTCGAATTCGTCAGCGGCCATGACGACCAGCCGCGTTATGTCTGGAAGCCGGCCGAGCGCGTCATCGCCGCCGCCTTCGATACGCCCGTCGTCGGCTGGCGCGCCAAGCGGGTCAACACGCTGCGCCTCTGGTCGGCACAGCCGATCGACCCGATCCTGCTCGACGCCTTCAATGCCGGCGACCACATCGGCGCGCTCCGTGAAAGCAACAAGGCGGAAAGCCTGACCCGCGTTCTTTATCCGGCCGACGCGACGCCCGCCGGCCAGGAACTGCGTCTGCGCCAGGAATTCTTCTTCTCGTCGGCCTCGCTGCAGGACATCCTGCGCCGCCATCTGCAGCAGTATGACGATCTCACCAATCTCGCCGACAAGGTTGCTATCCAACTGAATGACACCCATCCGGCCGTCTCGGTCGCCGAAATGATGCGCCTTCTGGTCGATGTTCATGGCCTCGAATTCGACACCGCCTGGGATATCACCCGCAACACCTTCGGCTACACCAATCACACGCTTCTCCCGGAAGCGCTGGAAAGCTGGCCGGTGCCGCTGTTCGAGCGGCTGCTGCCCCGCCATATGCAGATCGTTTATGCGATCAATGCCAAGATCCTGGTCGAAGCCCGCAAGGCCCGCAATTTCAGCGACTCGGAAATCCGCTCGATCTCGCTGATCGATGAGAACGGCGACCGCCGCCTGCGCATGGGCAATCTCGCCTTCGTCGGCTCGCACTCGATCAATGGCGTCTCGGCGCTCCATACCGATCTGATGAAGGTCACCGTTTTCGCCGATCTTCACAAACTCTATCCCGACCGCATCAACAACAAGACCAACGGCATCACGCCGCGCCGCTGGCTGATGCAGTGCAATCCCGGCTTGACCGGCCTCATTCGCGAAACCATCGGCGACGAGTTCCTCGACGATGCGGAGAAGTTGAAGCCGCTCGACCAATTCGCCCGCGATAGCGCCTTCCAGGAGAAGTTCGCCGCCGTCAAACGCGCCAATAAGGTGCAGCTTTCCAATCTCGTCGCCAGCCGCATGGGCATCAAGCTCGATCCCGATGCGATGTTCGACATCCAGATCAAGCGCATCCACGAATACAAGCGCCAGCTTCTGAACATCATCGAAGCCATTGCGCTCTATGACCAGATCCGCTCGCACCCGGAACTCGACTGGCAGCCGCGCGTAAAACTCTTCGCCGGCAAGGCGGCGCCGAGCTATCACAACGCCAAGCTGATCATCAAGCTGATCAACGATGTCGCTCGCGTCATCAATCACGACCCTTCGGTGCGCGGCCTGCTGAAGGTCGTCTTCGTACCGAACTACAATGTTTCGCTTGCCGAAGTCATGGTTCCGGCCGCAGACCTCTCCGAGCAGATTTCGACGGCCGGCATGGAAGCATCCGGCACCGGCAACATGAAGTTTGGTCTCAATGGCGCGCTTACCATCGGCACGCTGGACGGCGCCAATGTCGAAATGCGCGACAATGTCGGTGAAGACAACATCGTCATCTTCGGTCTGAAAGCCGATGAGGTCGCCAATCTACGCAGCGACGGCCACAATCCCCGTGCCGTCATCGAACGCTCGCGTGAATTGTCGCAGGCGCTTTCGGCCATCGCATCGGGCGTCTTCTCTCCGGACGACCGCAACCGTTATGCCAGCCTGATCGACGGCATCTACGCCCATGACTGGTTCATGGTCGCAGCCGATTTCGATTCCTATGCCGCCGCCCAGCGCGAGGTCGATGCCCTCTGGGCCAAGCCCTCCGAGTGGTATGCGAAAACAATCAACAACACCGCTCGGATGGGCTGGTTCTCCTCCGATCGGACGATCCGTCAATATGCCAAGGAAATCTGGAGAGCCGGATGAAAAAGCCGAAAAGACCCGCTGACGGCATCGCCTTGAGGGACATTTCGGCAGACGAGATTGCTGCAATTCTCGCAGGCACACACTCCGATCCATTCGCCGTCCTCGGCGTACATCGGACGGATGACGGGTTCATCGCCCGTTGTTTCATTCTCGGCGCAGAAGCCGTCACAGCCACCGCGCTGGACGGCTCCGTCATCGGCGAACTGGATTGTCTCGATCCAGCCGGGTTCTTTTCCGGTAATATCACGGTCACCAAACAACAGCCGGTGCGCTATCGCGCCCGGCGCGGCGATGCCGAATGGGCGGTGACCGATCCCTACAGCTTCGGCCCGGTCCTCGGTCCGATGGACGACTATTTCGTCCGCGAGGGCACGCATCTCCGCCTGTTCGACAAGATGGGCGCACACCCCTTGAAGCACGAAGGCGTCCAGGGCTTTCACTTCGCCGTCTGGGCCCCGAATGCGCAGCGCGTTTCGGTGGTCGGCGATTTCAACGGTTGGGACGGTCGCCGGCATGTCATGCGCTTTCGCTCGGACTCCGGCATCTGGGAAATCTTCGCGCCGGACGTCCCGGCCGGCGTCGCCTACAAGTTCGAAATCCGCGGCCATGACGGCGTGCTCTTGCCGCTGAAGGCAGACCCCTTCGCCCGTCGCAGCGAACTCCGGCCGAAGACCGCCTCGGTCACCGCCAATGAAATGACCCAGGTCTGGGAAGACGCGGCACACCACGAACATTGGGCAAGCGTCGACAAGCGCCGCCAGCCGATCTCGATCTACGAGGTGCATGCCGGCTCCTGGCAGCGCCGCGACGATGGCGCGATGCTCTCCTGGGATGAGCTTGCCTCGCGCCTCATTCCCTATTGCGTCGACATGGGGTTCACCCATATCGAATTCCTGCCGATCACCGAACACCCCTACGATCCGTCCTGGGGCTATCAGACCACCGGCCTCTATGCGCCGACCGCCCGTTTCGGCGAACCGGAAGGCTTGGCACGCTTCGTCAATGGCTGCCACAAGGTCGGCATCGGCGTCATCCTCGATTGGGTGCCGGCGCATTTCCCGACCGACGAACACGGCCTGGGGTGGTTCGACGGCACCGCGCTTTACGAGCATGAAGATCCGCGCAAGGGCTTTCATCCCGACTGGAACACGGCAATCTATAATTTTGGTCGCACCGAAGTTCTCGCCTACCTGCAGAACAACGCGCTCTACTGGGCCGAGAAATTTCATCTCGACGGCGTGCGCGTCGATGCCGTCGCCTCCATGCTCTACCTCGACTATTCCCGCAAGCACGGCGAATGGATCCCGAACGAATACGGCGGCAACGAGAACCTGGAGGCAGTTCGCTTCCTGCAATCGATGAACACCAGGCTCTATGGTTCACACCCGGGCGTGATGACCATCGCCGAGGAATCGACCTCCTGGCCGAAGGTGTCGCAGCCGGTCCATGAAGGCGGCCTCGGCTTCGGCTTCAAGTGGAATATGGGCTTCATGCACGACACGCTGAGCTATCTGGCCCGCGAGCCCGTGCACCGCAGATATCACCACAACGAGCTGACGTTCGGCCTGATCTATGCCTTCTCCGAGAATTTCGTTCTGCCGCTCTCCCATGACGAAGTGGTGCACGGCAAGGGTTCGTTGATCGCCAAGATGGCGGGTGACGACTGGCAGAAATTTGCTAACCTGCGCGCCTACTACGCTTTCATGTGGGGGTATCCCGGCAAAAAGCTGTTGTTCATGGGCCAGGAATTCGCGCAATGGAGCGAGTGGAGCGAAGCCCGGGCGCTGGATTGGAATCTCCTGCAATACCGCATGCACGAGGGCATGCGGCGCCTGGTGCGCGATCTCAACTTCACCTATCGCAGCAAACCGGCATTGCATGCCCGGGACTGCGAAGGCGAAGGTTTCGAATGGTTGATCGTCGATGACTTCGAGAATTCGGTCTTCGCCTGGCTGCGCAAGGCGCCCGGCGAAAAGCCGGTTGCGGTCATCACCAATTTCACACCAGTCTACCGTGAGAATTATACGTTGCGCCTGCCGGCAGAGGGGCGGTGGCGCGAAATACTGAATACCGATGCCGACATTTACGGCGGCAGCGGCAAGGGTAATGGCGGGCGTGTACAGGCTGTCAGTGCAGGCGGGGGCATACAAGCGACGATAACGCTACCTCCACTGGCGACGATCATGCTTGAGCCGGAATTCTGAGATCATCACAGACAGGGAGGACTGAAATGGTAGAAAAACGTATCCAGCCACTGGCCCGCGACGCCATGGCTTACGTTCTTGCCGGTGGCCGGGGCAGCCGCCTGAAGGAGCTGACCGACCGTCGCGCCAAACCTGCCGTCTATTTCGGCGGCAAGGCCCGTATCATCGATTTCGCGCTGTCCAACGCGCTGAACTCTGGTATCCGTCGCATCGGCGTTGCTACTCAATACAAGGCGCACTCCCTCATTCGCCACCTGCAACGCGGCTGGAACTTCCTGCGTCCGGAGCGTAACGAAAGCTTCGACATTCTGCCGGCCAGCCAGCGCGTTTCCGAAACGCAATGGTACGAGGGCACGGCCGACGCGGTCTACCAGAACATCGACATCATCGAGCCCTACGGTCCGGAATATATGGTCATCCTCGCCGGCGACCATATTTACAAGATGGACTATGAATGGATGCTGCAGCAGCACGTCGACTCCGGCGCCGACGTCACCATCGGCTGCCTCGAAGTGCCGCGCATGGAAGCTGTCGGCTTCGGCGTCATGCATGTCGACGAAAAGGATCAGATCATCGCTTTCGTCGAGAAACCATCCGATCCGCCGGGCATTCCCGGCAATCCCGATTTCGCGCTGGCGTCGATGGGCATCTACGTCTTCCACACGAAATTCCTGATCGAGTGCCTGCGCCGCGATGCCGCCGATCCGAATTCCAGCCGCGACTTCGGCAAGGATATCATCCCTTACATCGTCGAGAACGGTAAGGCCGTCGCCCATCGCTTCACGCAATCCTGCGTGCGCTCCGATTTCGAGCGCGAAGCCTATTGGCGCGATGTCGGTACGGTCGACGCCTACTGGCAAGCCAATATCGATTTGACCGCCGTGGTGCCGGAACTCGACATCTACGACAAGTCCTGGCCGATCTGGACCTATGCCGAAATCACGCCGCCGGCCAAGTTCGTCCATGACGATGAGGACCGCCGCGGTTCGGCCGTCTCCTCCGTCGTTGCCGGCGACTGCATCATTTCGGGCGCCAGCCTTTCGAACAGCCTGCTTTTTACCGGCGTGCGCGCCAATTCCTATTCCAAGCTGGAAGGGGCCGTGGTGCTGCCGAGCGTCAAGATCGGCCGCCGCGCCCAGCTAAAGAATGTCGTCATCGACCATGGCGTCACCATTCCGGAAGGCCTGGTGGTCGGTGAGGATCCGGAACTGGACGGCAAGCGCTTCCGCCGTACGGAAAGTGGTATCTGCCTGATCACCCAGACGATGATCGACAAGCTGGATATCTGACATATGAAAGTTCTTTCGGTTTCGTCCGAAGTCTTCCCTTTGATCAAGACAGGGGGCCTGGCCGATGTGGCCGGCGCCTTGCCTATCGCACTCAAACCCTATGGCGTCGAAACGAAGACCCTGATCCCGGGCTATCCTGCGGTTATGAAGGCCATCCGCAATCCGGTGGCCTGCCTCGAGTTTTCCGACCTGCTCGGCGAGCAAGCGACAGTCTTCGAAGCCGAGCACGACGGGATTTCCCTTCTCGTACTCGATGCACCGGCCTACTATAACCGCAGCGGCGGCCCCTATGTCGACGCAACCGGCAAGGACTATCCCGACAACTGGCAGCGCTTCGCTGCCTTGTCGCTCGCCGGCGCGGAAATCGCCGCGGGCCTTCTGCCCAATTGGCGGCCGGATCTAGTGCATGTCCATGACTGGCAATCGGCCATGGTGCCGGTCTACATGCGCTATTATCCGACACCGGAACTGCCGAGCGTACTCACCGTTCACAACATCGCCTTCCAGGGCCAATTCGGCTCCGACATCTTCCCCGACCTGCGCCTGCCTCCGCATGCCTTTTCAATGGAAGGTGTCGAGTATTATGGCGATGTAGGCTACCTGAAAGGCGGTCTTCAGACCGCCCATGCCCTCACCACCGTCAGCCCCTCCTATGCGGAGGAAATCCTGACGCCGGAATTCGGCATGGGCCTCGAAGGTGTCATCGCCAGCCGCGCAAACAGCCTGCACGGAATTGTGAACGGCATCGACGACGGTATCTGGAACCCCGAAACCGATCCGATGATCGCGCAGACCTATGGCGCTGCGACACTGAAGGGCCGCGCCGCGAACCGCAAGCTCGTGGTCGAGCATTTTGGTCTCGACCACGATGACGGTCCGATCTTCTGCGTCGTCAGCCGTCTGACCTGGCAGAAGGGCATGGACCTGCTTGCCCGCATTTCCAGCGATATCGTCCGGATGGGCGGCAAGCTCGCCATCCTCGGAGCGGGTGATGCCGCTCTCGAAGGCGCGCTTTTTTCCGCCGCCGGCCGTCATCGCGGCCGCATCGGCGTTTCCGCCGGCTACAATGAACCGATGTCGCATCTGATGCAGGCCGGCTGCGACGCCATCATCATTCCATCCCGCTTCGAACCCTGTGGCCTCACGCAGCTTTATGGCTTACGCTATGGTTGCCTGCCGATCGTTGCGCGTACGGGTGGCCTCAACGACACCATCATCGATGCCAACCACGCCGCGCTGCAGGCAAAAGTCGCGACCGGCATTCAGTTTTCGCCCATCACTGCCGAAGGGCTGCTGCAGGCCGTGCGCCGCGCCATGCACCTTTTCCAGGATCGAAAGGTCTGGACGCAGATGCAAAAGCAGGGCATGAAATCCGACGTATCCTGGGGCAAGAGCGCAGAACGCTATGCAGCCCTCTACTCCAGCCTTGTCTCGAGAGGCGCTTAACCAGATGATTAAAACCATTCCCACCCAACCCTATGCGGATCAGAAGCCTGGTACATCAGGCCTCCGGAAGAAAGTTCCCGTATTTCAACAACCGAACTACGCCGAGAACTTCATCCAGTCGATTTTCGATTCGTTGGAAGGCTATCAGGGCAAATGCCTGGTCATCGGCGGCGATGGCCGCTTCTACAATCGCGAAGTCATCCAGAAGGCCATCAAGATGGCCGCCGCCAATGGCTTCGGCAAAGTGATGGTCGGCAAGGGCGGCATTCTCTCGACGCCCGCCGCATCGAACATCATCCGCAAATACAAGGCCTTCGGCGGCATCGTGCTGTCGGCAAGCCACAATCCCGGCGGCCCGACCGAAGATTTCGGCATCAAGTACAATATCGGCAATGGCGGGCCGGCGCCGGAAAAGATCACCGATGCGATCTATGAGCGCACCAAGGTCATCGAAAGCTACAAGATCGCCGATTTCGCCGACATCAATCTCGATCGCATCGGCCGCGAAGACGTTGGCGGCATGATCGTCTCGGTCATCGACCCGGTCGAAGACTATGCCGCGCTGATGGAAGAGCTGTTCGATTTCGGCGCCATCCGCAATCTCATCAGCCTCGGCTTCCGCCTCTGCTTCGACGCAATGAGCGCAGTCACCGGCCCCTATGCCAAGGAAATCTTCGAAATCCGTCTCGGCGCGCCGGGCGGTTCGGTCCGCAATTTCCTGCCGCTGCCGGATTTCGGCGGCCATCACCCCGATCCGAATCTCGTCTATTGCAAAGAGCTCTATGACGAGATGATGAGCGGCGATGATGCACCCGATTTCGGTGCGGCATCCGATGGCGACGGCGACCGCAACCTGATTATCGGCAAAGGCATCTACGTCACCCCGTCGGACAGTCTGGCGATCCTCGCCGCCAACGCCAATCTGGCGCCTGGCTATTCGCATGGTATCGCCGGCATCGCCCGCTCCATGCCTACCAGCGGTGCCGCCGACCGCGTCGCAGAAAAGCGCGGCATCGGCATCTACGAGACGCCGACCGGCTGGAAATTCTTCGGCAATCTGCTCGATGCCGGCATGGCGACGATCTGCGGCGAGGAAAGCTCCGGTACCGGTTCCAACCATGTCCGCGAAAAGGACGGTCTCTGGGCCGTGCTGCTCTGGCTCAACATCCTCGCAGTGCGCGGCGAAAGTGTTGTCGATATCGTCACCCAGCATTGGGCGACCTACGGCCGCAACTATTATTCGCGCCATGACTACGAAGGCGTCGATACCGATGCTGCCAACGGCCTGATCGACGCTCTGCGCGAAAAGCTGCCGACCCTGCCGGGCACGAAGCTGGGTGATCTCACTGTTTCCGCCGCCGACGACTTTGCCTATCACGATCCGGTCGACAAATCGGTCAGCCAGCATCAGGGCATCCGCATCCTCTTCGAGGGCGGCTCCCGCGTCGTCTTCCGCCTGTCCGGCACTGGCACGACGGGCGCGACCTTGCGCGTCTACATCGAGCGCTACGAGCCCGACCCCGCTCGCCACAATATCGAGACCCAGGAAGCGCTCGCCGACATCATCGCCGCCGCACAGTCGCTCGCCGACATCAAGGGGCGTACCGGTCGCGACGCGCCGACAGTGATTACCTGACGGTAACTTCTGCGGAGTCCCCTCACCCTACCCTCTCCCCCGAGGGGAGAGGGGGATCGTGCCATAAGCACCTTCTCCCCTCGGGGGGAAGGTGGATTTCGGTGGTTGAGCAGAGCGAAAACGCCGAAAGACGGATGAAGGGTTATCCGAGCGCGACGGTAAATTATATCACCCTCGTCGTCCAACGCCCGAAAATGGAAAGCCCGCGAGACATGTCCGAGCCGACAACCCGCCGCCTTGGCGCAACACTCACCGACTCGGGCGTCGAATTTACCGTCGCGTCCAAACATGCCGAACGGATAGAACTTTGCCTCTTTGATACCGAAGGTCAAAGGGAGATCGCACGTCTGCCGCTCACTCGCGACGGCGACATGCATCGTCTTTTTGTGAAGGACGCCAAGGAAGGCACGCGCTACGGTTTTCGCGCCTATGGTTCATACGATCCGGGTCAGGGTCTGTGGTTCGATCCATCGAAGTTGCTTGTCGATCCCTATGCCAAGGAAATCGATCGGCCGTTTCACTACCATCCACGCCTGGGCATGTTCGGCGAGGACACACAGGATTTGATGCCGAAGGCGATCGTCTCCCGCGACATAGCGATGAAGCCAGCCAAACCATTGTTCAAGCCGGGCGGTCTGATCTACGAAATCGCCGTCAAGCCTTTCACCATGCTGCATCCGGATGTGCCGGCAGAAAAGCGCGGCACGCTGGCCGCCCTCGCCCATCCCGCTGTCATCGCCCATCTCAAGCGGCTGCATGTCGATGCCGTCGAGCTGATGCCGATCACCGCATGGATCGACGAACGGCACCTGCCGCCGCTCGGCCTCACCAACGGCTGGGGCTATAATCCCGTCGCCTTCATGGCGCTCGACCCCCGTCTAGCACCCGGGGGTGTCAAGGAATTGCGCGAGACGGTGGCAGCGCTGCATGCGGAGGGCATCGGCGTCATCCTCGATCTCGTCTTCAATCACACCGGCGAGAGCGACCGCTATGGCTCGACGCTGTCATTGCGTGGCCTCGACAATCCCGTGTATTTCCACCATGACCCGAACCAGCCGGGTATGCTGATCAACGACACCGGCACAGGCAATACGGTTGCCTGCGATCAGCCGGCGACACGCCAGCTCATCATCGACAGCCTGCGCCATTTCGTGCTCCATGCCGGCATCGACGGCTTTCGTTTCGATCTGGCCACCGTGCTCGGCCGCACCGCCAAGGGTTTCGACCCAGAAAGCCTCACGCTGCGCTCCCTCTTTGCCGATGAGGTCCTTCAGGATCGCATCATGATTGCCGAACCTTGGGATATCGGCCCCGGCGGCTACCAGCTCGGCAATTTTCCGGCGCCCTTCCTCGAATGGAACGATCGCGCCCGCGACGATCTGCGCTGCTTCTGGCGCGGCGACGACAACAAGATCGGCGACATCGCCACCATCCTCGCCGGCTCTTCCTCCCTTTTCGGCCGCGACGGCCGCACCCAGACCCGCAGCGTCAATTTCCTCGCCGCCCATGACGGCTTCACATTGATGGATATCGTCTCCTACACTCACAAGCACAATGAGGCGAACGGCGAAAACAACCGCGACGGCCACAACGAAAACTACTCGTGGAACAACGGCGTCGAGGGCAAAACGGACGACCCGGTCATCCTCGGCAAACGCCGCACCGACATCGAAGCCCTGTTGTCGACGCTGTTTGCCACGCGCGGCACGATCATGCTGACCGCCGGCGACGAAGGCGGGCGCACCCAGCGCGGCAACAACAATGCCTATTGCCAGGACAACGATATTACCTGGATGGACTGGGCGACGCTGGACGAAGAGCTGATTGGTCATACCGCCTGGCTCGCAAGCCTCCGCCGCCGCTTTACCGCCTTCAGCGATATGGAATTTTTCAACGGCAAAGGCGATGTCCTCTGGTTCTCGGACAAGGGAACCGCGATGACGGTACCCGATTGGGAGACGCCGGATGCCCGCCTGCTCGGCATGGCGATCGGAACAGAGGATCGCGATTGCGGCAAGAAGACCCGTCTCGCCGTGCTACTGAACCGCGCGAACGAGGAACAACATGTCAAGTTGCCGGCCTCAGGCAAGGCCGGCTGGTCGCTGCTGAATCCGAAGGAAACGGCAACGATTCAAGATGAGATCGCCATGCCGGCGCGTTCGGTCTGCTTCCTCATCGAAAACTGAGCCCGTTGACTTTCCGGCTTTATTCGCCAGAAAGATCGCAAGAAGCAGCAAAGCCTGACGAGGATGAAATGCCCGGCGATATTTCGCTTGTTGAGATCATGAAGCTGGTCGGAACCGAGATCGGCGTTTCCGACTGGATCACGGTCGACCAGACGATGATCGACACTTTTGCCGACGCGACGCTCGACCATCAGTTCATCCATGTCGATCCCGAGCGCGCTAAAGCCGAAACGCCCTATGGCGGCACCATCGCCCACGGCTTCCTGACGCTCTCGCTGCTCTCGGCGATGAACTACAGTGGCCTGCCGAAGATCCGCGAGCAAACGATGGGCATCAATTACGGCTTCGAGCAGATCCGCTTCATGTCGCCGGTCAAGTGCGGCGCACGGGTGCGCGGCCGCTTCAAGCTCGCCGAAACGCGACTGCGTGGCGCCAGCATGCTGATGCTGACGTACGACGTGACTGTAGAGATTGAAAATGAGCGCAAACCTGCGCTCACTGCGACGTGGACGACCATTTCACAGTTCGATCCGATGGATCGGCCGGAAGAGGCGTGAGGCTTCTTTTCCACCTCTCCTCAAGAGGAGAAGGTATTTTGCGCATCCTCCGCACCCTCGGCCAACAGCCCGAAGGCATAGTCGGAGAAGGAGCGCCAGACTTCGACGCGGAACGTCTCATCGTCGAGGCGCAGCAGCACGACTTCCGCCTTGCCAAACAGGGTGCGCGAGCAGGCCCCAACCGGGAAAACCTGCAGCGACAGATCCTGCGGGCAACCGGCGGCGAGGGTTGCTTCCGCGCCCGGGCCGGAAACGATGATCGCGGTGTTTCGATGAGAGACATCGGCAGCCGAATGCAGCACGCCGGCGGAAGCGGCAAGGCGGACAAGGTCCGTGCCGTTCTCGTCGATGACCAGCCATTCGTCAGGACCCAGCCACAAAGCATAGCGGCTATCGCTGCGGGCCGATGTTTTCGGCCGGCGCGGCAGGCTGAGACCGAGCGCGGAAGAAAGACCATCGAGCGATTCTGCCGGTGCACGCAGCGAAATGCGGCTTGCGGGCACGGCCGGCGTCAGCCGGACCGAGGCGGAGCCGCCGTGGCGGCCGGCGAGCGGCAGTTTACGGGTCGCGATATCAGCCATTGATCCGGCCTCCTTCCTTGTCAAAGAACACCAGATCCGTCACCTCGACGGCGATCGTCTTATCGGGCATCGGGACGTAAAGCGTCTTGCCCATGCGCTCACGGCCGCCGGCAACCAGTGCGAAGGCAATCGAGCGGCCAAGATTTTCCGACCAATAGGCCGAAGTGACGTGACCGAGCATGGTCATCGGCTTCGGCTCATTCGGATCGGCGACGATCTGAGCGCCCTCCTCCAGCACCACCTTCGGATCGCGAGTGACGAGACCGACGAGCTGCTTGCGCCCTTCCTTGACAAGATCGATCCGCTTCAGGCCACGAATGCCGACAAAGTCCGCCTTCTTCTTCGAGACGGCCCAGGAAAGTCCAGCATCATCGGGCGTTACCGTACCGTCGGTGTCCTGGCCGACAATGATGTAGCCCTTTTCAGCGCGTAGCACGTGCATGGTCTCGGTGCCGTAAGCACAAGCGCCCAACGGTTCTGCACGCGCCCATACGGCTTCAAGGACCGACTGCCCATAATCGGCCGGCACGTTGATTTCGTAGCCGACTTCGCCGGTGAAGGAGACGCGGAATAGCCGTGCCGGCACACCGCAGACCTTGCACTCGGCCACGCTCATATGCGGGAAGGCCTCATTGGAAAGATCCTGCCCCTCGACCAGCGGTTCGACGATTTCGCGCGCCTTCGGCCCCTGTATGGCGATAACAGCCCATTGCTCGGTGGTGGACGTCAGCCATACCTTCAGATGCGGAAATTCCGTCTGCAGATAGTCTTCCATGTGTTGCAACACGCGCGGCGCACCGCCGGTCGTGGTGGTCACATGGAACCGGTCTTCCGCCAGACGCCCGACGACGCCGTCATCATAAACGAAGCCGTCTTCACGAGTCATGATGCCGTAGCGGCAGCGACCTGGCTTCAGCGTGTCCCAGGCATTCGTATAGAGGAGGTTCAGGAACTGAGCCGCATCCGGCCCAACCACCTCGATCTTGCCGAGTGTCGAGGCGTCGAACACGCCTGCCACTTCACGCGCCGTTTTGCATTCGCGATCGACGGCCTGATGCATTGTCTCGCCGGGGCGCGGGTAGAACCAGGCGCGCTTCCAGTTTCCGACATCCTCGAATATGGCGCCATGCGCCTCTTCCCAAGCATGCATCGGCGTCTTGCGGGCGGGGTCGAAGAGCGAACCGCGCGAATGGCTGATCAGCGTACCGTAGGTCACCGGCGTATAGGGCGCACGGAAGGTCGTAAGACCGACCTTTGGGATATCCTTGCCGAGCATTTCCGCGGCGATCGCCAGGCCATGCATGTTGGAGAGCTTGCCCTGATCGGACGCCATGCCGTTGGTGGTGAAACGCTTGATATGCTCGATCGAATGCATGCCCTCGCGCACAGCGAGACGGATGTCCTTGGCGCAGACATCATGCTGGAAATCGACGAAAGCCTTGGCATTGGTATCAGGTCCCGCACCCTCGGCTGCGCCGATCATGCCGCCGGTCCATTCGAAGGCCTGTTCGGCGTGCAGTTGGATCTTGCTGCCCCCGCCGCTCGCGCCCGCAGCCCGCGCCATCAATTCACCGGCGGCAAGCGATTCCTCGATAGCCGCCTGCAGCCCGTCCGTGCCATTGCAAGCACCGACGGAGAGACAATCCTGAACATAGGTGCCCGGCAGGAAGCGTTGCTTCTCAGTGTCGAATTTCAGTTTGCCGCGCGACTGCGAGAACAGATGTACGGAGGGCGTCCAGCCCGCGGAAACGAGCAGCGCATCGATTGCGATCTTGCGCGAGCCCCTGCTGCCATTGCGCGCCACCGTCATGGAGGCGACGCGGAGCTTGCCGGAGGTGTCGATAACGGCATAGTCAGTCAGTACCTCGATACCGAGCCGCTTCGCCTCGGCAAGCACGGCCTCGCCCGGATGCGCGCGGCTGTCGACGATCGCAGCGACAGAGACGCCGGCGCGCTTAAGGTCGAAGGCAGCTTCGTAGGCCGAGTCATGCGCCGTGTAGACGCCGATCCTGGCGCCGACGGTAACACCGTAATGATTGAGATAGGTGCGCGCCGCGGATGCCAGCATGATGCCCGGGCGGTCGTTGTTCGGGAACACCATATGCCGCTCGATCGCACCCGTCGCCATGATGACGCGCTTGGCGCGGACCTGCCATAGGCGCTCGCGCGGCAGATTGCGGCCCGGCCTTGCGAGATGATCGGTGACACGTTCGGCAAGGCCGATGAAATTGTGATTGTAATAGCCGAAAGCCGTCGTGCGGGTCAGTACTTCCACATTGTCCATCGACTGGAGCTTGGCGACGATATCCTGAGCCCAGACATAGCCTTCGACGCCGTCGATCTTGACGCTGGCGTCAAAGCGCAGCGAACCGCCCGCTTCCGCCTGTTCGTCGCAGAGGATGACCTTGGCGCCGGCCTCTGCTGCTGCAAGTGCTGCCGAAAGACCGGCAATGCCGGCCCCGACCACCAGCACGTCGCAATGGGCATAACGGCTGGCATAATGATCCGGATCTTCCTCCGTCGGCGCAACGCCAAGACCGGCGGCACGGCGAATAAAGGGCTCGTAAATGTGTTTCCAGGCCGCCTTCGGCCACATGAAGGTCTTGTAGTAGAACCCCGCGGCGAAGAAGGGCGACATGAGATTGTTGACGCCGCCGATATCGAAGGCGAGAGACGGCCAGCGATTCTGCGACTGCACCTTCATGCCGTCGAAGACTTCCTGGACGCTGGCGCGCACGTTTGGCTGGCGGCGGGCCGAATCGCGGGAGATGTCAAGCAACGCATTGGGCTCTTCCGCACCGGCAGACAGGATGCCGCGCGGACGATGATACTTGAACGAGCGGCCGACGAGATGAATGCCATTGGCAAGCAGCGCCGAGGCGACGGTATCGCCCTCGAGCGCCGTATAGCTTTTGCCGTCAAAGGTGAAGCGGGCGGTTCTGGCCGGCGTCAGACGGCCCTTGCCCGCAATACGGTTGGCGCCGCTCATTTCGCAAATCCCTCTTCTTGTGGTGCTTGTTCTTGTACCGTTTGTTCTTGCAGATTGTGGTCTTGCGCCACCGGCTCAGGGGCTGCGGGCAGCAGCGTCGAAATATCCGGCTTCGGCTCGCCGGCCTTGTAAGTGAGGTAGAAACGGTCGCTGACCGTATCGCGCGCCGCATTGAAGAAGCGGCCGCAGCCATGAATATGCCGCCAGCGCTCGAAGATCAGACCCTTCGGATTGTCGCGCAGGAAGAAATATTCCTCGAACTCTTCATCCGATATCCCGGCAATATTGGCCGGCCGCACGATATGCGCATCGCCGGCGTTGCGGAATTCGAGTTCCGAACGCTCTTCCTCGCAATAGGGGCAGTAAATCAGCAGCATCGTTTTCTACCTAATATTAAAGCTCGGAACCTGGGAGCGGTGCCCGGAGGACGCAGAGCTGCAACTCATCAATGCGCGACGGCGGCGGCGGCGGCCTCGTCGATCAAGCGACCGGTGCGGAAACGTTCCAGATTGAGCCCGGCATTGAACTTGTGCGGCTCATCGCGGGCGATCAGGTGCGCGAAGAGATTGGCCGAGCCCGGCGTCGCCTTGAAGCCGCCCGTACCCCAGCCGCAATTGACATAGAGACCCGGCACCGGCGTCTTCGACTGGATCGCCGAACGGTCCGGCGTGTTGTCGACGATGCCGCCCCAGGAGCGCATCATCTTGACGCGACGGAACATCGGGAACAGCTCGCAGATCGCATCCAGCGTATGGGTGATGATCTGAAGGCCGCCGGTCTGGCTATAGGAATTGTACTGGTCCGTGCCCGCGCCAATGACGAGTTCGCCCTTGTCGGACTGCGAGATATAGGCATGCACGGTGTTCGACATGACGACGCAGGGGAAGATCGGCTTCAGCGGCTCGGAAACCAGCGCCTGCAGCGGGCTCGATTGCAGCGGCACGCGCACGCCGGCCATCTGCATGACGACGGTGGTATGGCCGGCCGCGGAAACGCCGATCTTCTTCGCGCCGATGAAGCCGCGCGTCGTGTCGACGCCGGTCACGCGGCCGTCGGGTCCGCGCTGGATACCGGTCACTTCGCAATTCTGGATGATGTGCACGCCGCGATCCGAGGCCGCGCGGGCAAAGCCCCAGGCCACGGCGTCGTGACGAGCCGTGCCGCCGCGGCGCTGCAGGGCAGCACCATTGATCGGGTAGCGCGCCGTCTTCGAGATATCGAGTGGAGGACAGTAAGCTTTCGCCTGCTCCGGCGTCAGCCATTCATTGTCGATACCATAGAGCCGGTTGGCATGGATATGCCGCTTGAAGGACTGCTGGTCGTGGATATTGTGCGACAGCATCATCACGCCGCGCGGCGAATACATGACATTGTAGTTAAGATCCTGAGAAAGCCCCTCCCAGAGCTTCATCGAATGCTCATAGATGTGCATGCTCTCTTCGTAGAGATAGTTCGAGCGGATGATGGTCGTGTTACGACCGGTATTGCCGCCGCCAAGCCAACCCTTTTCAAGAACTGCGACATTGGTAATGCCGTGCTCCTTGGCAAGGTAATAAGCGGCGCCCAGACCATGACCGCCGGCGCCGATGATGATGACGTCATACTCCTTACGCGGCTCCGGCGAACTCCACTGGGCCTCCCAACCCTTGTGAGCCCGCATTGCTTCCCGTGCCACGGCAAAAACCGAGTATTTACGCATTCGCCCTCAACTCCTTCAGGGATCAAGCCCTTTCGATGGGCCATACAAATCGCAAAACAAAAACCGACGCAACGGCTCTTTTGCGACGCAATCAGGACCGCCTTTCGACACGGTTAAAAAGAATAGTAAAACGGGCCGCCGTATTCCATGCCATTCTTCGGTCGGCTCGCCGCCAGCTATGGGCGTGGAGGAACAAGCGCTGCGATCCGAACATAAGCATGTCAGAAATGACATCGCCGGATCAATTCACGCTCGACAACGGCTTTTTCCTCCGTAAACTCACGATCTGGCTAGACTTTGACAAACCGATCTGTTATCTCGCCTTACCAATCGCAAGGCTGCGGCCGCGCGAACGTTATTGTTTTGCCTCCTGGCGCTGCAGTCGCCGCTGGCATCAACCAAACCAAAGGAACGTGATTCTCGTGCAGGTACTTGTCCGCGATAACAATGTCGATCAGGCTCTCCGCGCTCTCAAGAAGAAGATGCAGCGCGAAGGCATTTTCCGCGAAATGAAGATGCGCGACTATTACGAAAAGCCTTCGCAGAAGCGTGCTCGCGAGAAGGCAGAAGCTGTTCGCCGTGTTCGCAAGCTGGCACGCAAGCGTGCACAGCGCGAAGGTCTGGTCGCACGCTAATCGTCGTTTTTTCGACGTTTTCAGATGCATGTCTGGCGGGGGCGAGTCGTTTCGCCGCCGCCTTTTTGATTTATTGTCCGGGCAAACGGAATTAATCAAAACAGCCTGATATAACGCATGGGGAAAGCGAACCCGATAATGGCAATCACGACGTCCAAACAGTTCCGCTCTTCGAAACTGTCTTTTTTTGTTTCGAAGCGCGCCGCTGCCGTGCCCGCTTTGGCTCTTCTCGCTGCAATCGGCCTTTCCGGCTGCCAGACCGCCTCCACGGATACGGTGATCCGCATCGACAAGGCGCAGGGCTCTTCGGAAAACATTGCTTCGCTGACCTCGGTCATCAATGCCAATCCGCAGGATCCGGAAGGCTATAACGTCCGCGGCACGGCCTATGGCCGCGGCGGCGAATTCAGCCGCGCCCTGGCAGACTTCAACCAGGCGATCCAGCTCAATCCGAAGTTCTATCAGGCCTATGCCAATCGCGCGCTCATCTACCGCAACATGGGCAAGCTGCCGGAAGCAGTCGCCGACTATAACGCCGCGCTGCAGATCAATCCCAATTATGACGTCGCCTATATCGGCCGCGGCAATCTCTATCGTCAGTCAGGCCGCGACAATGATGCCTTCAGCGATTATTCCAAGGCGATCAGCCTCGGCACGACGGATGGCCGCGCCTATAACGGCCGCGGCGTGATCTATCAGAAGCGCAATCAGCAGGATAAGGCGATCGACGACTTCTCCAAGGCAATCTCGCTTTCGCCGAATTCGCCCGAGCCTTACAACAGCCGCGGCATCTCCTATCTCGCGCAGAACGACGACGACAACGCGTTTGCCGATTTCAACCACGCGATCGACCTCAACAACAAGGTTGCCGAATCCTGGGCCAACCAGGCCTTCGTGTATGAGCGCCGTGGCGACAAGGCTAAAGCCCGCCGTTCCTACCAGCATGCCGTCAACCTCGATCCGAGCTATCAGCCGGCCAAGGATGGCCTGGCGCGCGTCGGCGCGGGCGCCTAAAATAGTTGCTGGAAAGGCGCATGGCGCTTTTTCCGCCATAATTGCCAGAGAACAACAGTGGGCCGCCGGGCGATCATCCGCCCCGCGGCTTTTCTTTGCGCTGTTGAACGCATAGTCTCCCTGCGACCCCACATTCGGACAAGAGACGCGGCATGTCTTCCCCTCAGAAAATCATCGTCATCGGCGCCGGCATCATCGGCGCTTCCATTGCCTGGCATCTGGCGCGCAAGGGCGCATCCGTCACCGTGATCGCCGCAAATGCCGGAGGCGAGGCGACGCCGAGTTCTTTCGCCTGGATCAATGCCAGTTGGGGCAATCCCGAATTCTATTTCCCTTTCCGTCGCCGCGCGATGGCGGAATGGTCGCGGCTGGCGGCTGACCTTCCCGGCCTGCCGCTTTCCTGGTGCGGCGGGCTTTGCTGGGATCTGCCGGAAGCCGAACTGGAGGCCTATGCCGAACAGCAGGGCGGCTGGGGCTACGGATTGCGGCGGGTCGATCGGGAAGCAAGCGCTACGTTCGAACCCAATCTCGCCGATCCGCCCGCCTTCGCGCTGCACGTCGCCGAAGAAGGCGCCGTCGAGCCAGCTATCGCTGCCAATTTGCTGCTGGGGGATGCCGCCCGCCATGGCGCGACGCTGTCCTATGGCACAGAGGTCAGGCGGCTTCTGCAGGAGAACGGCAGAATCAGCGGCGTTGAAACGGCCGATGGAGCACTCCTTGCCGATCACGTCGTTCTTGCTGCCGGCGCCGGCACCGCGGCGCTCGCCGCATCCGTCGGCATCGATGTGCCGGTCGAAGCGCCGCCTGGCCTGATCGTTCATTCCCGCCCGGCCCCGCGATTTCTGAATGGCCTCGTCCTGGCGCCGGAACTGCACATGCGCCAAACAAAGGAAGGCCGGATCATTGCCGGTAGCGACTTCGGCGGTACCGATCCGGGCGACGAACCGCAAAAGGCCGCCGACGAGCTTTTTGCCAAGGTCAAAACCATGCTGCGCGGCGGCGACAGGCTCGAACTCGATTTTTATACGGTCGGCTACCGGCCAACCCCGAAAGACGGTTTCCCGATCATCGGCGGCGTCGATGCCGCGCCGGGCCTTTATCTCGCCGTCCTGCATTCCGGCGTAACGCTGGCGCCGCTTGTCGGATCGCTTGCAGCGGCGGAAATTGTCAGCGGTGATGCCGACTCCCAGCTTGCGCCATTCCGTCTGTCCCGATTTGCACCGACAGGCTAATGGCTCGTAAATCCTAACCTTAAACCGATGCCGCTCGCCTCCAAAGTGTCTGGTATCATTTACGATTTAACGGCGGTGACTTTTCATATGTTGCAACGCAATTTACCGAGCCCTAACATGGCATTTTCGGGAGCATGCTGCTCGGGTAAAAGCATGGGGGCTCGACATGGTGATCAAGACCGTTATTCCCGTTTCGGTAGACGCTTCTTATTTCTATGGTGATCCGATCGGTTGATCGCGCCATGAATAAGACGCGTTTCCCGAAAGCTTCGATTGGGGCTTATCTGATCGCCATAGCACTGGCGATTGCTTTGCCGATTCTAGCTTTCGTGGCATTGCTGCTGGTCCAGCTCGAAAACAATGAGCGCGATGTGCTGAAGCGCGATACGGTTCAGGATGCCCAGGCACTGGCACGCACCATCGATCGGCAATTGCAGGACATGGCGACGACGTTGCGACTGCTCTCCTCGTCGCCGGAACTGGAGCGCAACGATATCGCCACCTTCTTCGCCCGGACGGAGACGGTGCTGCGCACCGATTCGCTTTTCGTCCTGCTTCTGGACAAGGACGGCCAGATGCGGCTGAACACACGCTGGCCGCTCAGCAAGCCGCTCGGCAAGACCGGCAATATGGCCGCCTTGCAATCGGCGCTCAATTCGGGCCGCATCGAGGCTTCGGACGTCTTTGTGGGATCGATCATCCGCCGCTGGGTCTACAATGTCACCCTGCCGCTCGATCATTCGCCGGCCGGTGCGGCCCTGGCCATGACACAGGATGCCGATGAACTCGCCAAGCTCGTGACGACCGATGCGCTTGCGCCCGGCTGGTCGGCCGCGGTTATCGACAGTTCCGGCCATATCGTTGCAGGTAGTGGTCCTGCCAATCTTTCCCCTGGCGATCCGTTCAACAAGGATATCCTGCCGAAGCTGATCGCCTCGAGCGGCGTTTATCAGGACGAGAAGGTCCTGCCGCACTCGCTTCTCGGCTATGCGCGAATTCCCGGCTGGTCATGGAAAGCCGTCGTCTGGGGCCCCATCGCCCCGGCGCAGGCCTCGCTGATGAGCACCTGGCGCTTCCTGATCTATGGTGGCGTCACCCTGTTGTTGATCGCGGTGATTGCGGTCTACGCACTGGCCCGTCAAGTGCGCACCACCATCCAGGACATTGCCGATATGGCGGACCGCATGGGCCGGGGCGAGATCGTTTCGCCGATCGAGACCAGCGTCATCGAGGCCAATCAGATGGCCATGGCGCTTTCCAATGCATCCTTCGATCGCAGCGAAACCGAGGACCGGCTGCATTTCGTCATGCATGAGCTTGTCCACCGTACCAAGAACCTGCTCGCGCTCGCCCAGGCGATGACCCGTCAGCTCGCCCGGCAAACCGACAGCGTCGACACCTTTCAACGCGCGGTCGCCGACCGGCTGGAAGGGCTGGCGCGTTCGATCGAAGTCCTGACCAGCGAACAATGGTCCGGCGTGTCGCTGCGGCGGGTGATCGACATTCATCTGGCCACCTTCCTCCAGGGCCCGCAGCAACTCGACATCAAGGGCAGGGATTTCCTGCTCAAGCCGGAAGCAGTGCAGAATCTCGGCCTGATTCTGCACGAGCTGGCAACGAATTCGGTGAAATACGGTGCGCTCTCCGCTCCCGAAGGGAAGATCACCATCGAATGGACGACCGCGGACAGCGAGACCGGACAGATGATTCGGCTTGTCTGGACGGAAATCGGCGGCCCGATCGTCAAGACACCGACCATTACAGGCTTTGGCACGACCGTCACCAAGGCGCATGCCGCCGCTGCCTTCAGCGGCAGCGTCGAGATCGACTTCCGTCCGACGGGCCTCGTCTGGGTGCTGAACGCGCTGCGCAGCACCATGGAGCGCGAACGCGAGCGAAACTAGCGCAATCCGGGAAAAGTGCGAAAGCGGTTTTCCGTCCGGAATGCGTAAACAAAGGATAGCGCTCGGCCTCGGCCTGGAACATTCAACCGCAGGAACCGTTGCAATTTCATCATCGGTCAATCCAGAGGAGAAAGACCATGTTGAAACACATTCTTCTGGCGTCTGCGGCGCTATCCGCCGCCGTATGGGCCGCGCCTGCAGCGTCCGCAGACTACTCTACTCTCGGCACGCTCACCTGCACGTCGAAAGGATCGACAGGCATGATCATCATGTCCCAGAAAAACCTGATGTGCACGTTTGAACCGAGCGGCGGCGGGCCACGTGCGCGTTATGCCGGCATGATCCAGAAATACGGCGTCGATCTCGGCGTTACCGGTCGCAGCGTCATGGTCTGGACTGTGCTTGCCAGGACCGGCACGCCATTCACCGATATAGCGCTGGCCGGCGAATATTACGGCGTTGGCGCCGATGCCAGCGTCGCAGCCGGTGGCGGCGCCAAAGTCATCGCCGGCGGCACCAACAGAGCCTTCATGCTGCAACCCCTCAACGTCCAGGCCCAGGAGGGCGTCAACGTTGCCGTAGGGGTTGAGAAGATGACGCTGGCACCCGCTTCGATTTGAAAAAAGCCAGGGCGTTTCTCGCAAATCGCCCATATGCCGCGCTTTCGCAGCCTCTCATGACATCTCCCCGTCGGGGAGATGTATGTTCACTCGTTCATCGCCTTGACAATCTCCTCGGTGACCTTTTTGGCGTCACCGAGCAGCATCATGGTACCGTCCTTATAGAACAACGTGTTGTCGATACCGGCATAACCGGACCCGAGCGAGCGTTTGACGAAGAGGCACGTCTTGGCCTTGTCGACGTCAAGAATCGGCATGCCGTAGATCGGCGACGTCTTATCGTCGCGTGCAGCCGGATTGGTGACGTCGTTGGCGCCGATGACATAGGCGACATCGGCCTGGGCAAATTCCGAATTGATGTCTTCCAGCTCGAAGACTTCGTCGTAGGGAACATTGGCTTCGGCAAGCAGCACGTTCATGTGGCCGGGCATACGGCCGGCGACGGGATGAATGGCGTATTTCACATCGACGCCGTTTGCCTTCAGCTTGTCTGCCATTTCGCGCAATGCGTGTTGAGCCTGCGCCACCGCCATCCCATAGCCAGGCACGATGATGACTTTCGATGCATTGGCCATCAGATAGGCGGCATCCTCGGCCGAGCCGAGCTTCACCGTTTTGTCGCTGTTATCGGCGCCACTGGAAGCCGTCTCCCCGCCGAACCCTCCGAGAATGACAGAGATGAAGGAGCGGTTCATGCCTTTGCACATGATGTAGCTGAGGATCGCACCCGACGAGCCGACCAAAGCACCGGTGATGATCAGCGCCAGATTGCCGAGTGTGAAGCCGATCCCGGCCGCGGCCCAGCCGGAATAGGAGTTGAGCATCGATACGACGACAGGCATATCGGCGCCGCCGATCGGCACGATCAGCAGCACGCCAAGCGCAAGAGCCAGGGCGACGATCGCCCAGAAATCGAAGTGGCTTTCGCTGACGGCAAGGCCGGCGATGAAGAACACAATCAGCGCCAACAACACGGCGTTGATGATGTGCCGGTTCGGCAACAGGATCGGCTTACCGGACATGCGGCCGTCGAGCTTCAGGAAGGCGATGATCGAGCCGGTGAAGGTCAGCGCGCCGATCGCGACGCCGATCGCCATTTCGACGCGTGCCTCGTGATGGATCGCGCCGATGGCGCCTATGCCGAAGGATGACGGCGTATAGAGTGCCGCAGCGGCGACGAGGACAGCCGCCAGGCCGACCAGTGAATGGAAGCCGGCGACAAGTTGCGGCATAGAGGTCATCGGGATGACGCGGGCGATATAGGCCCCTGCCCCGCCGCCGATGGCGAGGCCGAGGATGATCAGCACGAAGCCGCCGAAGGAGGGCGTCGCGAGAACCAGAGTCGTGGCAATGGCGATGCCCATGCCGGCCATACCGTAGAAATTGCCGCGGCGGCTGGTGGCCGGATGCGACAGGCCGCGCAGAGCCAGGATGAACAGCACGCCGGAGACGAGATAGAGGAAGGCCGCGATATTGCTCAGCATGCCGCCCTCACTTGTCTTTCTTCTTGTACATCGCCAGCATGCGCTGGGTGACAAGGAAGCCGCCGAAGATATTGACCGAGACGAGCACCAGCGCCACGAAGCCGAAACCGGTGGCAAGCCCGCTGGCGGAAATGCCGACCGCCAGAAGCGCACCAACGACGATGACCGAGGAAATCGCATTCGTCACCGCCATCAACGGCGTATGCAAGGCCGGGGTCACCGACCAGACGACGTAATAGCCGACGAAGATCGCCAATACGAAAATCGCCAGTTGGAAAACGAAGGGATCGATTGCACCGCCCGAGACTGCGCTGACGGATTCCGGCGCCTGGGCAGCAGCGGTCATCACAGCGTTGACGGCGTCATCCAGTTGCTGGAGCGCCTGATCCATTGCTTGGCTGGCCATCTAGAGATCTCCCTTGTTGACCGTCGGCTGATCCGGGTCGACGAAGTTCGGATGCACGACTTCGCCCCCGTCGGTCAGCATCGTCGCCTTGATCAGCTCATCGGCCCGGTTGAGCCCGAGACTCTTGCTGTTCTTGTCGACCATCGTTTCCAGAAAGGTGACGAGGTTCTTGGCATAGAGCGCAGACGCGCTCGCTGGAATACGACCAGCCAGATTGGGATAACCGATCACCTTGACCCCCTCGACATCGGTAACGGTCCCGAATTCGACACCCTCGATATTGCCCCCACGCTCGACGGCAAGGTCGACGGCAACTGCGCCGGGGCGCATCGCCTTCAGCATTTCGCGGCTGACAAGCCGGGGCGCCGGGCGGCCGGGAATCAGGGCCGTGGTGATGACGATATCCTGCTTGGAGATATGTTCGGCAACGAGGGCGGCCTGCTTGGCCTGATAGTCTTTCGACATCTCCTTGGCATAGCCGCCGGCCGTTTCCGCCGCCTTGAACTCTTCGTCCTCGACGGCAACGAATTTCGCGCCGAGCGAAGCGACCTGCTCCTTGGCCGCAGGGCGAACGTCGGTGGCCGAGACCTGCGCGCCCAATCGCCTCGCTGTGGCGATCGCCTGCAGGCCCGCGACGCCGGCACCCATGACGAAGACCTTCGCCGCCGGCACAGTTCCGGCTGCCGTCATCATCATCGGCAGGGCCCGGTCATAAACCGCGGCTGCCTCGATCACCGCCTGATAGCCGGCAAGATTGGCCTGCGACGACAGCACGTCCATCGACTGCGCACGGGTGATGCGCGGCATCAGCTCCATGGCAAAGCTCGTTAGCCCGGCCCGCGCCATGGCGGCGAGCGCCGCTTCATTGCCATAGGGATCCATGATGGCGATTACGATCGCACCGCTCTTGTAGCCGGCGATCTCTTCCTCGGTCGGCCGGCGCACTTTGAGAATGACATCGGCCTGGGCGGCATCCCAAACAGAGCCGATCCGCGCGCCGACGGCCTCGTATTCGTCGTCTGAAATGCGTGACAGAACGCCCGCACCGGCTTCGACCACAATGTCGAAGCCAAGGCCTTTCATTTTCTTCGCCGTTTCGATGGACGCCGCGACACGTGTCTCATCCGCCACGGTCTCCTTGGCGACAAAAACCAGATTGCCCAACGATACCACCTCGCGTCAAACGACAGCGCTACTGGATACAGCAGCACAATAGCCTGCAGAATCAGGCCGGAATTCCGGGGAAGGTGCGGGCCGGACGGCCCTGCATCGATCAGCGCGCTCGAATATCAGCGCACGAGCATGGTGCCGACGATTGATAGAACAATGAAAATAAGCAGACCGCCGAGGAAGCCGGCATGGCCGAAGAAACCAGCCGCCATCGCTATCAGAAGCGCGGCGACGATTGCCGATCCGGCTCTGGCGACCAAAAGAAACCCATGGTAGGTCTTGTCATGCTCCTTATAGTCCATCGGAGCACCGGTTTCGACCGGTCCGGTATGATGTTCGGCCATTCAAAAATCTCCCCTCAATCCGCTCCCCGACCGGCCTTGCAATCGCCTGTCGGCTGGAGTTCAGCCTCGAAAGCCGCGGTGGATCTGGAAGAAACACCGCGGCCGAATTTCCTCAATCGAGGCGTTACATAAAGCGGCGAAAAATGCAATGCACGAGAACGCCGCAGAGGCTGGATAGCCTTAGCCGAGTTGCTGCCGGCCGGCGGCGCGGCTGCCTGCAGCCAATCGCGCCGTCGGCAGAACGGTTAACGGATGCGTACCGCCTTCAGCGCCGCGGGAGAACATCATCCGCCGCTCATAAGGCTCCGAATCAAAAAATGGGTATCGCTGCATCAACTTGCCGCGAATCTCTTTCGACCGTGAAGCAAGCAGCGTCAGTTCGAAACCATAGGTCTCCGTCATACGCGGTGGCACGATAGTATCGGCGTAGAAGACACGTTTGTAGAATGCGGCATGCGCCGGGCGGATATGTTGCATGACGCGATCGGTATCGAAATAAATGGCGCCCACGATTGCCGGTCTCAGCGTCAAATAAGGCAAAGCCGGCATTTCAAGCTCGAAATCGGGATCGATAGCGAAACGCGCCGGATCGATCAGCGTCATGCCGGCATCGAGAAAGGCATGGATCTCATCGGGAAAAATGCCGGTTGACTGGCAAACGCGATGATCCGGCGTGACATGATGTATCCGCACGGTACTCACCAGCTCTTCATAATAGTAGACGCCGAAAACATAGGCCTGCTCGTCGAAATCGATGTCGTCGATCATGCTCTTGGCGGCAATCGGCAAAACCGCACGCGCTTTGTAGGCCTTGTAGCGCAACCGGGCGACATCCTCCATGTCCTCGCTGCTCTCGATCCGGCGGTATTCAACATGATCAAGCACCTCCATTAGCTTGCCGGCGAAGCTATCTCTCAAAGTACTCATATAAGACATGGTTCGTTACTCACAATTTTAACGGACCATTATTGGTATTAAGAGAAAAATTGATCAATATTAGATTTAATTTTTAATAATTATTTGTTCATTAAGGTTAATTTTTTGATTACCGATACCGGTATAGATTCGAATATTCACAAGTTCTTATTTATTAATTGTTGTAGATTTACTGGCCGTCCCATCCATTTTGCTGGAAGGAACCTAACGTTACGGCAGGTAAGGAAGTATCGGCGGCAGAAATGCCTGCCCGACATCAAAAATAGGAGAGTTACACTGGAAAGCTTGAGTTCGGCCCGACAGCCGCGGTAAGCACGAAAAGCGCTCTCGATTGGCCGCCCGGGCGAGGTCTAAGCCACATTATCCTGCCGTATGGCCGGCTGGTGGCGGCCGATATTGTCCACCATCTCGACGATGCTATCCTGAGGCACAGGAACTGAAAACACATAGCCCTGGACGATGTCGGCCAATTCGTATTTTTCGATGAGCGATAGTTGCTCCGGCGTTTCCACGCCCTCGATAACGATTTCCAGGCTAAGAGCCCGTGAAAGATCGGCAATGCCGCACAGGAGCTTGAAACGGCGGCTGTCGGTGGTGATGTCGCGTACGAAAGAGCGGTCGATCTTGACGATATCCACGGGCAGCGTGTCGAGATAGCTGAGGCTGGAGAAGCCGGTACCGAAATCATCGATGGCGATGGTGATGCCCTTGGCGCGCAGATCGGTCAGAATGGACCGAACGGTCGCGAGTTCATCCATCAAGCAGCTTTCGGTGACTTCCAGATGCAGTCGTGACGGGTCCAGCCCCGATGCATCGAGCGCATCCATGACCATGGCGACGATATCGTTGCTGCGCAGGTCCTGTGCTGAAAGATTGACAGAAACCGAGATCGCCTGCGGCCAGGTGGCGCAGTCGCGGCAGGCCTGATTGAGCATGAAGCGGGTGATGCCGGTCACGATGCCCATTTCCTCGGCGATCTGCACGAAGACGTTCGGCGGAATCGAGCCCTTTTCCGGATGCACCCACCGCGACAGGGCCTCACAGCAATCGATGCGACTGCCATCCGGCGAGAACATCGGTTGATAGACGGCATGCAGCTTGCCGCCCTCGATCGCCTCGCGCAGATCCTCTTTCAGTTTCTGCCGCTCGACATAGCGGGCATCCATTTCTTGCTCGAAGGCGGAGCATCCACCCTTCATCCGCGATTTGGTTTCGAACAGCGCCAGATCGGCCTTGATCTGCCACTCCTCCGGACGGAACTCGCGGCTCGACATGGTCACATAACCGCCGCTGAAGGAAACGCGGAGGCTATTGCGATCGACATCGTAGGAGCCGGCCATGGCGGCATGCAGCGCACGGATGCGGCTGTCCAGATCCGGCTCGCCGTCCTCATTCGGGAAAAACAACACGAATTGATCCCCGACGAGGCGAGCGGAAAGCGCCATGTCTCCCGCCGTCTCCTTCAGCCGCGCGGCGATGGCGACCAGCAGCCGATCGCCGATGAAATGCCCTTTGGTATCATTGACGTGCTTGAAATCATCCACATCCAGAACCAGAAGACCGATCTGCCCCTCTCCGGCGCGAGCGGCCAGCTTTTCCTTTACCGTGTCGACGAAATATTCGCGGTTGGGCAAGCCGGTCAGCGGATCGAAACGCACCATATGCAGGATCTTGCGCTCAGCGCGAATGCGTGGCGTCACATCCTCGAAAATCAGAATGACAATGCCGTCGGCACGTCGGCTTGCCGAAAATTCCAGAAACAGATCCTCATTGAATTGAATGAGGGTGCGTGACAGCGAGCCGCTGACGAGCTGCGCCATCTGCCGCTGGATCAGGCCGGGCAGTGAGCCGTCGATAAACGCATGGCGGGCGCCGTAGCGCAGCACGACATCGAACTCGCAATCCCTGAGCTGTTCCTGATGCGCCAGGTTCAAGAGCTCGCAGGCTTTGCGGTTCACCACCAGGATGCGATTGTCGGCATCGAGCATGAACAGACCATGCGTCATGTTGTTGAGCGCCGTGTCAAACCGGTCGGCAATCAACGATATCTCACGCGAAGCGATGACATTCTTATAGAGAAATTCGCGCACGCCATTGGCCATCGAGCGCGTCGTCAACCCGAAGGGCACGAGCATGATGGATACGATGGATTTGTAAAGCTGTTCCGACATCAGACAGGCGATGATGATCGGCAGGCAGCAGGCCATGGTCTGCAGGTCGATCGCCTTCTGCGAACCATAATTGCGGCCGACGATCGACACCATCGACGCCATGGTCACGGCAATGCAGATGAACTCCGCCAATGGATCCTGGACGATCAGGATCGCATAGCCGCTGCCGATGCCGAGAATGCCCGCCGTTCCTGCGGCGCCGAGCACATAGCGCGTTTCCCAATGAGCGATATCGGTACGCGAAAAGGCATGTTTATTGGCTGCGTCGAACTGCCAGAAGGAATACATGCGGAAAGCGAAAACGGCGACAAAGGCGAGGCAGAGACCGAGATAGATGCCGGCATCCGTGCTCAGAAACACGATGACATACGTCAGGACGTGAACGAACACACCCGTAAACAGCGTCTTACGGTTTCCGAAAAGCGAACTTACGAACGACAGATAAACATCCGTCGGCACGGTGTCCGGGCTTTGAGGCTTCATTCAGAGTTCCCCTGATGCGGCAGGCACTCTAGTTGAAACTTTTTAAAATTTGATTGCCCAAATAGGAGGTATCTGGATGGATTTTCTAATTATCTCGGTTACTTACACTAATTTTGAGTGAGATTTTGCATCGTATTCGTGCAATCAGTTAAAACTTATTCTACTCAAGCTATATTTCTTCAATAATCAATCACTAAAACACAAATCGGTGAAATTAAGGGCACGACCGGTCAGAGTTTGCCCGCCCTCTGCTGGATCATCATGAAGGTATCGAAGGTATATTCGGAAAGCTGCATCCAGAGATAGGCATCCTTCTTGTAAGCAACCTGATCGTCATAGATCCGCTTGAAATAATTGTTCGATTTCGAGAGATCGGCATAAATTCCCATAGCCGCCTGGAAACATGCCTCGAGAATTTCCTGACTGAACGGGCGCAACGTCACGCCCTGCTTGACGATTTCCTTCAATGCCTGCGGATTTTTCACATCGTATTTCGCCAGCATGTTGGTGTTGGCGAAAGCGCAAGCATCCGCAAGGATCGTCTGATAAGTCTTCGGCAGCGCGTTCCATTTTTCCAGATTGAAGAAGGCGTGCACGACAGCCCCCCCCTCCCACCATCCGGGATAATAATAATATTTGGCGATCTTCTGGAAACCGAGTTTCAGATCGTCATAGGGGCCGACCCATTCCACCGCGTCGATGGCGCCTTTGTCCAGCGCGGCGTAGATGTCATTGATGGGGATATCCTGTTGTGGCACGATGCCGATCTTTTCGATGACCTTTCCGGCCAGGCCGGCAATGCGCATCTTCAGACCCTTGAGATCGTCCAGCGTATTGATCTCCTTACGGAACCAGCCGCCCATCTGCACACCGGTATTGCCCGCCGGCAGGCCGAAAATGCCCTGCGTGGCATAAAACTCGTTCATCAGCTTGTTGCCGTTGCCCTGGTAGAACCAGGCATTGCTGAGTCGGGCGTTGAGGCCGAAAGGCAGAGCGGTGCCGATGGCATAGGTCGGGTCCTTGTTCCAGAAGTAATAGGAACAGGTGTGCGCCGCATCGACCGTCCCGGCGCTCACCGCGTCGGCGGCCTGCGCGCCAGGCACGATCTCACCGGCTTCAAAGGTCTGGATAACGAAATTGCCGCCTGTCGCGTCCGAAACATGCGTCGCGATGTCCTCCACGCCGCCATAGATCGTATCCAGGCTCTTCGGAAAGGAAGAGGTCATCTTCCAATTGATCTTCGGATAGTCTTGAGCCACAGCGGGACTGGCGAGCGCCGAGGCAGCCGCGCCTGCGCCAACCGCTCCGGCCCGCCTGATGAACGAACGGCGATCCATCGAAACCTCCGTGCAGATGGCGTTGCGGGAAACATGCTCTCCCGATAATGGCGCAAGCAATGGAGCTAATCACGCCATGCCTTGTCTTTCAAGGTTGCTTTTGCACTGCATTATGGCGATTCCTGTACATCGTCATGACGAACGGAAACAAAGCCTCCCCGCAACCAGTCCGCGTTGCCGAAGAGCCGCCCTTCGCGTAGATTTGACCGGCCGCGGCATTGACACCATATTCGTATTGGGGTCTCCACCGATCCCAACAGTTTCGCATTTCTCCGGAGCCTTTCATGCCCAGACCGATCATCGCCATTCCCGCCGATTTCCGCGAATTCGATAGTGTGACCTGGCAGGCGGTGCAGCAACAATATATCCGGGCGGCCGTCAAAGCTGCGGAAGTGACGGCACTGATTGTCCCCGCGCTGGAAGACGGCAACGACATCGACGCCATTCTCGACCGAGTGGACGGCCTGCTTGTCTCCGGTTCCGCCAGCAATGTACATCCCTCGCTCTACGGCAAGGAAGCGCGCGAGAGTGACGGCCCCTTCGATACGGCCCGAGATGCCACCGCGCTGCCGCTCATTCGTCGTGCCATCGATCGGGCCATTCCGATGCTCGCCATCTGTCGCGGCATTCAGGAATTGAATGTTGCATTGGGCGGCACGCTCGCCAGCGAAATCCATGAACAGCCGGGCACTTGGGATCACCGCAGGCCGCAGAATGTCGATCGTGACACGATGTATTCGATCCGCCAAAGCGTGTTCGTTAAGGAAGGCTCCTGCATTGCCGGCGTTATTGGTCCCGGCGAAGTGCGCGTGAACTCGCTGCACCGTCAGGCGATTGCCGAAACGGCGCCGCGGCTGCAGGTGGAGGCCGTCGCCGAAGACGGCACGATAGAAGCAGTCTCGGTCATCGACGCCAAGGCCTTCGCCGTGGGCGTGCAGTGGCATCCGGAATATTGGGCGGAAACGGATTCGCCTTCGCGCAAGCTGTTTGCCGCCTTCGGCGATGCCGTGCGCGATTATGCGGCGAGCAAGGAGCAGCATTCAGCCACCCCTCGCCACCACGAGGCGGTTTGATCAAACTTTTGATTTAACCGGGGTTTCCGGCACCGGCGTCAGCGCGGCGCCGCTGCCGAACCATGCGATGATATTGTCCGTCACGAGATCTGCCATGGCATTGCGCGTCGGCACGGAGGCGGATGCAACATGCGGCAGCAGCGAGATATTCGGAAGGGAAAGATAGCCCGCAGGAACGTTCGGCTCATCGTAGAAAACATCGAGGCCGGCAGCGCCAAGCGTCCCATTCCGAAGGGCAGCGATCAGCGCATCGTCATCCACCGACCAGCCGCGCCCGACATTGATGAACACGCCCTGCGGTCCGAGCGCCGACAGGATCTCGGCGTTGATGACCTTGTGCGTCTCGGGCGTCTTCGGCACGATGGAGATCAAGGTATCCACCGATTGCGCCATCTCCTTCAGGGTCGGATAGTAGTCGTAAGGCAGCGAGTCGCGCGGGGAGCGTGTGTGATAGCCGATCTTCACCTTGAACGGCTCCAGCCGTCTGGCGATCTCCAGGCCGATGCGCCCGAGACCGTAGATGCCGACACGCCGCCCCTTCAGGGAGAAGGGCGAGAGCGGAAAGGGCCCTTCCTTCACCCAGCGCCCCTCGCGCAGCCAGCTTTCCGCTTGCGGAAATTGCCGCAGCGTATTCAACAGCAAGGCAATCGCCGTATCGGCTACCTCATCGTTGAGCACATCCGGCGTGTTCGTGACCACGATGCCCTTCGAAGCAGCATGCCCGACATCGATGCCGTCATAGCCGACACCGAAATTGGCGATGACTTCGATATTGGGGAAAGCATCCATCCACACGGCGTCGAAACCGCCCGACACCGCCACGCCACGCACACGCGCCGCCGTTTCCGCATCGACTTTCGGGCTCTCGCCGTGACCGAGCGCGACGATATCGAAGCGGCCTTTGAGCGTTTCGAGAACGCGCGGGTGTATCTTCCCCGGAACGAGGACGGCGATGCGATTATCGGACATGATCTTTCCTCTTGAAGAGCGGGTCGGCGCTATTGGCGCGCCTGGTAGGGAGATGTCGATTGACGGATGCGCATTTCCGGCTTGATGAGATGAATACCATCCGGCTCATGGCTGCCAGCCAGCCTATCCAAAAGCGCACGCGCCGCAAGCCTTCCGACCTCGGCCTGACCGTTCCAAACCGTCGTCAGCGCCGGCGTCGCGATCGCCGCCTCCTCCAGATCGTCATAGCCGGTAACTGAAATATCCTTGCCCGGCACGAGGCCGGCGCGGGAAATACCGTTCATCAAACCAATGGCCACGAGATCGTTCCAGCAGACGGCAGCCGTCGGCTTCTGCGGCAATGATAGGAGATGTACCGCCGCCTCGAACCCGCCCTGCTTGGAGCGGGCGCCGGGAATGCGGAGGTCGGGATCGACCTCGATGCCCGCTTTGCGCAGGGCGTTTACATAGCCTTGATAGCGGTCACGGCCGGTCGAGGTCTGGTCCGTACCGCCGATCATCGCGATGGTGCGATGACCGAGGCTGATCAGATGATTCGTTGCGAGCGAAATGCCGTAGCTGTCATCGCCGCGAAAGGTCGGAAGGTCCAGCCCCTCCATCGAACGGGCGACGAGGATGGCCGGCATGCCGTTTTCCTCCGCCAGGTCGAAATCCTCCGCCGGCGTGCCGATCGCCGGCGACATGATGATGCCGTCGCCGCCAAGCTGCAGCAGAGTCTCGACGAAGGTCCGCTGCTTCTCGACCGAATCGTAATGGTTGGAAAGGATGAAGGTATGGCGGCTGCGGTCGAGCTCGCTTTCGATTGCCTTCAGGATTTCGCCGTAGAACGGGTTCATGATGTCATGGACGACCACGCCGATAATCCCGGATCGCGATGTCCTCAGACTCGCCGCGCGGCGGTTGTAGATATAGCCGAGAGTGCGCGCCTGATCCTTGATCTTCTCGCGCGTGTTCACCGCCACCAGGGGACTGTCGCGTAAGGCAAGGGATACGGTCGCCGTTGAAATACCCAGCGTTTCAGCGATAGTAGAAAGCTTTATCTTTTGCGCCATGCGCTCCCCTCCCCGTGAAACGCAGCCAGATATGCGATCCCGGCGTCTCACGATTCCGGAATTTAAAAACTTTAATTAAAAGCTTAAACCGCCGCGCGCAACTCGAATCCTTGGGGTTTCTCAGAATTCCCCATCATCTTCGTCATTGTCGCCAGCCTGAAGATTGCCATCAATCGCCTTCAACAGGCGCACGAGCGAACGGACATCCTTCTCCGAAAAACCGCGCGTGGCAAGCTCGTCGCAAGATGCCGCCGAACTTGTGATCTCTGTGACGCTGCTGCGCCCGGCCTCGGTGAGATAGACCTTTGTCAACCGGGCGTCCGCGGCATCGGGCCGCCGCTCGACGAAGCCCTGCGCTTCCATGCGCCCGATCGTGCGGGTCATGGTCGGCGCCTTGACGCCGAGCTTTTGCGCCAGCGTCCCCGCCGGCAGGCCATCGCTCTCCGCCAGTGCAAGGATGACGCCATCCTGGCCCGCGTAAAGACCGCTTGCCGTCAGGTTGCGCGTCAGGACCGTGCGCATGGAGCGTGCCGCCTGCGTCAATGCCGGCGACAAATCGGCAAGCGTGTAGTCGCCGTGATCCTTCTTCTTACCCGACTTACCTTTTTTTCCGTCCTTGTTCTTCTTACCCATCGTGATTCCGTTGATCTTTCCGCCGCTGCAGCATCACGGTATGACATTGCGCAGGTTACTGACATAAACAAGAGGCACATCCGCAGATGGCACAGCCTATGGCGCGTTTCGATGACAATGATAGGACGCTGACGCCAACGGACCGGGCAAATTGGATCGCCGTCCTGCCGCTCGGTGCCCATGAACAACACGGCCCCCACCTGCCTTTCGAGACCGACACCTTGATTGCGGCAGGCATCGTCAATCGCCTGAAAGCCGCGCTGCCAGCCGATTTGCCTGTCACTTTTTTGCCCGAGGAGCCGATCGGCTATTCCATCGAGCATATGGATATCGCCGGCGCCAAGACACTCGCCTTCGACGAAGCTGTCAATCGGTGGCTTGGTATCGCCGAAAACATGCATCATCTCGGCATCCGCAAATTCGTCATGCTGAATGCTCATGGCGGCAATTCGCCTCTGATGACCATCGTCGCGACCGAGGCGCGCGTCCGCTTCAACATGCTCGCGGTCGCAACGAGCTGGACCCGCTTCGGCGTGCCGGAAGGGCTGATCGCGCCGGAGGACAAGGCCATCGATATCCACGGCGGCGACATCGAAACCTCGGTCATGCTGGCGATCTGCCCGGAGAAAGTCGACATGACCAAGGCTGCGAATTTTCTTTCGCGGCAATCCGATTTCATCGAGCGCTTCAAGCATCTGCGCGCTTATGGGCCGCACGCCTTTGGCTGGAAAATGTCCGACCTTAGCGCAGTGGGCGTGGCAGGCAATGCGGCGGCTGCAACGGCGGAGAAAGGCGAGCGGTTGATCGCCCATGCCGTGAAGGGCTTGGTGGAGTTGTTGACGGATGTCGATCGATTCGATGTGGAGGCGTTGAGATAGCCGATCACTTGTATCAAGTGGTACAATCTATCATCTTATTGAGAATTCCCTTTCTCCACCGGGAGGCGGACATGCATATTTCCCTCGATGATGCTGAGGGCCAGCTCAAAGAATTGGTTCGCCTTGCCCAAGCAAGGCGAAGAAATCGTGCTGGCGCAGGACGGCCTGCCGGCTGCGCGCATACAGCCGATGAAAAAACCCATGACCTCTGAAGAAAAGCACGTCTTCTCAAGAAATTACAGGAGGAAGTCCGGAAGAAAGATCTTCCTCCAGGCCCCGATGCTGCCAGAAGCCAAGATTTTCTGTACGATGAATATGGCTTGCCCAAGTGATCGTTGTTGATACGTCAGCTCTTGTTGCAATGCTTGCAAATGAATTGCATGCCGCCGCTTGCGAGGCGGTGTTTCAAAATGAGCATCGTATCCTCATTTCCGCTGGAACAATGCTTGAAGCGCTCATTGTAGCGACGCGCCGCGGCTTCGAGAAGCAAATGCGGGAGCTTTTAACATCTCCCGCTTTAGAGATCATCGAAGTTACGTCGGAACGAGCGGAGCGTGCCGCAGATGCGTATTCACGTTGGGGCAAAGGCATCCATCCCGCTGGCCTTAATTACGGCGATTGCTTCGCCTATGCGACCGCTAAGGAATATGGCTGCCTCTTCTCTTCGTCGGAAATGATTTCTCCCAGACCGACATTGAACTCGCCGCCCCAAACCTAATGTGATCTTATAACATACAAAAGCCTTTGAACTGGCGCCGTCGACTCCTTATATGGAACCCGATCACTTTCCCGCTCTCCGGGCAAACTCCCGTATTTCGAGGCTCCCATGACCGAAACAGCCACGCAGAAGCCCATTCCCGTCACCGTCCTGACCGGCTATCTCGGCGCCGGTAAGACGACGCTGCTGAACCGTATCCTCTCCGAAAACCACGGTAAGAAATATGCCGTCATCGTCAACGAGTTCGGCGAGATCGGCATCGACAATGATCTGATCGTGGAATCCGACGAAGAAATCTACGAGATGAACAATGGCTGCGTCTGCTGCACGGTCCGCGGAGACCTGATCCGTGTCGTCGAGGGCCTGATGCGCCGTCCCGGTCGTTTCGACGGCATCATCGTCGAGACCACCGGCCTCGCCGATCCGGTTCCCGTCGCTCAGACCTTCTTCATGGATGACGATGTCCGCGCCAAGACCGAGCTCGACGCTGTGGTGGCACTTGTTGATGCCAAACATCTGCCGCTGCGCCTGAAGGACAGCCGCGAGGCGGAAGACCAGATCGCCTTTGCCGACGTCGTCGTCATCAACAAGTCCGATCTCGTCTCCGCGGAAGAGCTGGCTCAGATCGAAGACATCGTCCGCGCAATCAATCCGGCTGCCCGCGTCTACAAGACAACTCGCTCCGGCGTCGATCTCGCCCGCGTTCTGAACCAGGGCGCTTTCAACCTCGAGCGCGCGTTGGAAAACGATCCGCATTTCCTCGAGCACGGCCATGACGACCATGTCTGCGGCCCGGATTGCGATCATCACGACCATGATCATGACCATCATCACCATGATCACGACCATCATGGCCTTTCGGCCATCCATGACGTGACGGTGCAGTCGGTCTCGCTGCGCGGCGGCGAGATGAATCCGGAGCGCTTCTTCCCGTGGATCCAGAAGGTCACACAAACGGACGGCCCGAACATCCTGCGCCTCAAGGGCATCATCGCCTTCAAGGGCGACGCGGAGCGCTATGTCGTCCAGGGCGTGCACATGATCATCGAGGGCGATCACCAGCGTCCTTGGAAGGATGGCGAAAAGCATGAGAGCCGCCTGGTCTTCATCGGCCGCGAGCTTGACCGCGAAAAGCTGGAAAAGAGCTTCAAGGCCTGCGAGGCTGCCGCCTGATGCCGACTGTTGCTCCGCTTGATATCGACGGCCATGTTCTGGCCGTCGAATTTTTAGGTGATACCCCCTTCTTCGCCAGCGCCGCCGGCGCGATCCATCGGCTGGAAGGCGGCGAGAAGGTGACCGAAGGCCATCAGGGCATGCTTACCTGCATTCGCGATCCTCACAGCGATAGCCTGATTTCCGGCGGCGAGGACGGCAAGGTTCTCCGGATTGCCGCTGACGGCGGCGTTACCGTGCTTGCCGAAGCGCCGCGCAAATGGATCACCCAGGTCGCCGCCGGCCCCCAGGGCGCAGTTGCTTACGCATATGGCAAAAGCAGCTTCGTGCGGCTGGCAGACGGTTCCATCAAGGAATTTGCCGAGGAGCGCACCGTAGAAGGGATCGCTTTCGCGCCGAAAGGCCTGCGCATCGCAGTCGCGCGCTATAACGGCGTGTCACTGCACTGGGTCGGAATGGCGGCGCAGCCGATCAATCTGGAATGGAAGGGCGCCCATACTGGCGTCACCTTTTCTCCCGACGGCCAGTTCGTCGTCACCACCATGCAGGAAAACGCGCTGCACGGCTGGAAGATGGACACGAAGCCCGGCGCCGAGGCCCGGCATATGCGCATGACCGGCTATCCTGCCAAGGTGAAATCGCTCTCCTGGTCCAACAAGGGCAAGTGGCTCGCCTCCTCCGGCGCACCGGCTGCGATCGTCTGGCCGTTTCAGGGCAAGGACGGCCCGATGGGCAAGGCACCGCTGGAACTCGGCACCCGCGGCAACATCATGGCGACGTCGGTCAAGTTTCATCCCGTGGAAGATATCCTGGCGATCGGCTTCATTGACGGCATGATCCTGGCGGTGCGTATCGGCGACGCCAAGGAAGCGCTCTTGCGCCGCCCTGGCAAGGGCGCGATCACCTCCATGAGCTGGAGCAAATCCGGCAAGCTACTCGCCTTTGCCTCCGAGGCCGGCGATTGCGGCGTGGTTGACGTTTCCGCTTGACGAGAAAGATAGGACCATGTCCCAGACAGGAACGGCAGTCGCCGGACATTCCCCTGCCCCAGCCGGCAGCGTCTGGGACGTGATCCGCCACGAGGCAGCCGATCTCGCCAGCCGCGAACCGACGCTCCGTCCGCTGCTCGCAGCGCAGATCATCGCAACGCAGTCGAACGCCGAAAGCCTCTCCAACGTCTTGGTCGCCCGGCTTTCCGTCGCAAAGATTAAAACCGACGATCTTTTCGCCCTGTTCCATGATGTGCTGACGCGGTACATCACGATCCTGCAGGCGACGGAGGCCGATCTCGTCGCGGTCCGCGCCCGCGATCCCGCCTGCACGACCTATCTGCATGCGCTGTTGAACCTCAAAGGCTTCCACGCCCTACAGACCCATCGCATTGCCCATGCGCTCTGGACGCAAGGCCGGCCGGAAATCGCCAGTTGGCTTTCCAACCTGGCCTCGCTCGTCTTCGGCCCGGATATTCATCCGGCGGCAAGGATCGGCTCGGCTATCATGCTCGATCATGGCTCCGGCATCGTCATTGGCGAGACCGCCGTCATCGAGGATGAAGTCTCGATCCTGCAGAACGTAACCCTCGGCGGCACCGGCAAGGAAACCGGCGACCGGCATCCGAAAATCCGCCATGGCGTGATGATCGGCGCCGGCGCAAAGATCCTCGGCAACATCGAAGTGGGCGCCTTCAGCAAGGTTGCAGCCGGTAGCGTCGTGGTGAAGCCGGTCCCGGCCCACTGCACCGTCGCCGGCGTTCCCGCAACGGTCGTCCGCATCCATCGCGCCGAAGAGATTCCGGCTGAGACGATGGATCAGAATATCTAAATCGACGCGCCGCGGCCTTGCGGCCGGCCCTCTTGGTTCGAGGCCCCGCCGCCATCGCTACGCTCCGGCGTCAGTGCACCTCACCATGAGAGCGGAGTGAGCGCCAGTATTTGAAAATCAAATGGCTTTCTCTCTGTTTCAAACACTGAGCTGTTTGAGCGGCGGAGCGAGAGGAGGAGCCCTCATGGGAGGTCCACAGGGCCGTCTCGAACCACGGGGGCGGATGAGGGAACTCGTCTTTCCTGTTTAAATTAGCACGTGACATAAGGTAGCATTGCCGCTTTTCCCGACAGGCGCTCTCCATTGCTTATCGCCCCCATCGCAGAATCAAACCTTTGTCGCCGCCATGCTCGACGAAAGTGAAATCCCTTCGCCGCACCCTTCACTGAACTGTCATACTCCGTTGATAGCCCAGCATGGTTCTTTTGCCCCGGCGCGGCGCATTTTAAGCGTCGGGGCGCAGACCCCCACTCGAGAGGATATGGCAATGATCTGTCTTTCGCGTCGCACCGCCCTAGCCGCCGGCAGCGCGCTTACCCTGATTTCGCTCTGTTCCAGCGCCGGCGCCGCCGACAAGGCACCGCCGACGAATACCGCGACGCCGATCAAGCATCTGGTCGTCGTCTTCCAGGAAAACGTTTCCTTCGACCATTATTTCGCGACCTACCCCAAGGCCGCAAATGTCGACGGCGAGCCGGCCTTCAAGGCCGCCGACAATACGCCGACCGATATCGACACGCTCGCCCATGAAGGCCTTCTCGACAACAATCCGAACAAGACGAATGCCGCGAACGGTGCAGACGCCGCGGCTCCCTTCCGCCTCGACCGCACGCAGGCGGCAACCCAGTCGCAGAACCACGGCTATACCGCCGAGCAGGCCGCTTACAACAACTTCGCGATGGACCTGTTCCCGGCCAATACCGGCAGGGGTACCAAAGGTGCTGCCGGCGCCTTCGGCACCAAGGGCCAGGTCATGGGCTATTATGACGGCAACACCGTCACGGCGCTCTGGAACTACGCCCAGCACTATGCGCTGAACGATAATTCATTCTCCACCAATTTCGGCCCGTCGACCCCCGGCGCACTAAACCTCATCTCCGGCCAGACCAACGGCGCCATCCTGCCGCCCGGCTACACGCTGGAGAAGGACGGCACTTATTCGAAGGGCCGCATCGTGCCCGACGGCAATGGCGGCTGGACTGTCATCAGCGACTTCGATCCGACCGGCGATGTCTGCTCAGTCGGCCAGACGGCGCTGATGTACGGCAAGAACATCGGCGACATTCTGAACGAACACAACATCACCTGGGGCTTCTTCGAAGGCGGCTTCGATCTGACGGCGACGAATGCGGACGGCACCACGGGCTGCAAGCGCGCAACGACCTCAGCCATCACCAAGGTCAACATCGCTGACTATATCCCGCATCACCAGCCGTTCCAGTACTATGCCTCGACCGCGAACCCCACGCATGCGCGTCCGTCCTCGGTCGCCGCAATCGGCAGCACCGATGCAGCCAACCACCAGTACGACATGACGGACTTCTATGCAGCGCTGAAAAACGGCAATATGCCGACCGTCAGCTTCCTGAAGGCGCCGGCCTATCAGGACGGTCATGCCGGCTATTCCGATCCGCTCGACGAGCAGGAATTCGTAACTGAGGTCGTCAACACCGTCCAGAATTCGCCGGAGTGGAAGGACACCGCCATCATCATCCTCTACGACGATTCCGATGGCTGGTATGACCATGCCCACGCGGTCGTCAATCCGTCGAAACTCCCGGTCAAAGGCTACGACGTGCTGAACGGCGATAGCTGCTCGACCGGCACGCCGCTGCCGGGCGTCAACGGCCAGCCGGCTCAGGGTCGTTGCGGCTACGGCACGCGCCAGCCACTGTTGGTCATTTCGCCCTACTCCAAGGTCAATTTCGTCGACCACACCTTGACCGACCAGACCTCCGTCATGCGCTTCATCGAAGACAACTGGATGGGTGGCGAACGCCTCGGCGGCGGCTCCTTCGATGCCATTTCCGGCTCACTGAACAACATGTTCGATTGGTCGAAAGGCGATACACAGAAGCTGATCCTCGATCCGAAGACCGGTAACAGCGCTTCCTAAGTTAAGAACCAGGGGATGGACAATGTCCTTGAAGAAGCAGCATCTCCTTCCCCTGATCGCACTCGCGGGCATCTCGCTCGCGGGGGCGACCATCGGCTTGGCAAGCGAACCCGTCGCCAATGCCGTCGTCGCAAATACCTATGACGATACGGCTTCGCTAAGCGCGGTTGCCCAGCTCGGCAAGAAGTTGTTCTTCGATCCATCGCTTTCGGGAAGCGGCCGGATGTCCTGCGCAACCTGCCACGATCCCGCAAATCACTATGCGCCGGCTAACGACCGCGCCGTGCAGCTCGGCGGCCGGCATCTCGACCAGCCGGGCATCCGCGCCGTCCCGAGCCTCGCTTACAAGATGTCGACTCCTTCCTTCTCCGTCGGCGCGGAAAGTGCTGCCGACGAAGCGGCCGAAGCAGCACCTATGACGGAGGCCTCCGGCGTGGCGCTCGCCAATACCCCCGCCACCGTCGCGGGGCCTCTGACGGCGCAGGCCGTCGTCAAGGCCGATTCGAATGCGCCGGATATGGTGCCGCAAGGCGGCATGTTCTGGGACGGCCGGGCCGATTCGCTGCAAGAACAGGCGCTGCAGCCGATGATCTCACCCTTCGAGATGGCAAATGCCGATGCCGCCACCGTCTATGCCAAGCTGAAACAGAGCTACAGTAAGGACATTGCCGCCCTCTTCGGCAACAACCTCCTCAACGATCAGGATATGACGATCGCCGAAGCCGGTTTCGCGCTGGCGCGGTATCAGATCGAAGAACCCTCCTTCCATCCCTATTCAAGCAAATACGACTACTATCTGCGCGGCAAGGCGACGCTATCAGACGCTGAAATGCGCGGGCTGAAGCTGTTCGACGATCCCAGGAAGGGCAATTGCGCCTCCTGCCATCTCGATAAGATGACAGGCGACGGCCAGATGCCGAACTTCACCGATTTCGAATTCGAAGCGCTTGGCGCACCGCGCAATCCGGATATCCCGGCCAATGCCGACGCGCATTATTACGACACCGGCATCTGCGGTCCGCTGCGCAACGACACCTATTCCGCCCAGCCGCAGAATTGCGGCCTCTTCAAGACCCCGACGCTCCGCAATGTCGCCGCCCGCCATGTCTTCTTCCACAATGGCGTCTACCGCTCGCTGGAGGATGTCACCCGCTTCTACGTCAAGCGCGACACCAATCCGGCTGAGATCTATCCGAAGGATGCAAGTGGCAAGGTCCTGAAATACAACGACCTGCCGGCGCAATATCAGGCCAATATCGACATCATCGACGCGCCCATGAACCGCAAGCTCGGCGATGCGCCGGCTCTGAACGATACGGAAATCGCCGATGTCGTCGCGTTTCTGAAGACGCTGACGGATGGCTACGATCCGGCGAAGGACAGCGCGAAGGCAGCCAAATAGAAACGCCTCCGCCCGAACAGGCGAAGGCGCATTAAGACCTCAAAGCTTTTCCTGCTTTTTACGCAGCCTTGGCGATCGGTGGCTGAGCGAGCTTGCGACCACTGGCGACGATCATGCCGGCAGCGCTGTCGAGCCAGCCGTCCTTAAGTTCAAGAGCAAGGAAACGATCGCGCTGGAACGGGCCGGGCATCACGAGATGGCGAGTCTTTGCGGCAAAGAAGCCGAAGCGCTCATAGTAGGGCGCATCGCCAACGAGCAGGATCGCGCCATGGCCGCGCTTTTTGGCCTCCAGGATGGCGGCGCGCATCAACGCCGAGCCCATGCCCTTGCCTTCATAGGCGGGATCGACTGCCAGCGGGCCGAGCAGCAGTGCATCGACCGGGCGCGTCTCGCGATCGACACCGGCTTCGACGTTCCACAAACGAACGGTGCCAACGACATGACCGGCGCGATCACGCGCGACCAATGCCAAGCCTTCCGCCGGAACGCGGCCTTGACGCAGCTTTTCGGACGACTTCTTGCGGCGGTCAGCGCCCATGGCGCGATCCAGCAGATTTTCGCGCGCAACGACATCGCCTGCATTTTCCAGGTCGAGGGTGAAAGTGGAAGGCGCAAAGAATGCGCGGACAGAATCAAGAACAGCGGCCATCTCGGCCTCCCGTGCCCAATACCGTTATCAGCGGTGGTGACGAACTATTGTGAGGGTGCCGCCCCGGCTGGCTACGGGGACAGCTTTATCGGACTTTAGATCCATATCGGATCTTAGATGATGTAAGCCTTCAGCGGATCGAAACCGTTGAACGCAACAGCCGAATAGGTCGTCGTGTAAGCGCCGGTGCCTTCGATCAGGACCTCGTCGCCAATGGTGAGCGTCACCGGCAGCGGATAGAGGTTCTTCTCATAAAGCACGTCGGCCGAATCGCAGGTCGGGCCGGCAATGACGCAGGGCTCCATGTCATCGGCGTCGCGCTCCGTGCGGATCGGGTAGCGGATCGCCTCGTCCATGGTTTCGGCGAGGCCGCCGAACTTGCCGATGTCGAGGAAGACCCAGCGAGCGGCATCGTTGTCCGACTTCTTGGAGATCAGGACGACTTCAGCCTTGATCACACCGGCATTGCCGACCATGCCGCGGCCCGGCTCGATGATCGTGTGCGGGATCTGGTTGCCGAAATGGGCACGCAGAGACGCAAAGATCGCCTTGCCATAGGCTTCGGCCGATGGAACGTCGCGCAGGTACTTGGTCGGGAAACCGCCGCCCATATTGACCATCTGCAGGTGGATGCCCTGCTTGGCGAGCGATACGAAGACGCGCTTGGCATCGGCAAGAGCCGCATCCCAGGCATCGACCTTGGTCATCTGCGAGCCGACGTGGAAAGACACGCCATAGGATTCCAGACCGAGCTGATGGGCGTAGACGAGAACGTCAACGGCCATCTGCGGAACGCAGCCGAACTTGCGTGACAGCGGCCACTCAGCGCCTTCACCGTCCGTCAATACACGGCAGAACACACGAGCGCCGGGAGCGGCACGGGAAATCTTCTCAACTTCCTCATGGCTGTCGACGGCAAAGAGGCTGATACCGAGTGCGTGTGCACGGGCGATATCGCGCTCCTTCTTGATCGTGTTTCCGTAGGAAATGCGAGCGGCGGTCGCACCGGCATCGAGCGCCATTTCGATTTCAGCGACGGACGCGCAATCGAAGTTGGAGCCGAGGCTTGCGAGCAGGCGCAGCACTTCCGGAGCCGGGTTGGCCTTGACGGCATAATAGATCGCGCTGTCCGGCATGGCGTGACGGAAGGCGTGGAAATTGTCGCGGACGACATCGAGATCAACCACCAGGCACGGACCGTCCGGACGTCGGGTAGCGAGAAAGTCGCGAATACGTTGCGTGGTCATGTCAATTCCCTTTTCAATTCCAAAAGCTCCGGGAAAAACCCAGAGGACAAAGGGCGACGCTCACTCGCTCAGGTACCAGCCGGTGGAGACCCCGGAACCGTGCAAATGCGCGAAGCGCGGATGATGAACGAGTGCCGCAAGCGGCGCTAATTCGCTTTGTCTGCCATGGATTGGAGGGATAATCCCAACCGCACTTCCGGCAATGAAGGTGTGCCTCTTCAGTAACCCCGGCTGATGGAAAGCCGGGAGAGAACAAAAAGGCCCGCACCGTCGTTGCTTCAGATGTCCTCGCATTTTCCGGTTGGCCGGAATAGCGACTGGAGGGGTTAATTCCAGGTACCTTACCGATTTTCTCACCACATCGAGGATCGGCGGACACCCACGGGCACGTGCGACTTTGGGCTGAACCCGAAATAGGAATATTCGCCGACATAATCAAGAATTTTTTTCGCCTGTACCCGAAAAAATAATTGAACAAATCGGTGCATTTTGTTCAATAACTTGCGACAGTTAACGAGGGCTTCGCCATGGACACTTTGACCCGCATTCGCGCCTTCATCGACGTGGTCGAAGCCGAAGGGTTTTCAGCGGCCGCGCGCAAGACCGGACGTTCCAAGGCGCTGCTATCTAAATATGTCCGAGAGCTCGAGGACGAGCTTGGCGCTCTCCTGCTGAACCGTACCACGCGCCAATTCTCCATGACGGAGGCCGGTCACACCTATTATCGCACTGCTTCCGACATATTGAAGGAGATCGACAACCTTGCCGACCTCGTGCGCGAGAACAACCAGCAGCTCAAGGGGCGGCTTCGCATTTCCGTGCCGCGCACCTTCGTCGATGCCGATGTCGGACAGTCGCTGATCGATTTCGCCAGTGAAAACCCAGACCTCGCGCTGGAAATCGCAGCGGACGACCGCTTCGTCGACCTGATCGAGGAAGGCTTCGACGTTGCCGTGCGCATTACGAAACTTGAAGATTCCGGCATGATCGCCCGCAAGATCTCGGATTTCCGCGTCCACCTTTGCGCAACGCAGGAATTCCTCGACCGCTACCCTGCCCTGGAACATCCAAACGATCTCAGCCGCGTGCCTTTCATCATCGACACCAATACGCGCGCGCAAGGCAATATTCGTTTCGTCGATGCCGACAGCACCACATTCAACGTCGCCACCAACGGTACGCTTGAAGTCAACAGTCCGCATGCAACGCTGCGCGCCGCCCTCGCCGGCCTCGGCATCGCCGTCGTCCCGGATTTCATCGGCCGTAAGGCGATCGAAAGCGGGCAACTGCTGACGCTGTTCAACGACTATCTCCCGACCGACCGCGGCATTTATGCCGTCTATCCGCACCGCCGTTATCTGCCGGCCAAGGTGCGCATCTTCGTCGATTACCTGCATAATTGGTTCCGCAAGCACGGCTGAACCGCCTCAGCCTGGCCGACCGGTCCCAATTCCGTCTCATTTCCTGACCAGAAAACGAAGTGAATCAATGCTCACGAAACACATCGGACGCATGAGAAAATCCACGACCGCCTATGCTCTTGCCCTCACCGGCGGCCTGCTTTTTGCGCCGGCCGTAGCGTCGGCGCATCCGCACATTTTCGTGGAAGCGCGCCTGGAAGTGCTGGCCGGTGCAGACGGCAACGTGCAGGAGCTGCGCAATGTCTGGCGCTTCGATGAGGTCTTCTCCTCCTCGGTACTGATGGATTTCGACAAGAACACCAATCTGAAGCTCGACCCGGACGAGCTCAAGGAAGTCGGCAAAACCGTGCGCGATTCGCTGGCCGACTACGACTATTACACAAATCTGACGCTCAACGGCAAAGCCATCAAGGTGAACAAGCCCGACGTCATCAATGTCGACTACAAGGACGGCCAGCTCCTGATGTTCTTTGCCGTCAAGCCATCCGAGCCGATGCCGCTGAAGGGCAACAAGCTGAGCTTCGGCATTTACGATCCGACACTCTACACCTCGATCGATTTCCCCAGTGACAAAGAGCTGGTGACGGAGGGCGATGCCTTCAAAAGCTGCGCGCAGAAGGTCGTGCGTCCCAATCCGGACGAGGTCATCGCCGAAAACAAATCGACATTGACCGATGCCTTCTTCAACGATCCGACGGGAACAACCATGTCGAAGCTCTTCGCAACGCGGATAGACGTCCAATGCTGATTTTGCGGATAGTGAAGCTGCTTCCGGCGGCAGCCCTCACCTTACTGGCAGCGGCAAGCCTTGCGCACGCCACCGGATCGCCGCTTGGTATCGGCACAGCGGAGCCGAGCTTCCAGCCGGTCGGTGGACCGCTGGCGCCGATCTTCCTCTATGTGAATTACGAGCAGCAGGCCTTCTATCGGGCGCTCACCAAATCCATCGAGGCCATGCGCCAGGATCCCTGGCAGCTCTGGACGCTGATCGGCCTCTCCTTCGCCTACGGCATCTTCCATGCCGCCGGCCCTGGCCACGGCAAGGCCGTCATCTCTTCCTACATGGTCGCCAACGAAATCGAACTGAAGCGCGGCATCGTCATCTCATTCATCTCGGCCTTCATCCAGGGCCTCGTTGCCGTCCTTGTCGTCGGGGCCGCTTATTTCGTCCTGCGCGGCTCGGGCATCACCATGACGATGGCCACCAATGCGATGGAGATCACCAGCTTTATCATGGTGATCATCTTCGGCGGCTGGCTGTTGTTTCGGAAGTTGCGCTCGATGATCCAGAGCCGGCCGCAGCGCCGGGAAGTGCAGCTTGCGACATCGGCCGGCCCGATCAGCATGTCGCTGTTCGAAGACGGCTCAAACGGCTCCGCTTCCGCCCAAAGGCTTTCTCACTTCCGCGCCGCGCCGCATGTAGGCAATCGGTATAATTGCGACGATCCGACCCATGATATGGGCAATGGCATGGTCTGTGAGACCTGCGGCCATTCCCACCTGCCCGACCCGAAAATGCTGTCGAACGAGAAATTCAGTGTCCGCGAAGCCTGGTCGGCGATCATCACCGTCGGTCTGCGCCCCTGCTCCGGCGCGCTGCTGGTCATGACCTTCTCGATGCTGAACGGCCTCTACCTCGGCGGCCTGCTGTCCGTCCTCGCCATGTCGGTCGGGACGGCGCTGACCGTGTCGTTGCTCGCCATCATCGCCGTCTTCGCCAAGGGAACCGCCGTACATTTCACTGGCCGCGGCTCGCGGCTCTCGATGTGGGTCGGCAATGGCATAGAAATTCTTGGCGCGCTGCTGGTCATCTGCACCGGCATCGTGCTGCTCGGCGCGTCGCTGCAGACCTGAGCCCGTAAACTATCGGCTCTTGCGCCTCTGGTAATGGGCTCTCAGCCAGAAGACCAGGAAAAAGGCCAGGATCACGAGAATACCGAAGCCGGCGCCGAGCCAAGGCGAAACATTGCCGAGCCAGACGATCACATCAGGCATCAGGTATAACAGCACCGTCGCGGCCAGCAGGATGACAGCGGCGGCGATCGCATTTGAGCGGGTTTCGCTATTTTTATCCGTCAAGATAGGCATTCCTTCGCGCGCCGCTACTCATTGTCCGGTGAAGGTTTAGAGCGGCTCAGTGTTTCACGGAATCGCTTCTCCACTCTATCCCTTTGTTTTTACGCATTCCGGACGGAAAACCACTTCGCACTTTTCCTGGAACTGCTCTAGGCCAGCCGCCCGCGAAAGGCAACCGGCCCTTTCCCGCCAATAGTCAGACCTTGGCGCTAGCAACCGTTGCCTCGATATGATCGACCAGCGCATCGGCAAGACCGAGCCTGCCGGCGAGAAGATCGAGATAACCGCGTTCTGCCCGTGAATCCGGCTCGATCGCCAGGCGCGAGGCAGTGTAGACCTGAACCCGCTGCTCTTCCGTCTGCGCCGATGCGACAATGGCGTCGAGATCGACGGGATTGGCAAGCTCGCGTTCGAAAAAGGCCTCCGCTTCCGCGCCGACACCCGCTTCGTGCACCTTGCCGAGAATATGCCGCCGCTCCGCATCATCGATATGCCCATCGGCGCGGGCAGCGGCGATCATGGCGCGTACCAGCGTGAGCGCAAAATCATTGCTGGCAATCGCCGGCGCGGTGCTGAAGCCGGAATTGGAAGGCGGCGGCAGAAATTGCGGCTCCGCCTGCTGGGTTGGCTGCGGCGCCGGCTGCGGTGCATTGCCGGCCTGATAATTCTTGTAGGCCTGATAGCCAAGCCCGGCGATCGCCGCGAGACCACCGAGCGTCAACGCGTTGCCCGCGATCTGGCGGCCTGTCTTCGTGCCCAGCAGCACGCCGGCGATGGCGCTGGTCGCCAGCGGATTGTCCCTGGCGAGATTGATTGCTTCGGTCGCCTTGTCTCTCACGCTTCCCTGCATTCCCGGAACTTGCGATCCGAGGAACTGGTCCAGAAGCTTGCGGGCGTCGATCATGTGGATGGTCCTCCGTCCTTTGTGAAGCTTGCCCCCAAAAGTGCGTAGCGTCTTTTGGACGAGATCAAGCGCAAACAAAACTGCGAGAGGGAGATAGGAAGGTGGGATCGCAAATACAAATCTGCTGAAAAGCAAAAAGGCGCGCATGATGCCGTGCGCGCCTTTTGATCGAATTTTCGGAGGGCTCAGCCCTTCAGCGCGGCGGCTTCGGCGGCGAGCTTGGTGATCCCAGCCCAATCACCGGCGGCGACCAGTTCCTTCGGCGCTACCCAGGAGCCGCCGACGCAGATGACGTTCGGCAGCGACAGGTAGTCATGGGCATTCTTCAGCGAAATGCCGCCGGTCGGGCAGAACAGCGTGCCTGCCAGCGGCGAGGACAGCGCCTTCAGATAGGCAGCGCCGCCGGCCTGTTCGGCCGGGAAGAACTTCAGCACCTTATAGCCTTCTTCGCGCAGCGCCATGACTTCGCTCGCCGTCGCCGCACCCGGCAGCAGCGGCACGTCGGAGGTGCGGGCGACATCCAGCAGCTCCTGCGTCGTGCCGGGGCTGACGATGAACTTGGAGCCGGCTTCGACGGCAGCTTCCCATTGCTCAACACTCAGGATCGTGCCGGCGCCGACTTCGGCGCCCTCGACTTCGTCAGCCACGGCCCGCACGGCATCGAGCGCGCCGGCGGTCCGCAGCGTGATCTCGATGGCTTTCAAGCCGCCGGCGACGAGCGCGCGGGCGAGCGGCACGGCCGACTTCGCATCTTCGACGATGAGAACGGGGACGACGGGCTGCAATTTCAGGATGGAAAGAAGCTTTTCGGTTTTCTCGCCCATGATCGGCGTGCTCCCTTAAAACGATTGAAATTCGATTTCCGAATAGCCTTCCCGAAGGTCCTTGTCGAGACAAAAGCTAAGTTTGAACATGACGGGTAGGAAATGCCAAAAACTTCCGTTAGTCTATTTACATATGATGCTGGCGGAGCATGTCGAGCACATGGCAAAAGAGATCGAGCGAAAGTTTTTGGTCCGGGGGGATCATTGGCGCGACCTCGTTTCCGAGAAACTCACGTTACGGCAGGCCTATGTCGCCTCCATGGACGACCGTTCCGTTCGCGTTCGCTTGACGAATGACACGGTCGCGACCCTGACGATGAAGATCGGCAGGGCGATGACGCGGGATGAATTCGAATATGAAATCCCGGTCGCCGATGCCGAAGAGCTGCTCGGCAACGCCATCGGCCTTGTCATCGAGAAGACCCGCTACAAAGTGCCCTTCAAGGGCTTCGTCTGGGAAGTCGACGTTTTTCGCGGCGCGCATCGCGGTCTGGTGATCGCCGAGGTCGAGATGGAAGACGAAAGCGACGATCCGGAATTGCCGGACTGGGTCGGCCGCGAGGTGACTGGCGAATACCGCTACTCCAACCAGGCGCTCGCGACGCAATTCGAACAGGAATACGATGAGTTATCGCATTCGGCCTGATAGGGCCCTCGATGACGAGGTGCAGGCCGCCGCCGCGCAGCAGCTCGGCAAAGTGGTTGCCGCGCTGACTGATCGGCCGGAGGGATTGCACGAGGCGGTGCATACGGCACGCAAGCATATCAAACGCATACGCGCGCTCTATCGACTGGTCGCCCAGCGGGCGCCGGAGTTCCAGAAACAGGAAAACGACAGGCTGCGGGAGATGGCGCGAACCCTCTCCGGCGTCCGCGACGCCACCGCCTTAATCGAGGCCGGCCGCTATCTGCACGAAACGGCGACATCCGAGGACGAGGCCCAGGCGCTTGCTCGAGTAGTCGACGTGCTCACGGCCCGGCGCGACCGGTTATCGGCGGAGGAAACCGATCTCGAGGAGAAGGCGGAAAAAGCGGTGGCCACCTGCCGCGAAGCATTGGACGCGCTGAATGCCACTTCCTTCGGCAGTGGCCGGCGCGCAACCGCGCGTATCTTTCAAAAGAGCTGGCGCAAAGTTGGGCGCAAGGCGACGAAGGCGCTCTCCGAATGCCATGCAGAAGGCCATATCGACCAGTTTCACGAGCTGCGCAAACGCAGCCAGGATTGCTGGATGCATCATGCACTGCTGCGAGACATCTGGCCGGCCGCCATGCACGCAAAACAGCTCGAAGCCAAGGAGCTGGTCGACATACTCGGCCGCTATCTCGATCTGTCGATTTTATCCGAGGTCACCGATCGCGAGCCGCATCTCTTCAACGGCAGCGACGACCGCGCCCGCCTGCTCGAGGCGATCATCTCCCGCCAACAAACAGCTCGGCAGGAAGCGCTGGCCAAAGCCCGCTGGATTTTTGCGGACGAGCCGAAGCAGGAAGCGCGCACCATCAAACGGCTTTGGCTGGAAGCAGGGGATTGAGGGAACCGCTCCGGCACGCGCAGGGCCGGAAGAAAGCGATTGTCGCAGCTTTCAACCTATTGCAGGTAATTCTCAGAGAGATTTTTCCATTCGGAAATTTTCGAGCGTCTGTCCGCGCTTTTCGACTATCTGCGATGTCAGAACGCTGAAGCCTCTTCGTTCGAAGAACGGTCTGGCGGTAAGGCTCGCCTCCGTAAAAATGCGCCGGAGCCCTTGCCTCTTTGCCTCCATCTCGACCGTTGCCAGCAGCAAACTGGCTGCGCCAAGACCTTGATAATCGGGATGAACAAACATCATATCCAGGAGCCCATCCGGCACCAGATCCGCGAACCCGATTGGCACACTCCCATGCTGAACGATCCAGGCCGGCCTGCTTGACCGTCGTTTCGCCCAGACTTCCCTGTCTTCCACCTTGGCCCAAGCATCGACTTGAGCCTGATTGTAGTCCTTCGAGGCCACCTCCCGGATTGCTCTCAGAAATATGTCTATGGTCAGATCGGCGTCCGCCGAGACATATGATCTTACTGTCAGCATGTTCTTCGACACCTCAACCTCACCGCCGCGTCGCTTTTGTGCGCATTCTTATAGGGAAGCAAAGAATAGGGAACTCCCGGCTCGCGGGAGTGACCCGATGGCGCAGCGTCAAAATACGAATCCCGATTGCTTGCCGGCGCGCAAAATTGTATTTCCGCGGCATGACCGACATCCTTTCCACTCCACGCCATGAGGCAGGCGGCGCGTTCCTCGTTGCCGCCCTCTATCATTTCGTTTCCTTCCCGCACTTCGAAGCCCTGCGGGAGCCGCTGCTTGCGCTCTGTGAAACAAACGGCGTCAAGGGCACGCTGCTGCTTGCTCATGAAGGCATCAACGGCACTATCGCCGGGACGGATGCGGGCATCGGGGCAATCCTCTCCTTCCTGCGCGCTCAGCCGGAGTTTTCCGGACTGGAGCACAAGGAAAGCCGCGCGTCGAAAATGCCCTTCGTCCGCATGAAGGTGAAGCTGAAGAAAGAGATCGTCACCATGGGCGTCGAGAACATCGACCCCAACAGGATCGTCGGCACCTATGTCGCGCCGAAGGACTGGAATGCGCTGATCTCCGACCCCGACACCATTCTCATCGACACGCGCAACGACTATGAGACCGCCATCGGCGTCTTTAAGGGCGCGGTCGATCCGAAGACCAAAACGTTTCGCGAATTTCCCGAATGGGTGCGCCAGAACGAGGGACTGCACAACAAGCTGAAGATTGCCATGTATTGCACCGGCGGCATCCGCTGCGAGAAGGCGACCGCCTTCATGAAGGAGCAGGGTTTCGACGAGGTTTACCACCTCAAGGGCGGTATCCTGAAATATCTCGAGGAAGTGCCTGCCGAGGAAAGCCTGTGGGAAGGCGCCTGCTTCGTCTTCGATGAGCGCGTCTCCGTCGAACATGGTCTGAAGGAAGGCAATCACAAGCTCTGCCATGCCTGCCGCAATCCGATCACCGCAGAAGAGGTCACCTCGCCCTTCTATGAAGCCGGCGTCTCCTGCAGCCATTGCTATCACGACCGCACTGAGGAAGACCGCAAGCGCTTCCGCGAGCGCCAGCGCCAGGTGATGCTCGCCAGAAAGCGTGGCCTGGAGCACATTGGCGGCTAAAGAATTTAGAGCAATTTCAGGAAAAGTGGGAAGCGGTTTTCCGTCCGGAATTGCGTAAGAACAATGGCATAGAGCGGTTCAACGTAGTGAACCGCGCTATGCGGCAGCCTCACGCTCGACATCGAGCACGCGGGCCATCTGCGCCTTCAGCCGTTTGCTGATCTCGGCTTCCGGGAGCGGTTTGGCGAAGAAATAGCCCTGCAGCTCGTCGCAGCCGAAAAGCTGTAGGGCGATCCCCTGCTCTTCCGTCTCGATGCCTTCCGCGGTTACGGGAATGTCGAGTGAACGCGCCAACGCCACGGTCGCCTGCAACATCTCGCGGGCGCGGCTATCCTCCAGCACATCCATGGTCAGCGACCGGTCGATCTTGATGCGGTCGAAGCCGAATTGGCGGAGATAGCCGATCGAGGAGAAGCCCGAGCCGAAATCGTCCAACGCCACTTTGACGCCGAGCTGCTTCAGCCGCTCGATCGACTGGCGGGTACGTTCGGGATTCTGGATAATGTAGCCTTCGGTGATTTCCAGCGTGACGCGTCCGGCTTCGATCTCGGTATGGTTGAGGACATGCCGGACATAATCGGCAAAAGCGGGATTGCGGAATTGCCCAGGCGAGACGTTGACGGCAATCCGCAGGTCCGGCCATTGCCACGCCGTCTGGCAAGCCTTGCGCAAGACGAACAGCCCGAGTGCCTCGATCAAACCGCTGGTTTCAGCAACAGGAATGAAGGTTTCAGGCGAAATCGGCCCGTGACCGGGCCTGTTCCAACGCACCAACGCCTCGACGCCGGTGATCTCATGGCTCGTGGCATCGACCAGCGGCTGATAGGCGAGCGTCAGCTCTTCGTTTTCGATCGCATTGCGCAGATCGAGTTCCAGCGCGTTGCGCTCCTCGCGATCGGCATCCATCGCCGTCTCATAGCAGGCCATGCGCGCGCGTCCGGCTTCCTTGGCCTTGTACATGGCGAGATCGGCGCGGCGCACCAGCTCCTCGCGGCCGATGCGGCCCTCCGGCGAGCTGGCAATGCCGATACTGGCGCCGACGACCACTACGCGGCGGCCGATCTCCAGCGGCTCGGCAAAGAAATCCAGCACCTGTTCGGCAAGTCGGAGCGCCGGTGCATCGTTCAGTTCTTTGGTCGGAAAGGCAACGGCAAATTCATCTCCGCCTAGCCGCGCAAGAATTGCCTTCGGCGGAATAAGCACATTCAGCCCGGCTGCGACAGCGCGGATCAACTGGTCGCCGGTGCCGTGGCCATAGGAGTCGTTGATTTCCTTAAAACCGTCGAGGTCGAGATAGAGCAACAGGACATTGCTGCCATCGGCGCGGGCACTCTCGACCAGCCGATCAACATCGAGACGAAGGCCCTCGCGATTAAGAAGGCCGCTGAGTCGGTCTCTGAGCGAGCCCTGCCGCGCCAGCACCTCTTCCGCCCTCAGCCGGCGTCCCGCCAGCGATCCCAAGATCAGCAGCACCAGAAAGAACATGCCGACCAGGCCGAGCGCTCCGACCACCAGCGGACGGGCCTGTTGATAGCTTACATCACCAGGGCCGCGCGACGTCCAGACCAGTCGTCCGAGCGGCTTGCCGAGCGGATCGACGATCGAAACGGCATAGCGCGCAACCGTGTCCGGCGGCACCAGTCTGAGGCCGCTGATGACATAGGTATTGGAAAGCATCTTGATCTTGGCCTCATCGAGGTGCCGGACGAAGATCAAATAGCGACGCTTTCCTTCCGGCACCGGAATACGGCCGGATTTTTCGCGGATCGTCCCCACGCCGACCGCGGCGATCCCCTTATTGGTCATCACATAACCACTCGCCTCCGGCACGCTGGTCACGCGCGTATTGCGCACCTGATCCACCAAGGCCCAGAGCGAGGGACCGAAAACATCCTCGATCCCTTCGGTCATCGGCTTGCCGTCCTGATAGGCGATGATCGGCTTGTTGTTATCGTCGACGACCAGCGCCATGTCGAACAGGGCGCCATCGGAGGACATCTCGCCGTAGTTGCCGACGATCCAGTCCTGATCGTTTTCATCATAGACATTCTCGGCGGCGGTATTGCGCGCGGCATAGTCGTGCAGCGTGGCGTCGAGCAGGCCTTCGAAAGTCTTCAGCGCACCGGCGGTTGTTTCCCAGGAGCGCTCATCGTCCAATTTGTTGGAATAGTCTGCGACCCGACCGATCGCTGTCAGCACCATCAAGGTAACCACAGTGACGACCAAGGCGAACGAAAACAAAACGGCCGTCACGATAGAGTGACGACCGAATTGCGTATTCCGCCGGAATGATCCGAAAACTGCTCCCAACGCACTTCTCCTTGACTTGGGAAGTCTGCCGTCAGGTCTTCAAGAAACGGTTAAAGCGAACCTATGATTATTGCAGTAAAGGGTTGTATATTTGTGGGTGCAACAGGCATTCACACAGACGCGCGGATCGCCTGTACAAAATGATCGAGGCTCGCTTCCAACGCGCCGTCCCGTTGTGCCTCGGCCAGGACCGCCGCCTGCGCTTCCTCGCTCTTGCCGGCAAGCGGCACGCGCAGAAAAGCCTCCGGCACGATGCGGAGCGACATTGTCTTCAGGACTTCGGCCAACTGTTGCAGAACAAGATCGCCGCGATGCGAAGCATGCGCAAACATCAGCGGCTTGAAGGGCACCTCGTCGCGCGACACCAGCCAATCCAGCGCGTTCTTGAACCCGCCGGGAATGCCATGGGCATATTCCGGGCAGGAGACGATCAGCCCGTCCGCATCGCGGATCTTCGCCGCAAAGGTTTCGACGGTCTGCGGCGTTCTGTCGCCCTCATGATCCGGATTGAAGATCGGCAGACTGCCGATCAAATCGCAAATTTCGATAGAAACTCCGTCAGGCGATATCAGCCGCAGGGCTTCCAGCAGCCGAAGGCTGGTCGAAGCCTGCCTTTGGCTGCCGCAGAGTGCATAGAGGGAGAGTGGGCGCTGGATCATACGCAAGACTTATCAGGTGCCGGCGATTCGAGCGACCTTGGCTTTCTCCTCTTAAAAAAGGCCTCACCAATCAAACCGCCTTGTGATTCCCCTTTGGGAATTGCCCGGCGAGTTCGCGGTACCACTTGCCGCTCTTCTTCACCGTGCGCACCTGCGTCTCGTAATCGACATGCACAAGCCCGAAGCGCATACGATAGCCTTCCGCCCATTCGAAATTATCCATCAGGCTCCAGGCGAAATAGCCGCGCATGGGATAGCCGTCCTTGATCAGGTCGGCGACGACGCCGAGATGGTCGACGTAGTAGTCGAGGCGCGGCTGGTCATCGACTTCGCCGTTGACGACCTCCATGTTGTAGCAGGCGCCGTTTTCGGTGATGTAGCATTCCGGCAGTTCGTAGCGCTTGTAGAGGTCCTGCACGACATGCTTCAGGCCCGGCGCATAGATTTCCCAGCCGATATCGGTCTTCACATCGCTTACCGGCGGCGCTTCCTTCGTCCAGGGGAAATCACCACTCTTGGACGCATCATCGAAGACGCGCATCGGCGTGTAGTAGTTCAGACCCCACCAATCGAGCTTCTGATTGATGATCTTCAGATCGCCATCCTCGACAACAGGCATGCGATCGCCCAGCGCCTCGACGAATTCCTTCGGATATTCGCCTTTGAAGATCGGATCGAAGAAGGCGCCGTTGTGGAACTGATGCGCACGCTCGACAGCGGCTTGATCTTCGGCGCTATCGGAACCCGGCAGGATTGATGCGGCATTGAGCACGATGCCGACGGGCACCTTCGGCGCTTCCGCGCGGATCGCCTCGACACCAAGGCCATGGGCGAGGTTCATATAGTGCATGGCATGAAGTGCAGCCTGCATGTTGCGTTCGCCCGGCGCATGGACGCCGTAGAGGTGGCTGAGCCAAACAATGCACCAGGGCTCATTGAAGGTGGCGACCGAATCCAGTCGGTCACCGAGGCGCGCTACCACGGTCTTCGCATAACGCTGATAGGCATAGGCCGTCGAACGCGCTGTCCAGCCGCCGTCACCCGCTAGCGTCAGCGGCAGATCCCAGTGATAGAGCGTCGCGAAGGTCTTGATGCCGCGTGCCTTGCAGCCATCGACGAGACGATCGTAGAAATCGAGACCGGCCTCGTTCACCGGACCGGTGCCATCGGGAATGATGCGCGGCCAGGCGATCGAAAAGCGATAGGCCTCGACGCTCATCTCCTTGATCAGATCGAGATCCTGTTCCAGCCGGTTATAATGATCGCAGGCGACATCGCCGTTATGGCGATGATAGACGCGGCCCGGCATGTTGGCGAAGGCATCCCAGATCGACGGCTTGCGGCCATCCGCCTTGGTGGAACCTTCGATCTGAAAGGCGGCAGTGGCGACGCCAAACGTGAAATCGCCCGGGAAACGGGCGGCGAAGCTCTTTGGATCAATCATGACTAATCTCGTTTCTTTCAAACGGCGGGACGGCAAGATGCGATCGACCGCGCTCACGATATTGGGCCCGCGCGCGGTTTAAACCAGCGAAAACGTCCTTGTACAGCCCTGAAATGACAAAACTGCAACGTTGCAGTCAGAAGTCGAAACGTATGGGGCGGCAGACAACCCACCGCCCCATGCTCAGAATCAAAGCTTGACCCAGGCACCATTGCGCTTCGAAGAGGCAACGCAGGCCTCGACGAAAGCGACCCCCTTCACGCCGTCATCGACGGTCGGGTAGACCACGGCCGGATCGACTGCCACGCCCTTCTTGCGGGCATTGATGGCCCGGGCAGCCTCGGTGTAGATCGTGGCGAAGGCTTCGAGATAGCCTTCCGGATGACCCGATGGGATGCGCGAGACACGCGCCGCGGCTGCACCGGAACCCGCACCGTTGCGGGTGATCAGGCGCTTCGGCTCGCCGAACGGCGTGTACCACAGATAATTGGGATCGGCCTGTGTCCACTCGATGCCGCCCTTGGTGCCGTAGACGCGGACTTTAAGCCCGTTCTCATGACCCGGCGCCACCTGGCTGCACCACAGCATGCCCTTAGCCGGCTTTTCCTTGCCCTTTGCCTTGAAGCGCAGCAGCAGATGGCCATTGTCGTCAAGGCGGCGGCCTTCGACGAAGCTGTCGAGATCGGCGGCAAGGCTGTCGAGTTCCAGGCCGGAGACGAAGGACGCGAGATTATAGGCATGCGTGCCGATATCGCCGGTGGAACCGCCGGCGCCGGATTGGGCCGGATCGGTGCGCCAGGCCGCCTGCTTCTGGCCCGATTGCTCGATATTTTCCGTCAGCCAATCCTGCGGATATTCCGCATGCACGATACGGATATCGCCGAGCTCGCCATTGGCAATCATCTCACGCGCCTGGCGGACCATCGGATAGCCGGTGTAATTGTGCGTCAGGATGAACAGCGCGCCGCTTTCGTCGGCCACCTTCTTTAGCTTCTTTGCGTCGGCAAGATTGGAGGTCAGCGGCTTGTCGCAGATAACATGGATGCCGCGCTTCAGGAATTCCTTGGCGGCGTCATAATGAACATGGTTCGGCGTCACGATCGAAACAGCTTCGATGCCGTTCTTCAGCTTCGCTTCGCGGATCGCCATGTCGCGATAGCTGGAGTAAGTGCGCGAGGGATCGAGACCGAGATCGCGCCCCGAGGCAACAGCCTTATCCGGCGAGGCCGACAGTGCGCCGGCAACGAGGTCGAACTGGTCGTCAATGCGCGCGGCGATCCGGTGCACCGCCCCGATAAAGGCACCCGCGCCGCCCCCCACCATGCCAAGCCGAATGCGCGGCTCCCGCGTCTGCTCCGATGATCCTTCGATTGCCATATAGTCCTCCTGAGAAACTAATTTGAACTTCCTTCTCCCCAGCGGGGAGAAGGTGGCCCGAAGGGTCGGATGAGGGGGATTTCAGCGAACATAGCCTTTCGCTTGCCGCTCAAGGCACTCGTCGCGACGCTCCTCGTTCCCCTCATCTGTCCTTCGGACATCTTCTCCCCGCTGGGGAGAAGAGGAGATTACGACAGCCCCAACATACGCCGGTTGGCCGCCTGATCCGTACCGCTGCCCGCAAAATCGTCGAAGGCCTTCTCCGTCACGCGGATAATGTGCGCCTTGACGAACTCGGCGCCTTCACGAGCACCGTCCTCGGGATGCTTCAGCGCACATTCCCATTCGACCACGGCCCAACCGTCGAAATTATTGGCGGTCATCTTCGAGAAGACGGCACCGAAATCGACCTGGCCGTCGCCGAGCGAACGGAAGCGACCGGCGCGCTCGACCCAGCCCTGATAGCCGCCATAGACGCCCTGGCGCCCGGTCGGGTTGAACTCCGCATCCTTGACGTGGAACATCTTGATGCGGTCCTTGTAGATGTCGATATTCTCGAGATAGTCGAGGCACTGCAGGACGTAGTGCGAGGGATCGTAGAGCATGTTGGCGCGCGGATGGTTCTTCACGCGCTCCAGGAACATCTCGAAAGTGACGCCGTCATGCAGGTCTTCGCCCGGATGGATCTCGTAGCAGACGTCGACGCCGTTTTCGTCGGCATGGTTGAGGATCGGCGTCCAGCGGCGGGCAAGTTCCTCGAAGGCGGTTTCGACGAGACCAGCGGGACGCTGCGGCCAGGGATAGATGAACGGCCAGGCGAGAGCGCCGGAGAAGGTCGCATGCGCCTTGATGCCGAGATGCTTGGATGCCGTCAGCGCCATCTTCACCTGTTCGACGGCCCATTCCTGGCGCGCCTTAGGGTTGCCGCGCACCTCTGGCGCCGCAAAGCCGTCAAAGGCTTCGTCATAGGCAGGGTGTACGGCGACGAGTTGGCCCTGCAGATGCGTCGAAAGCTCGGTGACTTCGACGCCATTGGCGCGGGCGACACCAGCGAATTCGTCACAATAATCTTTCGAGGAGGCGGCTTTCTTCAGGTCGATGAGCTGGCTTGCCCAGGTCGGAACCTGCACGCCGATATAGCCGGCTTCGGCAGCCCATTTCGTGATCGAATCCCACGAGTTGAACGGTGCCGCGTCGCCGGCGAACTGGCCAAGAAACAGGCCTGGACCCTTGATCGTCTTCATCAGTAATTCCTCCCTAATCGCGTTCTGTAAACGTTTCCGATACCTTCCCGACCCAGATCCGAGGCGGCTCAGATGCCATAGCCTCAAAAAACTATAGGCTCGTCGGGCTGAAAGTCGAATGCCTCATGACCTAATCACGGCCCGCCGACGACGGCAAGAGGTACGTGCCGCAAAAATCGCCGCCCACTACGAAACGAAACGGCGGCTGCATAAAAAACGCCCGCCGGAACTGAACCGGCGGGCACGTCTGCCTGGATCAGCCGCTCAGAACGGCGAATCGGGGAAGTAGAAATCCTTGGCATTGTCCTTGGTGACCAAGGTCGCATCCAGGATATAATTGCCGCGAACCGGAACCTGATCATAAAAGTTGGAAGCCGTCAGTTCCATGGCCGTTCCGACCATCGCCGGCGGATAGAGCACATCGACCGGGATCAGCTTGTCGCCGTCCATGACCTTCTTGACCATGTCCTTGGAGCCGGCGCCTGCGATGACATACTGGATGTCGGTGCGCTTGGCCTGATCGATCGCCTGCAGCACGCCGACGGCCATGTCGTCATCCTGGCACCACACGACGTCGATCTTCGGGAACTTCGTCAGATAATCCTGCATGACCTTGAAAGCATCGTCACGGTTCCAGTTGCCGTATTGCCGGTCGAGAACCTTGACGTTGGAGCCGGCGATTCCCTTGTCGAAACCATCCTGACGCTGCTGGTCGATCGGGATCGGCAGACCGCGGATGACGACGACCTGAGCATTCGGTGTATGGGCCTTGATATATTCGCCCGCCGTCTGGCCAAGAGCAGGATTGTTGCCGGCGACATAGAGATCGCGGACGGAATTGTCGTTGTTGCTCGGCGCGCGGTCGACGAGAGCGACGAACTTGCCCTTGTCCTTGACTTCCTTGATCGCATTGACCAGCGGATCGGGATCCGACGGCAAGATCACGAGAGCGTCGATGCCCTGGGTCTCAAGATCCTGCACCGCATTTGCCTGGCTTGCCGCGTCGGGCGAGGTCTTGACGATGACATTCAGCCCCGGATGTTCCGCCATCAAAAGTTTGGCGACGCGTTCGGCATGGAAGACGACGCCCGAGGTCCAGCCATGGTCCGCCGCCGGAATGGAAACGCCGATGGTGACCTTTTTGTCCTCGGCATGGACCGTCCCGGCGAGAGCCGCCAGCACGACAGCCAGACCAATGAGTCTTTTACGCATATTTCATCCTCCCAGATAGAAACAGGGCATTGTCATAAGGACCGGGCGCCCCTTAGACCCGGTTATTCGCTATTTGCGAGCAAGCGAGCGCTGAACCAGCATGGCGATGATGATGATCGCGCCCTGGATGGCACTGAGCAGATACTCGCTGATGAAATTGGAAAGCAGCATGATGTTGCCGACCAGCTCGAGGATGAAGGCGCCGCAAATGGTCCCCCATACCCGGCCCGCCCCGCCCTTCAGCGCCGTACCGCCAACGACGACGGCCGTGATCGCCTGCAATTCCCACAGGTTCCCCGTCGTCGCCGATGTCGAACCAAGCCGCGGCACATAGAGAAGCACGGCGATCGATACACAAAGGCCCTGAATGACGAAGGCGATGGTACGCACGCGATTGACCGCGACCCCGGAATAACGCGCGACATCGCGATTGGAGCCGACGGCGATGACATGCCGGCCGTAGCGGGTGCGGTAAAGAATGAAGGCGGCGACGCAGGTCACGAGAAGGATGACCGCAATCGGCACCGGCACGCCGAGCACGGAGCCATAATAGGCCGGCTTGTAGAGCGTTTGTATATCCGCCGCGCGCAAGGTGATCGCGCCGCCCTGCGACAACCAGGTCGTCAGGCCGCGGTAGACGCCCATCGTGCCCAGGGTCGCGATGAACGGCTCGATCCTGCCCATGGTCGTGATCAGGCCATTGGCGAGGCCGCACAGGAGACCGGCAACGATCGCGAACAACACGGCCGCCGCCAGCATCAGCGCCGGATCGGCTATGACGCCTGAATTCAACAGGAGGATCATCAGGCTTGCGACGAAGGCAACCATGGCGCCAACCGACAAATCAAGATCGCCCGCCGAGATGACGAAGGTGGCCCCAACAGCGATGATCGCGATATAGGCGCATCTCGTCGCGACATTGGTGAGATTGATAATGCCGATGAAGTTCGGGTTGACCAGTGCACCCACGATCAGAAGCAGAACCAATGCCGCAAACGGCGCAACGGCCCTGAGATCGACATCCCGCCAGGACCGGGCTCGCCGGCCTGCCTTCCCGCTGCTGTCTTCGCCCACGCTCATATCCAAAACCAACCTCCCGTTCCCATCATGGCTGGGAATTCGCCTTGCTTTCTTGCCGCCTGTTCAGGCCGCCGTCTTTTTCTTCAGGCCCGCCGCATAACGCATGATTTCCTGCTCGGAGATCTCCTCTCCTTCGAGCACGCCGACGATCCGGCCTTCGCGCATCACGGCGATCCGCGTGCACAGCCCGATGACCTCGGGCATCTCCGATGAGACCACGATGATCGAATGGCCGTCTCGGGCCAGCGCCGAAATGAAATGGTAGATCTGCTGTTTCGTGCCGACATCGATGCCGCGGGTCGGCTCGTCGATGATGATGATCCGCGGTTCGGTTTCCATGACCTTCGCCAGCAGCAATTTCTGCTGATTGCCGCCGGACATGCGGCCGACGATGATATTGCCGTCACGCACGCGGATATCGAAACGACGACGCGCCCGCGCCAATGCGCCGGCTTCGCTGGAGGCGCTGAGATAGCCGAACTTGCCGTGCCGATCCAGGGACTGGAGGGTCAGGTTGACGGCCATGCCCGAATTCAGAAGCAGACCCTTGGACTTGCGATCCTTGGTCATATAGGCAAGGCCGGCGTCGATGGCCGCATGCACGTCATGCGGCGGCACGGACTGGCCGTTGGCGACGACTTCGCCGCCGGCGCGCGAGCGCAGGCCGACGATCGCCTCCATCAGTTCGGTGCGGCCCGAGCCGATCATACCGGAAAAGCCCAATATTTCGCCCTTGCGCAGTTCGAAGCTGGCGTCGTGGACATAGCCTGTTGAAACAGCGTTGACGCTGAGCACGACCTTTTCATCGACATCGGGCTCGTTCTTGGCGGGATAGAGGCTCGAAAGCTCCCGCCCGACCATCAACTGGGCAATCGATTCGCCGTCGAGCAGCGAGGTCTGTGATGTCTTCACCCATTGGCCGTCGCGCAGGACCGTAACCCGGTCCGTCAGTTCCATGACCTCGTCGAGCTTGTGGGACACGAAGACGAAGCTTGTTCCCTGATCGCGCAGCTTTCGCACCTGTTTGAACAGGAAGTTGGTTTCTTCTCGCGACAGAACGGCGGTCGGCTCGTCCATGAAGACGATTCTTGCGTCCCGGCTGATCGCCTTGGCGATCTCCACCATCTGCTTGTCGGCGATGGAAAGCGTGCCGATCAGGGCGTTCTCGTCGACATGCGAACCGAGGAGATCGAGGACGCGCCGTGTCTCCGCACGCATGTATTTGCGATCGAGCACCCCGAAACGCGTAACTTCACGGCCGAGAAACAGGCTCTCGGTAACGGTCAGATCTTCGGCGAGATTGAATTCCTGGTGGATGATGACAATGCCGAGCGCCTCAGCAGCGCCGTTCGGCGGCAGCTTCACCGCCTGGCCATCAAGCAGGATCTCGCCGGAGCTTGGCTGCTCGAAACCGGAGAGAATCTTGACGAGCGTCGACTTGCCGGCACCGTTTTCGCCCATGAGCGCATGGATCTCGCCGGCCCGAAGATCGAAATTGACGCTGAACAGCACCTGCACGCCGCTGAAGGACTTGGAAATACGTCTCGCGGACAGCACTACAGCGCCGTCGACGGCCTCCGAACTCATCACTTTCCTCCCTGTGGCCCCACACCACTCCTTGCTGTGTAAACCTTTACATATTCGGTGTAAAGGTTTACATGGTGGCATGTTGCACAATTTGTCGCGGTCGCCTTTGATCTCCGCGGAAGTCTGTGTAGTGTCCGGTCCGAGACGAGACCCAAGGCAGAGCGCAGTGTCTAATTCCACGCCCGCAACCATCGAAGACGTCGCCCGCATTGCCAATGTTTCGATCGCAACGGTCTCGCGGGCAATCCATATGCCTGAGAAGGTCGCGAACTCGACGCGGCTGAAGGTCAATCAGGCGATTGCGATAACTGGTTATACCACCAATGCCATGGCCCGTAGCCTGCGGCTCGGCCGATCGAATATGATTCTCGTCGTCGCACCCGATATCGGCGATCCCAATTTCTCCAACATTCTCATCGGGTTGGAAAATGAGGCACGCTCGCACGGCTATGGCATCCTGATCGGCCATACGCAGAACGATGCGCAACGCGGGCTGGAATATCTGAAGTTCCTGAATTCCAACCAGGCAGCAGGCTTGATCCTGTTCACCGGCATCCTGCCCTTCGGACATCAGACGATGACGGCACGGCTGCCGCCGAGCGTCGGCGTCTTCGAGCCGGTCTTCAACGGGGGCATTCCCTATGTCGGCGTGGACGATATCGCCGGAGCACGCAAGGCTGTCGACCTCCTGGTCGCCGAGGGTCATCGCAAGATTGCCTTCATCGGCGATTCGCGCACCCGCCTCGCCTATAGCCGGCGGCGCATGGGCTATGACGCTGGTCTCGACGCCGCCGGCATCGGTACTGACCTCCGCATCGTGTTCGAGGGCGACGGCACCATCGAGAGCGGAAGGCTGGCCGTCGAGCAGCTTTTCATGCGCGATACGCTGCCGACAGCCTTCATGTGCGTCAACGATCAGACGGCCATCGGCGTGATGATCGGGCTGAAAGCGCGCGGCTACGACATTCCGAACGATTTCTCGGTGACCGGCTTCGACGATGTGCCGCAGGCCGTCTTCATGACGCCATCGCTGACGACAATCCGGCAGCCGCGCACCGCCATCGGCAAGCATGCGATGGCACTCCTGCTCGAACTCCTGTCGGATGGCCGGCCGGCCGAGACGGAGATCCTGCTGCGGCCCGATCTGGTGGTGCGAAACTCAGTCGCGGCTCCGGCACGGCTCCGGCGATAGCTGCACATTCAGGCGGTAGCTCGGGAGGCGATGGATCACCGCCTCCCGCATCTTGACGATCAAACGTAACGATTGACGATGTTTTCCAGGAGTTCCTGCTTGCCGGACTTCGGTTGCGGGTTGATATCCTTGCTCTCGACCCACTGCGCGATTTGGTCGAGGGAATATTCGCCGCGCAGCAGCTTCTGTCCCTCAGCGGAATCCCAGCCGGCGTAGCGGTCGGCGAGCGGCTTGGAGAGCGCCTTGTCCTCGATCATCTTGGCAGCGGCCTTGAGGCCACGGGCGCAGCAGTCCATGCCGCCGATATGGCCGATCAGCAGGTCTTCCGGATCGAGCGACTGACGGCGCAGCTTGGCGTCGAAGTTGGTGCCGCCGGTCTTGAAGCCGCCGCCTGCGAGAACGTGGTAATAAGCGAGCGACATTTCCGGGACATTGTTCGGGAACTGGTCGGTATCCCAGCCGGACTGATAGTCGTTGCGGTTCATGTCGATCGAGCCGAAGATGCCGAGGGCATTGGCAAGCGCCAGTTCATGCTCGAAGGAATGGCCGGCAAGGATCGCGTGACCCTGCTCGATGTTGACCTTCACTTCGTTTTCCAGGCCGTTCTTCTTCAGGAAACCGTAGACGGTCGCGACATCGTAATCATACTGATGCTTGGTCGGCTCTTGCGGCTTCGGCTCGATGAGGATCGTGCCCTTGAAGCCGATCTTGTGCTTGTACTCGACCACCAGGTTGAGGAAGCGGCCCAACTGGTCCAGCTCACGCTTCAAATCGGTGTTGAGCAGGGTCTCATAGCCTTCGCGGCCGCCCCAGAGAACGTAGTTTTCGCCGCCGAGCTTGTGGGTTGCGTCCATGCAGGTCTTCACGGTCGCGGCCGAGAAAGCGAAGACATCCGGATCCGGATTGGTCGCAGCGCCCGACATGAAGCGGCGGTTGGAGAAGAGGTTCGCCGTACCCCAGAGCAGCTTGACGCCCGTTTCAGCCTGCTTCTCAGCGAAATAGTCGACGATCTCGTTGAGGTTCCTGGTATTCTCGGCAAAATTCTTGCCTTCCGGACGCACATCGGCGTCGTGGAAGCAGTAATAAGGCGCACCCAGCAGGTTGAAGAATTCGAAGGCGACATCGGCCTTCAGCTTGGCCGCTTCCATCGTGTCCTGGAACCAGGGGCGTAGGAAAGTCTGGCCGCCGAAGGGGTCGCCGCCGGGCCAAGTGAAGGTGTGCCAATAGGCAACGGCAAAACGCAGATGGTCTTCCATGCGCTTGCCGAGAACAACTTCATCCTTGTTGTAGTGGCGGAAGGCCAGCGGGTTGGTGCTGTCGGGGCCTTCGTACTTCACTTTCTTGATGTCACCAAAAAATCCGGTGCCCATATCTCATCTCCTTGGGTTTGGTATTCGGTATTGTTGTTTGTGCCGGTAACGCCCCCTCATCCGCCCCTTTGGGGCACCTTCGCCCCCTTGGGGCGAAGGTAGAGCGGCATCCTCCGTTCTCCCCTCTCCCCTCGGGGAGAGGGCAGGGTGAGGGGGCTTCCCTCAAACTGTGCTCAGCGGCTTGATCGCCGGATAAAGGGCGCGATAACGCTTGTAGGCATCCTCGTAAGCGCCGGTCAGCGAGGTGACCGGTTCGATCGTGCCGGCGGTCTTCGGCGGCGTGCAGACCTCGATCGGGTCGGCGCCGGTTGCTGCGATCAGGCCGAGACGGGCAGCGCCGAAAGCGGCCCCGAAATCGCCGTCGGCCGGCAAATCGACGGGAACGCCGAGCGCGGTCGCGATCGAGGCCAGCCAGTAACGCGAGCGTGAGCCGCCGCCGATGGCGGTGACGCGGGCGATATCGGTCCCTGCCGAGCGCAGCGCTTCGAGATTGTCACGAATGGCGAAGCTGACGCCTTCGAGCACAGCCTGGGTTAGCACGGCGCGGCTGCTTTCATGGCCGAGACCGATGAACGCGCCGCGGATGGTCGCATCATTATGCGGGGTGCGTTCGCCGGAAAGATAGGGAAGGAAAGTGACGCCGGACGGTGCCTTCAGCGTATCCCCTAATTCGCCGGTGAGTTCGGCGGCGGATTTGCCGGTGACGTTCGAATGCCAGTTCAATGCGTCGGTTGCCGAGAGGATGACGCCCATCTGGTGCCAAGTGTGCGGCAGCGCGTGGCAGAAGGCATGAACGGCGCTTTCCGGCTTTGGCAGGTAGGAGCCGTTGGCGGCAAAGAGGACGCCCGATGTCCCGAGTGACACAAAGGCGGCGCCATCACTGACCGTACCCATGCCGCAAGCCGAAGCCGCGTTGTCCCCTGCCCCACCAGCCACGACGACATCGCCGGCAATACCCCACTTCGAGGCCAGCTCGCCGCGCAGCTTACCGGCGGCTTCCGTGCCTTCCACCAGCGTCGGCATCTGCTTTTCATCGAGGTTAGTGGCGGCAAGCAGCTCGGAAGACCACTTGCGCTTGCCGGTATCCAGCCAGGAGGTGCCAGCGGAATCGGACATTTCCGACATATGTTCGCCGGTCAGCCACAGGCGCAGATAATCCTTCGGCAGCAACACCCAACGTACCCTAGCAAAAATCTCCGGCTCGTGCTTGGCAACCCAGGCAAGCTTCGGTGCGGTGAAACCGGGGAATACGATGTTGCCGGTCAAGGCGCGGAAGCGCGGATCGGCGTCGAGAGCGGCAGCTTCGAGATAGCTGCGCGTATCGTTCCAGAGAATGCAGGGACGCAGCACCCTGTCGTCGGCATCGAGCAGCGTCGCGCCGTGCATCTGGCCGGAGAGGCCGATGCCGCGCACCGCAGCCAATTCCTTCGGATGAGCCGCCTTCAAGCCGGCAACCGCCTCCTCGGTGGCACGAATCCAGTGCGCCGGCTCCTGCTCCGACCAACCCGGATGCGGGCGCGACACGTCCAGCCCGCCATTGGCCGATCCGATGATCTTCTGGTTGCCGTCGATCAGCATCGCTTTGACGCCGGACGTTCCGAGATCAAGACCCAAATACATCAAATGTAACTCCCTATGCTCTGCCGCTGGTTTTGATGGTCAGGGCAGATTGTCCTTCAAGAAAATGTCGAGGCGGATGCGCTCCTGGCCGGCGATGACATCCTGGCCGTCCGCCGTCGCCTTCATGACGCGTATGGCGCTGCGCACCTCATGGCCGGCATCCTGGTTGAGAACGGCATCGATAGTGCCGTCTAGCAAGGCCGTGCGGGTGTGTTCGGTCAGTTCGTGCACGACGACCGTCAGCTCGTGCCCCTGCCCGGTCTGCTTCAGTGCCCTGAGCAGACCGCGATTGCCGGCGCCGAGACTGTAGATGCCGATGATGCTGTTGCCGCCGGAAAGCGCTTCGGAGATCAGCCTATTGGCGATTTCCGGATCGTCGCGGCCTTCGAGCACCGGCAGCAAGCGTAACTGCGGAAATTCCTCCGCCATGACGGATGAAAATCCTTCCAGGCGCTCACGATGGTCGCGCACCAGCATGGACCCGGCAAGAACGGTGATGTCGCCCTTGCGCCCGCCGAGGAAACGGCCGAGCAGCCGAGCAGCCGTCCGACCAGCGGCAATATTGTCGATCCCGGCATAATGGTGCCGGGTAGAGCCGGTGAGATCGGAAACGAGCGTGACCACGGGAATCCCTGCCGTCACCAGCCGGTCGACAGCGGCGCGCACTTCCGGCGCATCCGTCGCCACCAAGGCCACGCCGGCAAGTTCCTGTCCCTGCAGCGCGTCGAGTGCGGCAACCAGCGCCGGCGGATCGAAGGCTGGCACCTCTACGATGCGGATTTCAGTGCGCTCGAAGGTCGAGCGCGTCATCGCCTGGCGCACCTCGGCATAGAGCCCATGCATGAAGGAATTGTCGCCGGTCGGCAGGATGAAGACGAGCGGATAGACGCGGCCCTTGGCGAGATTGGCTGCCGCCACATCGCGGATATAGCCGATGTCACGGATGGCTGCTTCCACCTTCTCGCGCGTGACGAGACGAACGCCTGGGCGTCGGTTCAGCACCCTATCAACAGTTGCGAGGCTGACGCCCGCGGCAGCGGCGATATCGTAAACGGTGGGTCTCATCAGCTCCTCCTGATGAAATCCTTACTGCTAAATCTGATGTACGTAAATCAAAAATTTTTGGCGCCCGAAAATTCCTGTCAAACGGCACGAAAAGAAAAGGCTCCTCGATCCGAGAAGCCTTTAATTATACCTAGATAGGAGTGAAACGGCTAGTGACCACCGCCGCCTGCGCCTTTCGGCGGTGCATTCGGCTTGCTGAGCATCAATACGCCGAAGATCATCGCAAGGAACAATACCGTCAGCATCAGGAAAACGTCGCCGAACGACATGATGACCGCTTGCTGCTCGGCCATGTTGACCAACTGCTTTAGTGCTGCCTGCGGACCGTCCAGTCCGTTGGCGTTAAAATTCGCCGTCATATTGTTGATTTGATCGATCGCTGCGGGGCTCCCCCAATGCACATGATCGCGCAGATGCATATAATGGGTGTCCTGGCGGGTGCTGAGCACGGTATTGATGATGGCGAGCCCAACGGCACCGCCGAGATTGCGGGTCAGGTTGAACAGGCCGGAAGCGCCGCGCATGCGCGCGGGAGGCATGGTTCCGAGCGCGATATTGTTGATCGGCACCATGCACAACATCAGCCCGAAACCGCGAAGAATCTGCGGGATAAAGAGCTCCCAGAAATCCCAGTCCGTCGTCAGGCCGGTCATGATCCACGTGCCGGTCGCGAAACTGCAGAAGCCGATGATCATCATGATCCGAAGATCCATCTTGCCGGAAAGAAAACCGGCGAGAGGCGCAGTGAAGAACATGGCGAGGCCGGAGACGAACATCGTCTCGCCGATCATCAGCGAATCGTATCCACGAATACGGCTGAGATAGACGGGATAGATATAGGTGAGACCATAAAGCCCGATGCCCATGACGAAGGAGAACATCGAACCAAAAGCGAAATTCTTGTTGCCGAAGGCCTTCAAATCGACCACGGGGAAATCGACGGTGAAGGCCCGGTAAAAGAAGACGAGCGCGCCGATCCCCGAAGCAATCGCGGCAATCACGATATAGTTGTCGTTGAACCAATCGTTGGTGTTGCCTTCTTCCAGCACATATTCCAGCGCGCCGAGAAACACCGCCATGGAAAACAATCCCCACCAGTCGAACTTCTTCATCAACGACAGCTCCGGCTTGTCGAAGTCGATGAAATTCCAGGTGACAAGGGTGACGACGATGCCAGGCCCAATGTTGACGAGGAACAGCCAGTGCCAGGAGAAGGCGTGGCTGAGATAACCACCGACCGTCGGGCCGATCGTGGGAGCCAACGTTGCAATCAAGCCGATGATCGGCGACACCACGTTGCGCTTTGACGGCGGGAAAATGGTGAAGGCAGCCGCGAAAACCGACGGAATCATGCCACCGCCGATAAAGCCCTGCAACGCACGATAGACGATCATCTGATCGATGTTGGTCGCTGTCGCGCAAAGACCGCTGGCGATGGTGAAGCCGGCTGCGGAGATTGCGAAAAGATATCGTGTCGAGATGATGCGAGCCAATGTTCCCGAAAGCGGAATCATGATGACTTCAGCGATCAGATAGGCCGTTTGCACCCAGGGAATTTCATCCGAGCCGGCGCTAAGACCGGCCTGGATTTCGCTGAGGGATGCGGATACCACCTGAATGTCCAGGATCGACATGAACATGCCGAGCACCATCGCAAAGAAAGCGATGAGCTTACGGGGGTCCATGTGGTCCGCCGCTGGGACGACGGGACCGGCTATCGAACCTGCGGTCGCTGCTGTCGAGGCCATCGGCGCTCTCCGAACTTGGAGCAATTCCAGGAAAAGTGCGAAGCGGCTTTCCTGGAATTGCGTGAAAACAAAGGAATAGAGCGGAAAAGCGATTCCTTGAAATCGCTGAACCGGCCTAGTTGCTGGCCAATCCGGCTCGATCAGGCGCGGTGCGGGTATCGACATCGACGACGACACTCAAACCAGCACGCAGACGACCGCTGTCGAGCGCATCCTGCGGCAAGGCGATGCGAACCGGCACGCGCTGGACGACCTTGGTGAAGTTGCCCGTGGCATTTTCAGGCGGCAACAGCGAGAAGACGGAACCGGAGGCCGGTGAGATCGACGCTACCGTGCCGACGATCGGATGATCGCTGTAGGCGTCGACATGCACGTTGACCTTGGAGCCGGGAACCAGGTGCTGGATCTGGGTTTCCTTGAAATTGGCGTCGATATAGAGCTGGCGGGTCGGAACGATCGCCATCAGCTTCTGGCCGGGCGAAACAAGATCGCCTTCCTGAACCGAACGATTGCCGACAACGCCGTCATAAGGCGCCTTCAGCACGGTGAAGGAAAGATCGCGGGCAGCCTTATCGCGCGCGGCCTCCAGGCCCTTGATCGTGCTTTCAGCCTGGCGGCGCTGCGCCTGCAGCAGGTTGATATTGGCCTGAGCCGACGCGATGGCAGCATCGCCGCCGACGAGATTGGCCTTGGCCTGATCGAGAGCGATATTGGCGCTATCCAGCGAGGCAGTGGTGCCGACGGACTTCGACTGAAGTTCGGCAGCGCGCGTCTGGGTGATCTGCGCACCGCGCACCGTCGCTTCCAAAGCGACCTTCTGGGCCTGTGATTGGGCAAGAGCAGCCTGACCGGCGGCAATCTGGGCATCGATGGTATGCAGCGACAATTGCTCGGTGTCGAGCGAAGCCTGGGCCTGCTCCAAAGCCAGCTTGTAGTCACCATCGTCGAGCGTGGCGAGCACATCGCCCGCCTTGACCAACTGGTTGGCGACGACGTTCACCTTGGCGACATAGCCCGTCACCTTCGGCGAGATCGTCGCAATATCGCCCTCGATATAGGCATCGTCGGTCGACACCAGGAAACGGCCATTCGTCCACCAGTCATAGCCGTACCAACCACCGGCGACGAGCGCCAGAACGACAATGATGGGAAGTACCAGGCTGCGCCGCTTCTTCTCGGCCGGCGGTGGGGCCGCCGGAGCCGGGTGAGCAGGCGCAGCCTGGGCGGGGGGAGGATTGCCCGGCTTTTCCGCGACAGGAGCTTCAGCAGATGCACCGACGGTCGGCGCCTCCACTTCGACATCATTAACGATGCGCGCTACATTGTTACTATGACTTGACGACATTGCCCTACCACCGGAAATCTGGCTAAATAATCGAACCGAACGGTTCGGTTCAGTTGACATAGATCGTTTTTCATTCCATATCAAGTCTTATCGAACCACCCGGTTCGATTTAATTAACGAATCTGATTAAGATTCAGAAAAAGTGATCGAGCGAAGGAGACGATGAAACACGAACCGCAAAATATAGCCGTCTTGAACGCACCTGCTTCAGGGGGGCGTTGGGCCGCTGGAGAAGATCCCGTCAAACGCCAGCAAATTCTGGATGGCGCCACACGTGTCTTCATGAAAATGGGGTTCGATGCCGCGAGCATGAACGACGTCACGCGCGAAGCCGGCGTCTCGAAAGGCACGCTCTACGTCTATTTCGCCAATAAGGAAGACCTGTTTTCCGCCATGATCGACAGCGAACGGGCGCGTTTCGTCGAAACCGTGCGCACCGCGCTTGCCGATGATGCCGATGTGGCCACCAGTCTTTATGAATTCGGCATGGTATTCGTGACCCACGTCACATCGGACAAGACCATCAGCGCCATGCGCACCGTCATCGGCGTGCGCGAACGTATGCCGACCCTCTGTCAACGCTTCTTCACCGGCCCGGAAAACCTGCGCACCGTTCTGCGCGGCTTTCTCGAACGTCAGATTGCCGCCGATCGCCTCCGCATCGAGGACTTCGATATGGCCGCACGCCATTTCCTCGACATGGCCAGCGGCAGCTATTTCAAGCTGAGACTGTTCGGCGACATGGATTTCCCTCCCTCGAAAGAGGAGATCGACTATGTCGTGCGCGGCGCCGTTCGCGTCTTCATGGCCGCTTATGGTAACAATCGGAAAGATCAGGCCTGACTGCCTTCCGATAGCCAGCGGATATCCATCTCAATCCCGCAATCGCGATCAAACCCGAGAGCCGGTCGGCCCCTAACAAATGGGCGGGCAACCAGGGAATCGAACATGAGCGCGATCGGAAGAGCAATATGGTTCATCGAAAGCCACTTCTCGTCTGATATCTCGCTGGACGAGATTGCCGATACGGCTGGCCTGTCGCGCTATCATCTATCGCGCGTCTTCGGGCTCACCACCGGTCATTCGATCAGCGGCTACATCAGGGGCCGGCGCCTCAGCGGCGCTGCTCTTGCGCTGATCAACAGCTCATCGACCATTCTCGAGGTTGCCCTCGAGGCGGGCTACGGCTCGCACGAGGCTTTCACCCGTGCCTTCCGCGAGCAGTTCGGCATGACGCCGGATAGTTTGCGCAAACAGGGGCACGCCCGAAACCTTGTTTTGCTGGAGCCGATCAGAATGGACGACACCCGCCTTCCCAAACTCGACGCGCCGCGTTTCGAGACCCGCCCCGCAATGTTGCTTGCCGGCCTTGCGGAAACCTATGCCTATGAAGCCACGCAAGGGATTCCCTCGCTCTGGCAGAAATTCAACCAGCATTTCGGCCATATTCCCGGGCAAGTGGGCAATGTCGCCTATGGCGTCTGCACCCAGACCGAAGACGAAAGCGAAACCTTCCGCTATATGTCCGCCGCCGAAGTCACCGCGGCCGACGATCTGCCGCAAGGGTTTACGACCCTAAGACTGCCGCAGCAGCGCTATGCCGTCTTTACCCATCGCGGCCACGTTTCCGGCATCTCCGCGACCGTGCATCAGATCTTCGGTGACTGGCTGCCGCAATCCGGCCACCAGCATGCCGGCCTGCTCGATACGATGGAGCGTTACGACGATCGTTTCGATTCCCGTACCGGCATGGGCGTGACGGAGATCTGGATTCCGCTGAAGGCATAGAAATATGCGCGCCGCCCGCGAAAAGAATGGCGGCGCTTGTACCTGCGATTTCGCTCCTTACATAAACGACCGTTATGAAGGAGCCGGCGCCGGGGGTCAGTGTCGGCAGAGGCTGACCAGAGGAAAAATTCATTGATGAACTTTGTTGGTTTGGTGCAGGATCCGAGTGCATGGATCGCGCTTGTCACACTCGTCATCATGGAGGTGGTCCTTGGTATCGACAACCTCATCTTCATCTCGATCCTGACCAACAAGCTGCCGGCCGAACATCGGCAAAAAGCACGCCGGATCGGCATCGGCCTCGCCTTGATCATGCGCCTTGCCCTGCTTGGCACCGTCGCCTGGATTGTGCAGCTCACGGAACCGGTCTTCGAAGTCTTCGGTCAGGGCTTCTCCTGGAAGGATATGATCCTGATCGGCGGTGGCCTGTTCCTGGTCTGGAAGGCGACCAAAGAAATCCATCACAATGTCGATCCTGCAGAGCATGGCGAGGATTTCATCGCCAAATCGACCACGACCGGCTTTGCCTCGGCAATCGGCCAGATCCTGTTGCTCGATCTCGTCTTTTCGATCGACAGCATCATCACGGCCGTCGGCATGACGCCGCATCTGCCGATCATGTTCATCGCCGTCATTGCCGCAGTCACCGTCATGCTGGTGGCCGCGACGCCGCTTGCCAACTTCATTGAGAAGAACCCGACCATCGTCATGCTGGCGCTCGCCTTCCTGCTAATGATCGGCACGACGCTGATCGCCGAAGGCATGGGCTTCCATGTTCCGAAGGGCTACGTCTACGCCGCCATGGCCTTCTCGGCGGTCGTCGAGGTGCTCAACATGCTGGCGCGGAACCGGCGAAAAAAGGCGGCCGGCGGGCACTGAAGACGTGCGCCATCCGTCACCATGTCTATGGCTGGATGGGCCTATCGCCGGCGGGCGTTATATCGAGGGAACTTTGCGGCGAACGCCGCATTGATTCACCTCGGTGATATCTATCGGCAAAAGCTGGCGGCCACGATCCGATCTCGGGTCCTCCTCGGCAACAACATCATCGGAGCGGCATGTCCACTCAGCAAGCACTTGCATTTGGTGTTATTGCCCTGATGATGGCGGCCTTCATCTGGGGCAGGATCCGTTACGATATTGTCGCGTGTTCGGTGCTCGTCCTTGCCGTCGCGCTCGGCCTTGTCCCTGCGGAAAACGCTTTCTCCGGCTTCAGCGATGATATCGTCATTATCGTCGGCAGTGCGCTGGTGGTCAGCGCCGGAGTCGCGCGATCCGGCATAATCGATTCAGCCATCAGACGCTTCTTTCCTAAGCTTGAATCCCCTCATATGCAGCTCGCGCTGCTGACTCTCGTGGTCGCCCTGCTTTCAGCTTTCATCAAGAACATTGGCGCGTTGGCGATCATGATGCCGGTTGCCTTTCAGTTTTCGAAAAAAGCGGGCGTTTCGCCCTCGCGCTACCTGATGCCGATGAGCTTCGCCGCGCTTCTCGGCGGCTTGATGACGCAAATCGGCACTTCACCGAACATCGTGGTATCGCGGCTTCGGCAGGAAATTAACGGAACATCCTTCTCTATGTTCGACTTCACGCCGACAGGCGCGCTTCTGACCTTCGTCGGTGTTCTCTTCCTGATTTTCTTCCATCGCCTCGTGCCCGAACGCAGCAAGCAAAATCCTACCTTGGAAGACGCACTGGACATCAAAGCCTATTTCTCCGAAGCGACGGTGCCCAAGGGTTCAGGTGCCGTCGGCAAAACTCTGCACGAAGTTCTCCGCAGCGGAGATGGAGAGGTTGTAGCGACCGCGATCTTGCGCGGTGACCTGCGTCTTTCACCGGTCCCCGACGTCGTGCTCCAGGCAGAGGACACTATCCTGCTGGAAGGCGGCCCAAAGGCCCTGGATCTCGTTGTCTCCGGCGCCAGCTTGAAGCTTTCCGGCAAGCCGATGACCGAGGTGCATGAGGAGAACGAGGACATTATCGCGGTTGAGGCCGTCATCGCGCAGGATTCCAGCTTGGACGGCGTATCGGCCCGCGATCTTTCGCTGTTCCACACTCGCGGTATCAACCTGCTGGCGGTCAGCCGCAAGGACGAGCGCCTCGGGGAAAGGCTCGCCGGCATCTCGTTGCAGGCAGGCGACGTCGTGGTCCTGCAGGGCAGCCGCAAAGCCATGCCAGCCTTCTTGCAGGAAAATGGTTGTCTGCCACTAGCCGAACGGGAGATCATGCTCGGAACGAGACGGCGTGCCTATATACCGCTTCTGATCCTGGTCGCAGCCATGGGGACGACTGCCACCGGCCTGGCTCCAGTATCGGTTGGTTTCTTTGCCGCGGCTCTCGCCATGCTGCTTTTTAGGGTCATTCCATTGGCCGACGTCTACAAAGCCGTCGACGGGCCGATCCTTGTCATGCTTGCGGCATTGATCCCTGTCTCGGATACGCTTCGCACAACTGACGGTAGCGAACTGATTGCCCACTGGCTTGGACATTTCGCCACTCAGTTGCCACCCTATGGCGCGCTTGCCCTGATCCTCGTCACTGCCATGGCGGTGACGCCCTTTCTCAACAACGCTGCCACGGTGTTGGTCATGGCGCCGATCACCATCAGCTTTGCCCAGACGCTGGGCTACCGCCCGGAGGCGTTTCTGATGGCGGTTGCCATCGGCGCCGGTTGCGATTTCCTCACGCCGATCGGCCATCAGTGCAACACGCTGGTGATGGGACCCGGCGGCTATAAATTCAGCGATTATCCGCGTCTCGGACTGCCGCTGTCGTTCATCATCATCCTCGTCAGCGTGCCGGCCCTGCTTTATATCTGGCCAGTCGGCTGAGCAGTTTCCCTTGACGTTACCCGTTGAATATGGCCTAAGGCCTGCCAAACGGAAAACGCGGGATTGAAGCGGCAAGACGCCCTTTTCCGGCCGGTTTCCTGATCCAGATAAACATCTCCAGCCGGGCAGCGCTTATCCCAAGCAGCGGCCTGGCTTTTTCTGACGGGCAAACAAGATGACAACATCAGGCGTTCGCGTCCGCATCGCACCCTCCCCGACCGGCGAGCCGCATGTCGGCACTGCCTACATCGCGCTGTTCAACTATCTCTTCGCCAAGAAGCACGGCGGCGAGTTCATCCTGCGCATCGAAGATACCGACGCGACGCGCTCGACGCCAGAATTCGAGACCAAGGTGCTCGATGCACTGAAATGGTGCGGCCTGAAATGGTCGGAAGGACCCGACATCGGCGGCCCCTATGGTCCCTATCGACAGAGCGACCGCAAGGACATCTACAAGCCCTTCGTGGAGAAGATCGTCGACGCCGGCCATGGCTTTCGCTGTTTCTGCACGCCCGAGCGCCTGGAAAAGATGCGCGAAGCCCAGCGTGCCGCCGGCCTGCCGCCGAAATATGACGGCCACTGTTTGAACCTTTCGGCAGAGGAAGTCTCCACGCGCGTTGCCGCCGGCGAGCCGCATGTCGTACGCATGAAGATCCCGACCGAAGGCTCCTGCAAGTTCCATGACGGCGTCTACGGCGATGTGGAAATCCCGTGGGATGCCGTCGACATGCAGGTCCTGCTCAAGGCCGACGGCATGCCGACCTATCATATGGCCAACGTTGTCGACGACCATCTGATGAAGATCACCCATGTGGCGCGCGGCGAGGAATGGCTCGCCTCCGTGCCGAAGCACATTCTGATCTATCAGTATCTCGGCCTCGAACCGCCGCAGTTCATGCACCTGTCGCTGATGCGGAACGCCGACAAGTCGAAGCTGTCGAAGCGAAAGAACCCGACGTCGATCTCCTATTACACCGCACTCGGCTATATTCCCGAGGCGCTGATGAACTTCCTCGGTCTGTTCTTCATCCAGATCGCCGAAGGCGAGGAACTGCTGACCATGGATGAGCTTGCCGGACAGTTCGATCCGGAAAATCTCTCCAAGGCCGGTGCGATTTTCGATATCCAGAAGCTCGACTGGCTGAACGGCCGCTGGATACGCGAAAAGCTCTCGGAAGAAGAGTTCCAGCATCGGGTACTCACCTGGGCGATGGAAAACAACCGGCTGCGGGAAGGCCTGAAGCTGTCGCAGTCGCGCATTTCCAAGCTCGGCGAACTGCCCGATCTGACCGGCTTCCTGTTCAAGTCCGATCTCAACCTCGATCCCTCCGCTTTCGCCAAGATCAAGTCGACGCCGGAAGAGCTGCTGGAAATCCTGAACACCGTGCAGCCGGACCTCGAAAAGATCCTCGAATGGAATGTCGAGACGATCGAAGCCGAGTTGCGCGCCATTGCCGACCGCATGGGCAAGAAGCTGAAGGTGGTGGTCGCCCCCCTCTTCGTGGCCGTATCGGGCTCGTCGCGCTCGCTGCCGCTTTTCGACAGCATGGCGATCCTCGGCCGCTCCGTCGTGCGCCAGCGGCTGAAACTTGCTGCCCAGGCTGTTGCGACCCTCGTCGGCCCGAAGAACTGAACCGGACGTAAAACCCATGAACGACAAGACCGAAGCATCCGCCCTCTCCTCCGACGCAACGGAAGTCCGCCGCCAGAAGCTGAAGCTGCTGCGCGAGCAGATCGGCGACGTCTATCCGGCCCACTTCCACCGGACGCTGACCAATGCCGAGCTGGCGGCAAAATACGAGGGCCTGGAGCCGGATACCGAAACGGGCGATATCGTCACCGTCGCCGGCCGCGTCTATTCCTCACGCAATTCCGGCATGTTCATGGATATCCATGATGCGTCGGGCAAGATCCAGATCTTCAGCCACAAGGACGTGACAGGCGAAGAGGCCCGCGCCCTGCTGCCGATGATCGATATCGGCGACATCATCGGCGTGACCGGCGTCGTGCGCCGTACGAAGCGCGGCGAGCTGACGATCAATGCGCAGCAAATCACCATGCTGACCAAGTCGCTGCTGCCGATGCCGGAAAAGTGGCACGGCCTGTCCGACATCGAGCTGCGCTACCGCAAGCGCCATCTCGACATTATGACCAACGAGGAATCGAAACTCCGCTTCCAGCAGCGCAGCCGCATCGTCTCCGGCATCCGCCGCTTCATGGAGACTGACGGCTTCATGGAAGTCGAGACGCCGATGCTGCATTCGGTCTACGGCGGTGCCACCGCCGAGCCGTTCAAGACACATCACAACACGCTGAAGCTCGACATGTATCTGCGCATCGCGCCGGAACTGTTCCTGAAGCGCACGCTGGTTTCGGCTCTTGCCGACAAGGTGTTCGAGATCAACCGCAACTTCCGTAATGAAGGCGTCTCTACCCGGCACAATCCAGAATTCACCATGATGGAATGCTACTGGGCCTATGCCGACTACGAAGACATGATGGATCTCGTCGAGCGGCTGTTCTCGACGCTGGCGATGTCGATCCACGGCACCACCGAATTCGCTTTCGGCGACAAGCAGATCTCCTTCAAAGGTCCGTTCCGCCGCGTGCCGATGCCCGATGCCGTCAAGGAAGCGACCGGCATCGACTTCCTGGCAATCAAGACCGATGAAGAAGCGCGCGACGCCGCCAAGGCCGCCGGCTTCGCCGTCGAGAAGGATGCCACCTGGGGCGAATGCCTCGCCTTCATCTTCGAAGAGAAGGTCGAGGGCACGCTGATCCAGCCGGCACACGTCACGCATTTCCCGAAGGACATCTCGCCCTTCGCCAAGGAAGTGCCGGGCGAACCGCGCCTCGTGGAACGCTTCGAGACCTATTGCAACACCTGGGAACTCGGCAACGCCTTCTCGGAACTCAACGATCCGGAAGAGCAGCGCGCCCGCATGGTAGAGCAGCTCGAACAGGCCCATGCCCGCGGCGAGAAGCAGAAGGAACTGGACGAGGAATTCCTCGACGCCATCGATCAGGGCATGCCCCCTGCCGGCGGTCTCGGCATCGGCGTCGACCGCCTGATCATGCTGCTTACCAACTCCGCATCGATCCGCGACATCATCCTGTTCCCGGCGCGGCGCAACAAGGCGGACTAAAACAGTTTCGCACAGATGATAGGCCGCGGGTTAAGCCTCCGCGGCCTTTTTCATTGGGCCATTGCTTGCGGATTGCGTATAAGTCCCGCCAACGCGCGGCGAATCCTCGCCTCCGGAAACAAGAGGCACGAAACATGACCGAGAATGAAAACCAGACTGCGGACGCCGATCACGAACAGCAGCGCCTCGCCGATCTGGCCGAAATCGGCGATGTCGATCTGACGCAATTCGCGCCGGGTACATTCGGTTGCCACGAGGCGATGCATACGACCTCGCTGATGCTCGATATGACCGACGATCATCTCCTGCAACACCCAGCCATTCTCGCCAATCCGGAATTCTACCGCCTTGCCGGTGAAGTCCACGAAGCGCTGTTCGCGCTTTATCAGGCGATCGGCGAGAAACACCTGGCGGATTGAGGGATTACCTCAGCCCCAGTGAGGCGCGGGACGCCTACCCTCAATTCGTGACCGGCGACCGCCGGTTGCTGGCGCCTGTCATGGTTGGGTCCAGACCGGGCGATGGCGTAGTATCCGGTTGGGTCGCGTCGGCGCCAATGAAGCTGCCGGTATTGTTGCCCTCAGGCGGGAGATTGGCCCTGGACGCCGGAGGATTCTGTTCTGGCGGCGTCGCGGGCGCTTCCTCTTTCTCCTCGCGGGCGACGGCTTTCTGTTCGGCGGCTTCGGCGGCTTTCTGTTTGTCCTTCTTGGCGCTGCCTGCCTCGTTCTCGGCCGCCAGCGGATTGTCGCAGTCGCTGTGATCCTTCAGCGCCGCCAGCGCGTCATCGATATCCTTGGGTAGCATGTTGATCTGTTCACCATAAAACAGACCTTGGGCGCTCGCGCCGCCATTGTAGTAGCGCGCTGTCACCGGCTCCTCGGCGGCGCCATCGGCAATCTTGTCGGGATGCGGCACATAGACGACATCGGCCCCCAGCGCCCGGCCGCGAATATCGGACCGCAGTGTCGGACCGTTCTTATCGAGCACGACGACCTGAACCAGATCCGGTTTTTGCTCGTCATATACCGCTTTGGCAACGCGCAGCGCCGTTCTGACGCGCGTCAGGCCGTCGGTCGGATCGGTGCGGATATATTTGCGCACCCATATCCGGTTTTCCTTGCGGATGGTAACGAGATTGACGTCGCTGCATGTCAGGCCATTCGGGGAGGCCGCGGCAAAACCCAGAAGCCTGTCTTTGCCGATATAAAGCGCGAAGGCGCCGGAGCAGCCCATCAGCAAGGCCACTCCGCCGATAATGACGACAAGCTTCCGGGATGGCCGGAAAATGTGCAGCAAGGCGCTCACGCCAACTGCTCCACCATTGAGCACTCCAACGCGACAAAATGATCAACTCTCACGTTAGGGATATCGCGTTTCGGAATACTTAAAGAAGAGGTGAATCTTGCGCCGCTCGCATTTCCGTTACCAAAAAAGGTCCAAGCCTTTCAAACCGATGCCGGTTCTTGCCTTACACGCCACAGCCATGCTCTAACTGAGGCATGGCCTTCACTTTGAGACAGCTTCAATACTTCGTCGCCGTGGCTGAACAGGGCTCCATTACCCGCGCGGCGCAGAACCTGTCGATCTCCCAATCCTCGGTCACCGAAGCCCTGAAGGAGCTGGAAAGCGACCTTGGCGTCGAGCTTTTCGACCGCCATCCGCGCGGGCTCTCCATCACCCATAACGGCCACCAGTTCCTGCGTCACGCCACCAAAATCCTCGCGACCGTCTCCGACGCGCGCACCAGTTTTTCCAGCCAGCAGAATGCGGCGGGCGGCACGTTGAACATCGGGGTTACCTCACTCGTCGCAGGTTATGTGCTGTCCGATCTCCTGGCGCGCTATCGCCGCGCCTGCCCCGGGGTCGAAGTCAGCGCCATCGAGGACAATGGCGGTTATCTCGAACACCTTTTGGTCGGCGGCGAACTCGATGTCGCCGTTATGGTCATTTCCAACCTGCGCGATCGCATGGCGCTGCAGGCGGAAATCCTTGAGACTTCGCCCTATCGCCTGTGGCTACCCATGGGTCATCCCCTGGTGTCCGCCGATATCATCAGTGTCGCCGACATCACCCGCGAACCGCTGATCATGCTGACCATCGACGAGATCGAGGAGAATACCGGCAAGCTGCTGACAGCGCTCGGCGCACGCCCACATGTCGCCTTCCGCACCCGCTCCGTCGAGGCGGTGCGCAGCTTGGTCGCTACGGGTGCCGGCGTCGCCCTGCTGCCGGACCTCGTCTACCGCCCCTGGTCGCTTGAAGGCGACCGGATCGAAAGCCGCGACGTCTCCGGCGCGCTGCCGGTCGTACAAGTCGGCATGGTCTGGCGCAAGGGTTCCAGCCTGCCACAGGCAGCCCGCGATTTCGTCGGCATTGCCGAAGCCATGCGCTCCGGCCGTCAACGGTAATATCTATCGGAAATTCCGATATCGCCTTTCTGATAAATGAATTTGCGAATACGGCAAAATAGCGTCACCTTTTCTCCGGGAACAAAACGCCAGAAACTGGCTCCGAATACCAACTGGCTCAAGAACCGGGAGAGTTTGATGAAGCATCTGCTGAAATCATGCACGGCAGCGCTCGCATGTTTAGGTTTCGCCACGCAGGTCATCGCCGCTGAGCCGCTGAAGACGCTCGGCAAAGGCGAAGGTGCCGTCAGCATCGTTGCTTGGTCCGGCTATATCGAGCGCGGTGAGAGCGATAAGAATTATGATTGGGTCACCCAATTCGAGAAGGACACAGGTTGCAAGGTCAGCGTAAAGACCGCCGCCACTTCCGATGAAATGGTGGCGCTGATGAACGAGGGCGGCTTCGATCTCGTGACGGCATCAGGCGACGCGTCGCTGCGCCTGGTTGCCGGCAAGCGCGTCCAGCCGATCAACATCGATCTGATCCCGAGCTGGAAAAACCTGGACGAACGTTTGAAAAATGCGCCATGGCATACCGTTAACGGCGTCCACTACGGCGTGCCCTATCTCTGGGGACCGAACGTGCTGATGTACAATACCGACGCCTTCAAGGGTCAGGCACCGAAGAGCTGGAATGTCGTTTTCGAGGAAATGACCCTGCCGGACGGCAAGTCCAACAAGGGCCGCGTCCAGGCCTATGACGGGCCGATCTATATCGCCGATGCAGCGCTTTACCTGATGGCTCACAAGCCGGAACTCGGCATCAAGGACCCCTACGAGCTCAATGAAGACCAATACAAGGCCGCACTCGACCTTCTGCGCGGCCAGCGAAAGCTCGTCAGCCGCTATTGGCACGACGCGATGATCCAGACGGATGACTTCAAGAACGAAGGCGTCGTCGCCTCCGGCTCCTGGCCGTTCCAAGTAAACCTGCTGCAGGCGGACAAGCAGAAGATCGGCTCGACCTTCCCGGACGAAGGCACGACCGGATGGGCAGACACCACCATGCTGCATGCTGACAGCGAGCATCCGAACTGCGCCTATATGTGGATGGAACATTCGCTGCAGGCCAAGGTGCAGGGCGACGCCGCCGCCTGGTTCGGCGCCGTCCCCTCGGTTCCAGACGCCTGCAAGGGCGACGAGCTCCTGACCGACAGCGGCTGCGCCACCAACGGCTATGACCATTTCGACAAGATCAAGTTCTGGAAAACCCCGGTCGCCAAGTGCACCACGGAGAGCGAATGCGTGCCATACCACCGCTGGGTTTCAGACTATATCGGCGTGATTGGGGGCAGATAGTTCACGCCGATCATGGCGATTGCCTCTCCAGCCTAAAGAGCGCGATCGCATCGGGACGATGAGGGGCCTAATATCGGAAGCCCCTCATCGGCCTCACCGAGCCTCTTCCAAAAACGAAGAGGCGCGATGGAACAATATGCCCTTCACCTCCGCATATCCGGGAGCATCCCATGACCGCCGTTCGTTTTCAGCAGGTATCGCGCCATTTCGGCCAGGTCCGCGCCGTAGATCGCGTCGATCTGGAGATCGCGTCCGGTGAGTTCTTTGCCATGCTCGGCCCCTCCGGCTCCGGCAAGACCACTTGTCTCAGGCTGATTGCCGGTTTCGAGCAGCCGACCAGCGGCCATATCGAGATCTTCGGCGAAACCGCCGAGGGCGTGCCGCCCTATCGTCGCAACGTCAACACTGTCTTTCAGGACTACGCCCTCTTTCCGCATCTCAATATCCTCGACAACGTCGCCTACGGGCTGATGGTCAAGGGCATCGGCAAGGCCGAAAGGCTGAGGGCAGCCGAACAAGCGCTCGAACTGGTGAAGCTCCCGGGTTATGGCACCCGCCGCCCAGGCCAACTCTCCGGCGGCCAGCGTCAACGCGTGGCGCTCGCCCGTGCCCTCGTCAACAAGCCGAAAGTGCTGCTGCTCGATGAGCCGCTTGGCGCACTGGACCTGAAACTTCGCGAGCAGATGCAGGAAGAGCTGAAGAGCCTGCAGCGCGCGCTCGGCATCACCTTCGTCTTCGTCACCCACGATCAGGGCGAAGCACTCTCCATGGCCGACCGCGTCGCCGTCTTCAACAACGGCAGGATCGTGCAGGAGGGCACGCCGCACGATATCTATCAGCGGCCAAAGACCCGGTTCGTCGCCGATTTCGTCGGCTCCTCCAATGTGATTGCTCCCGAAATGATGTCATCGCTCGGCGGCGAACGACGCTGGGCGAGCCTGCGGCCTGAGGCGATCCGACTGACCGAGGATGCCGGCGTTCCGGCGACGGTGCAGGCGACGAGCTTCCTCGGCGCCGCCACCCGGCTTTCGGTTGAAGCGCAGGGCACGCGCATGCATGTCACTCTGCCCGCCGGCCAACCTATTCCCGACACCGGCGCCTCGGTGCGCATCGCCTGGCTGCCTGCCGACATTCATTACATGGACGATGCCGCATGATATCAGCCGCCATCGCCGCACCCGCGGCCACTTCGATCCTGCCACGCAGGGGCGGTTTCTTCGGCCGCCTCTCGGATCTCCTCTGGCGCCGCCCGAAACTGCTGCTCTTCCTGATGCTGACGCCGCCGTTGCTCTGGCTCGGCATCATCTATATCGGCTCGCTGATCGCGCTGCTGTTGCAGAGCTTCTTCTCGATCGACGACTTCTCCGGGATGGTGAATTACGAATTCACGCTCGCGACCTATGCGCAGCTTTTGAATTCCGCCAATTTCGACATCATCATCCGCACGGTCATCATGGCGGCGCTGGTGACCATCGCCTCCTCCTTCGTCGCCTTTCCGATCGCCTATTATGCTGCGCGCTACGCCAAGGGAAAATGGAAGGCGCTGTTCTATCTCGGCGTCATGCTGCCGCTCTGGTCGAGCTATCTGGTCAAGGTCTATGCCTGGAAGCTGATCCTCGCCAAGGAAGGCATTTTGACCTGGCTTTTCGACAGGCTCTACCTCGGTTGGCTGCTCGACGGCGTGCTCAACCTGCCCGTCGTCGGCGGCAATTCGCTGTCTGTGAGCTATATCGGCACCTTCCTCGTCTTCGTCTATATCTGGCTGCCCTATATGATCCTGCCGACACAGGCAGCCCTTGAGCGCGTGCCTGCCAATCTCCTCGAGGCGTCCGCCGATCTCGGCGCGACCCCGAACCAGACCTTCCGCACCGTGCTGCTGCCGCTGGCACTGCCCGGCGTCGTCGCCGGCTCGATCTTTACCTTCTCGCTGACGCTTGGCGACTACATCATCCCGCAGATCATCGGCTCGTCGCGCCTCTTTATCGGCCAGGCCGTCTATGCGCAGCAGGGCACGGCGGGTAACGTGCCGCTCGCTGCCGCCTTCTCGGTCGTGCCGATCGTCATCATGGCGATCTATCTCTGGATCGCCAAGAAACAGGGAGCTTTCGATGCGCTCTGATCACAGCCAACAGGCTTCCTTGCCGTTGAAGATCGCCGCCGCCTGCGGGCTGCTCTTCCTGCATCTGCCGATCCTGCTGATCTTCGTCTATGCCTTCACGACGGAGGAGAAGAGTTATCAGTGGCCGCCACCGGGCTTTACATTGCAATGGTTCGGCGTTGCCTGGAACCGGCCGGATGTCTGGTCTTCCCTGGCGCTATCGGTGCAGGTAGCGACCGTCGCGACGGCGATCGCTCTCGTGCTCGGCACCCTCTGCGCCGCCGCCGTCAGCCAGACGAAATTCTTCGGCCGCGAGGCGATCTCGCTGCTGGTCATCCTGCCGATCGCGCTTCCGGGCATCATCACCGGTATTGCGCTGCGCTCGGCCTTCAGTCTGTTCGATATTCCGTTCTCGGTCTGGACGATCGTTCTCGGCCACGCCACCTTCTGCGTCGTCGTGGTCTACAACAACGCTGTCGCCCGCTTCCGCCGCACCTCCGGTTCGCTGATCGAAGCCTCGATGGACCTCGGCGCCGACGGTTTCCAGACCTTCCGCCATGTCATCTTGCCGAATATCGGCACGGCGCTGCTGGCCGGCGGCATGCTCGCTTTTGCGCTTTCCTTCGACGAAGTCATCGTCACCACCTTCACCGGCGGCCAGCAGATGACATTGCCAATCTGGATGCTGGAAGAGCTGATCCGCCCGCGCCAGCGCCCCGTCACCAATGTCGTCGCCATGGTCGTGGTGCTCGTTACCTTCCTGCCGATCCTGGCAGCCTACTATCTTACCCGCGACGGCGATCAGATCGCCGGCGGCGGCAAATGAAAGGGAGATAATTATGGACACCCAGATGCTGATCGGCTCGCGCTTTGAGGCCGGTACGGAAACGGAAGAGCATATCCTCAACCCGAAGACGGGCGAGACGGTGCTCAACCTGCCGGAAGCCTCGCTCAGCCAGATCGACATTGCCGTCGACGCCGCCGAAAAGGCTTTCATGAGCTGGTCGCAGACGACACCCGCCCAGCGCTCCACCTATCTTCTGAAGATCGCCGATGCCATCGAGAAGGATGCCGAAGGCTTTGCGACGCTGGAAGCGCTGAACTGCGGCAAGCCGATCAACGCCGTCCTCAACGACGAAATCCCCGCGATCGTCGATTGCTACCGCTTCTTCGCCGGCGCGGTGCGCAACATGCACGGGCCGGTTGCCGGCGAATATCTGCCAGGCCACACCTCGATGATCCGCCGCGATCCGATCGGCATCGTCGGCTCGATCGCGCCGTGGAACTATCCGCTGATGATGATGGCCTGGAAGCTGGCGCCGGCGATTGCCGGCGGCAACACCGTCGTCTTCAAGCCCTCCGAACAGACGCCGCTGACGGCGCTGAAGATGGCAAAGCTGCTTTCGGACATCCTGCCTGAGGGCGTGGTCAACGTTATCCTCGGGCGTGGCGAAAGCGTCGGCAATGCCCTGATCAACCATCCGAAAATCGGCATGGTCTCCATCACCGGCGACGTCGCCACCGGCAAGAAAGTGCTGCAGGCCGCTGCCAAAACGGTGAAGCGCACCCATCTCGAACTTGGTGGCAAGGCCCCGGTCATCGTCTTCGACGACGCCGATATCGATGCCGTCGTCGCCGGTATTAGGACCTTCGGCTATTACAATGCCGGCCAGGATTGCACCGCAGCCTGCCGCATCTATGCCGACGCCAAGATCTACGACAATTTCGTCGCCGACCTGACCTCGGCCGTCTCCAGCATCAAGTTCAATCTGAGCGACGACACGGAAAACGAAATCGGCCCGCTGATCTCCAAGCGCCAGCGAGACCGCGTCGAAAGCTTCGTCACCCGCGCCGCCGAACACAAGCACATGGAAATCACCACCGGCGGCAGGACCTCTGGCGATCGCGGCTTCTTCTATGCCCCGACGGTGGTTGCCGGCGCCACACAGGACGACGAGATCGTTCGTCGCGAGGTGTTCGGTCCCGTCGTCTCCGTTACCCGCTTCACCAGCGCCGATGATGCGGTCGCCTGGGCCAACGACAGCGATTACGGCCTTGCCTCCTCCGTCTGGACCAAGGACATCAGCCGCGGCATGCAAACCGCCGCCCGCCTGCAATATGGCTGCACCTGGATCAATACCCACTTCATGCTGGTCAACGAAATGCCGCATGGCGGCCTGAAGCAATCCGGCTATGGCAAGGACATGTCAGTCTATGCGATCGAAGACTACACCGCCGTTCGGCACGTCATGATCAACCATGGGTGAGGGTGAGGGCGGTCGGTGTAACCGAAGCAATTGACCCAGCGGGTCGATTGCCGCCGAACGCCCGGAGCCATGCGAAGGGCCGGCTGGTGCGGCATATCCGGACACTCCATTTTTCTTATCAGAGAGATGTGGTCCTCTAGCTAAAGCGATAGGTCCATCACCGCGGCAATCAAAACGGCATCGGAACAATTTCTCCTGTTCTGCGTCTTCATTAGGCGCAACGCAGAGGAGATTTCCTGATGCTGAAATGGGCCCTGATATTCTTCGTGATTTCGCTAATCGCCGGGTTTTTCGGCTTTTCCGGCGTCTCGGCCGCAACCGCGACGATCGCGCGGGTGCTGTTCGCGATCTTCCTGATCATCTTCATAGTATTCCTGATCATGGCGGTGATGGCCGGTCACGCCGTGCTCTAAACGTATAATGCCTCAACAGTGCTTTGGAGGGCGAGCTACACCAGGCTCGCCCCGACATTGATTGCAAGCGCCAGGATGGTCGTATTGAACAGGAACGACAGGATGGAATGCAGCAGCACCAGCTTGCGCATGCTGACGGTAGATACGCCGATATCGGCCGTCTGGGCGGCGACGCCGATGGTGAAGGAAAAATAGAGGAAATCCCAATAGATCGGCTCCTCTAGCGGCTCGGCAAATATCAATCCCTGCCCCTTGCCCGAACCGCGGTAGAAGCGGTGCGCATAGTGGACCGTGAAAAGCATGTGCAGAAACACCCAGGAAACCAGGATCGTCACGATCGCCATCGCCACGCGGAAAAGCGCCACCTCCGGCGGCGCTTCCTTGACGCCGAGCAGATCCAGAGCGATGCCGCCGATACTGGCAAGTGCGGCAGCGATCGACAGGAACAGCAGAACGGCATCCGAAAAATCGAGATCAGCCGAACGCTTGCGGATGCGATGCACATCGGATGTGAGCATCCGGTACAGGCTAAAGGCGATATAGACGATGGCGGTAGCGTTCCAGCCAATGAGCACGTTGCTCGCATTCAACGCACGCGAGGTCAGAAGCAGGAAGGATACGATGCCGGCCGTGACGCTGACCAGAATCACCTGATGCTTGTGCAGCAGCACGGCAGCCCTGGAACGATGGTGCTGTCCGTCCATGCGCATGCCGCTCTCCCGTTCGCTAAATATCTATCAGATATAGATTCCCTGACGGAAGTGGCAAACGAAAAGAGACCCCGCGATGCGAGGCCTCCGCTATCGGGAAAGGCGCTGGTTCAAGCCGTCCAGCCACCGTCGATGACGTGGATCTGACCGGTGGTGAAGCCCGCCTCGTCGCCGGCCAGATAGGTCACCAGCGCGGCGATCTCGTTGGCATCGGCGATGCGACCCATCGGCTGGCGGGCGATGAAGTCGGTCATGGCCTTTTCATAATCGCCGGTGGCGCGCAGGCGCTCATGCAGCGACGGGCTGTCGACCGTGCCGGGGCAAATGGCGTTGGCGCGGATACCCTTGGCCACGAAATCGGCGGCGATAGACTTGGTGAGGCCGATCACGGCTGCCTTGGAGGCGCAATAGGCGAAGCGATTCGGCACGCCCTTCACGCTGGAGGCGACCGAGGACATGTTGACGATCGAGCCTTTGCCCTTCTCGAGCATACCCGGCAGGAAGGTACGGCAGGTCGTGTACATCGCCTTGGCATTGAGATTGAAGGAGAAATCCCAATCCTTCTCTTCGCAGTCGAGGATAGTGCCGGCATGCACGAAGCCGGCGCAGTTGAAGAGCACGTCGATCGGGCCGAGTTCGTCGGCATAAGCCTTCACCGCGGCGCTATCGAGCACGTTCAGCACATGCTTGCTGGCGCCTTCCAGCGTCGAAAGCGTCTGCTCGTTGATGTCGGTGGCGAACACATGCGCGCCGAGCGAAATGAAACGCTCCGCCGTTGCACGGCCGATACCCTGTCCCGCCGCCGTGATGACGACCTTCTTGCCTTCCAATCCGTGACCCATAATCCTGATCCTTTCCTCCAGGGCATGATCCCGGGACCGAAAGGCCACGAAGCGAAAATGCGTGGTTGCTTGCGGATAAGATCATGCGAAAACAAACAGCTAGAGCCGCCTTGCCCTAGCTTTCGAACGATTGCGCGAAGCGCCGGTTGAGCTTGTCGATGAGGACTGTATGCCGCTCGGCCGTGCGCAGTCCATTGTTAATAATATCAGAAGCTTCGCTCTGGAAAGCCATGTAGCCATCGTGACGCGGCCGGACATAGGCGCCCTCCAGCGTGGCGCGCGTATTGCGGTAGAAATCGAGCGCCGGCCTGTTGACGGTGTCGCTCACCCAGGCATCGGCATGGCCAGGCTGGCCGTTGCCGCTGGCATAGGCGCTTACCTGTACCGGCCCGCTGGCGATCCAGCGCGCAAAGGTCTTGGCTTGCTCGGGCATCTGCGTCCGGGCCGAAACGGCAATACCGGTGCCGCCAAGTGCCGAGCCCTTGGGCGCACGGCCATCGATCACCGGCATGTCGGCGAAGGCTAGGCGCGCTGGTCTGAATCCGGCAAAGGAATAGCTGACATAGCCATAAGCGAAGGGAACGACCTCATAGGGGCAATCCGGCTGGCTCACGAGATCGAAGACGGCGATCGGGTCCATGTCGTAGCATTTGGGGTCGATGCCGTCGACGAGCCGCGCCATCCAGTCGAGCACGGCTTCCCCATCCGCCCTGGCGATGCACTCCGGCCCTTCGACGCTGCAAGGCGTGCCGAGATGCGCCGCAAGCGTGAAGAAAGTCATCAGCACATGCGGCGGCCGCATCGGCAGGATCGCCTTGCCCTTGGCTGCTAGCGATACGATCTCGGCCAGATCGGTGATCGGGCCGCTCAACCGATCCGGCCGGTAAGCCTGAACCTGCGTTGCCGCATCAAGCGGAAATGCCCACTGCCTGCCCTGCCAATTATAGCTCGGATAGGAGCGCCCGATCGTGCCAGCGGCGATTGCAGCAAGCTCCTCGGCATGCTCGGCATCGTCAAGCGGCAACAGGCAGTCCTCACGAGTGATCTGGCCGACATGCGGATGATCGATGACGATGAGATCGTAGGCGGCAGCCAGCTCTTCGACGGGAAAGGTTTCGAAATCCTGCAGCGAGCGCTTCTCCCAGTCGACCTCGACGCCAGTCTTTTCCTTCCAGATGGCCGAGCAAGCCACCATCGGATCGTAGCCGCGCGGATGCGACCAGGTCATTCCCTTGAGTTTCGCCATCATTCTCTCTCAGTTTGCCGCTTTGCGCTCGACGATCAGGATGTGGTCGGCGGCGAGTACGACCTCGCCGCGCTGGTTCAGCACTTCGCAACGCTCCACAACGCGACCGGACGCCGGACGTTTCGGATCGTCCTCTTTCGCCGATATCGTCACCCGTGTACGGATCGTGTCACCGATATGGACGGGGCGAATGAAGCGCAGCCGGTCGTAGCCATAGGAAAAGGCGACGGGGTTGATGAGCGATGCGGTCAGGCCTACGCCGATCGAAAAGATCATCGTGCCATGGGCGATGCGCTGACCGCCGGGCAAGGTTTTGGCGAATTCCGCATCCATATGATGCGGAAAGAAATCGCCGGTATGGCCGGCATGGACGACGAAATCGGTCTCGGTGATCGTCCGCCCGGTCGTCGTGCGGACGTTACCGAGCTCATAGTCTTCGAAATAGATGGTTTGTTCTGCCATTCCTCAAGCCTTTGGAAGTTCTGCGATCGGCGTCGCGGGAAAGGCGCTCGACTGGTAGGCGGCCTCGACCAGCGCCATGGTCTGCCAGGCATCTTCGACGGAGCCGACCAATGTCTCGTCCTCGCCCGAGGCAAAGCGCTGCAGATTGGCCATGCGGTTGAGGAAGGCATCCGGGAACCAGGCGCCTTCGAGCTTCACCTCGACCCAATCCCTGCCGCCGGCCGGCCGAATCCATAGCTCGTCCGGCTCGCCGCGCGGATAGTCGAGATTGACGCCGAGCTTGATATAGGCCGCGCCTTTGGTGCCGGAGATGCGGAATTCGCAGGCCTGGAACTTACGGCCGAAATCATGGTCGTGGTTGACGGAGAGCACACAGCGCACCTTGTCGCCATAGTCGAGGATCGCAGCCGTGCGCGTCTGCGCCACCTGATGGTTCGGATGGCCGATCGTCTTGGCATGGACGCCCTCGGGATTGCCGAGCAGGCCCCGGATGAAGTCGAGATAGTGGATCGAGTGCATGGTAATCTCGATGCGTGGCAGGCCCTTGAGAAACGGCCAGAGCCCCCAAGGCGTCGCAAGTGCCAGCCATGCATCGAAATCGACCACCTCGCCCAGGTAGCCCTTCTCAACCGCGTCGTAGAGCGCCAGCATCATCGGCGCGAACCGAAGCTGGAAATTGACTGCTGCCTTGATGTCGCGCTCCCGGCACACCCTGAGAATTTCCGTCGCCGCAGCGAGATCACTGCCCATCGGCTTCTGAATTAGCGCGAAAGAACCGCGTGGCAGCTTGGCGAGGATAGCGGCATGGGCAGCGGGCGGGGTCGCCAGATCGAAGATTGCACCTTCAACGGCAAACGCTTCCGCCTCGGACGCGAAGGCGCGGATGCCCCATTGATCCCCCAAGGCTTTTGCCTTTTCCCCATGCGGATCATAGACACCGGCAACCGGGAAGCCTGCCTTGTTGTAAGCCGGCAGATGTGCGTCGCCGACGATGCTGCCGGCGCCGAAGATGACGATGGGGCGCGGCGTGGTGGGCTTCGGCCACCATTGGCGGAGGGATGTGGGATCGAAGGTCATCGGATGTCTCCGGCGTTTGCGGCAACCTTCCCTTCTCCCCTCGGGGAGAAGGTGGCCCGAAGGGTCGGATGAGGGGGTGGCGCGGCACGTGCGGAGCCGCATTGAGCGAAGAGCGAGAGGCGAAGTTCGCCCGGTAACGCCCCCTCAACCCGCGCTCCGCGCGTCCTTCTCCCCGTGGGGGAGAAGGTATGCTCCCTCATCTCAACCATGATGAAACACCTCTTCCATCATAGCCCACCACTCGCCTTCCTTGCGGGTATCGAGCGGCTTCTGGCAAGGCATGCAGACGGACCACCATTCCTGGTTTTTCGAGTTCGCGGCCATCTTGGCCATATCAGCCTCGAAATCCGTGCCGACATATTCCCAATAGCCAAAAAGCAGATTCTCCGGCTCTTTCAGGAAAATGGAATAGTTGGTGATGTTGCACTCGGAAATCAGAGCCAGGATCTCGGGCCAGACAGCCGCATGCAAGTGCTTGTATTCTTCGACCTTCGACGGCTCCAGACCGATCACCATCCCCATCCGTTGCATGGTCCTATCCTCCTTCAGCCGTGAATCTCTCTCGTGAATTCATCGATCGAGCGTGCCTTTACCGCCTCCCAATCCCAGGCGATGCCAATGCCGGGTTCGGAGGGCGCAATCGCCTTGCCGTCGACGATCTCCATGCCCTTGGTGGTGAGATCGTCGAGCTGCGGGATATATTCGACATATCTGCCGTTCGGCACGGCGCAGACGAGGCTGACATGCAGCTCCATCAGGAAGTGCGGGCACACGGGAATGTCGAAGGCTTCAGCCGCATGCGCCACCTTCAACCAGGGCGTGATGCCGCCGATGCGGGCAACGTCCATCTGGACGATCGAGCAGGCGCCTTTCTGCATGTATTCGCGGAAATGCCGGATGGAATAGATGGATTCGCCGACCGCGATCGGTGTCGGCGTCGAGCGCGTCAGACGGATGTGGCCGTCGAGATCGTCTGATGGCAGCGGCTCCTCGATCCAGGCGAGATCGAGCTCCTTCAACCGCGCCGCACGACGGATGACCTCATCGACCGTGAAGCCCTGATTGCAATCCGTCATGATCTCGAAACCGGAGCCGAGCGCCAGGCGCATCGCTGAAAGCCGATCGTAGTCCTCCGATCCATGCGGCTTGCCGATCTTCACCTTCGAACCGGAGAAACCCCTGGCCTTTGCCTGCAGGGCATCCTCGACCAAGGCTTCTTTCTCGATATGCAGCCAGCCGCCTTCTGTTGTATAAAGCGGGCAACGATCCTTGGCGCCGCCGGCAAGCTTCCAGAGCGGCAGTTTCTGCTTCTTGGCGCGTAGGTCCCAAAGTGCCGTATCGACGGCGGCAAGCGCCAGCGCGGTAATGGCGCCGATGGTCGTCGCATGCGTCGCGAATTCCATTTTATGCCAGATCGCTTCGATGCAATCGGCATCCTCGCCGATCAGCAGCGGCACGAGATGGTCCGATAGCAGCCGCATGACGGACGAGCCGCCGGTGCCGATCGTGTAGCTATAGCCGGTACCGACGGCACCGTCGGAATCGGTGATGGTGATGATCGGCGTCTCCTGGCTGACAAAGCTCTGGATCGCGTCGGTCCGCTTCACCTTCGGCGGCAGGTCGACCATGCAAAGTTCAATTTTCTCGATGCGGGCCATGTGCTGTCTCCCTCGCTCACACCGCCAGGCTCTTGCCCGTCTCGGCCGAAAAGAGATGCGCCTGACTGAGATCGAAGCTCATCTTCAGTTGTTCGCCGCTCTTCAATCCGCGCGGATTGAGCATGCGTGACACCCATTCACGGCCGGCGAATTCGACGAAGACCAGAGTTTCGTTACCGAGAGGCTCCGTAATGGCGACGGGCAATGTCACCTCATGCACCGCCGCTTCGGCGCCTGAATGCAGGCCATGGCCGCTTGGGAAAATATCGTCCGGGCGCAGGCCGAAGGCAACCTTTTCGCCCTCCTTGACCCGGTCTGCAAATTGCCCCGGTAACGGCAGCTTGTCGCCGTTCTTGAACACCAGCGCACCGGCCGAAACCGTCGCCTCCTCGATATTCATCGGCGGCGAGCCGATGAAGCCGGCGACGAAGCGCGTGGCCGGCCGCTTGAACACTTCATCCGGCGTGCCGACCTGCTCGATATAGCCGTCGCGCATGATGACGATGCGATCGGCCAGCGTCATCGCCTCCACCTGGTCGTGGGTCACGTAGATCACCGTCGACTGCACCTTGGCATGCAGCTTCTTGATCTCGGTACGCATCTGCGTGCGGAGTTTCGCGTCAAGATTCGACAGCGGCTCGTCGAAGAGGAAGACTTCCGGCTGGCGGACGATGGCGCGGCCCATGGCGACGCGCTGGCGCTGGCCGCCGGAAAGCTGCGCCGGCCGGCGATCCATCAGCGCTTCGAGGCTGAGGATTGCAGCCGCTTCGTTGACGCGTTGATCGATTTCCGCCTGCGGTTGCTTGGCGATCTTCAATGAGAAACCCATGTTCTCGCGCACGGTCATATGCGGATAGAGCGCGTAGGACTGGAACACCATGGAGATGTTGCGATCACGCGGCGGCAAGTCGTTGACGATGATATCGCCGATCATGATGGCGCCCTCGGAGATATCCTCGAGGCCGGCGATCATGCGCAGCGTAGTCGACTTGCCACAGCCGGAAGGCCCCACCAAGGCGATGAATTCCTTGTCCCTGATATCGAGATCGATCCCGTGGACGATTTCCAGGGCGCCATAGCGCTTGACGAGTTTTTTGAGCGTAACCTGAGCCATGGTTTCAACCTTTGACCGCACCGAATGTCAAACCGGACACCAGATGCTTCTGAATGATGAAGGTGAGAGCGAGCGCCGGGACGATCATCACCACTGCGAGAGCGCACATGCCGCGCCAATCGATGGTGAATTCGGCCGTATAGTCGAGCAGGCCGACCGGCAACGTCTTGGAATCGACCGAGCGCGTGAGCTGCGAGGCAAGCGCATACTCGTTCCAGCAGGTGAGAAAGGCGAAGATGCCGGCGGATGCGATGCCGGGGCCGGCGAGCGGAAACTCCACCTGCCAGAAAGCCTGCCAGCGCGTGCAACCGTCGATCTGCGCGGCCTCGGCAAGGTCCTTCGGCACCTGCCGGAAGAAACCATCGATCAGCCAGATGGTGAAGGGCACGTTCAGCGCGACATAGGTGATGATCAGGCCGAAATGCGTGTCGATGATCCCGAGCCGCGCATAGACCATGAACAGCGGCAGCGATAGCGCCACGCCCGGCACGGAGCGCGTCAGCATCAGGCCAAGGAACACCGCCGATTTGCCTCTGAAACGGAAGCGGGCGAAGGCATAGCCGCCGGACATGCCGATGATGAGCGCAATGACAGTAGAGGTAACGGAGATCACCAGCGAATTGCGGAAATAATCCCAGACGGGAATACCGCCCTGCCCCGCGCCACCGAACATGGCGCGATAGGCTTCGAGCGAAAGCTCCTGTGGGATCCAGACCGGCGGCTTTGCCATGATCTCGACTGTCGGACGCAGCGAACTGAGGATGATCCAGAAGCCCGGCAGGCAGATGATGAGCATCGCGATGAAAAGGCCGACGAGATAGGCGACTTTTCCGATGCGGCGGCGCGTGCGTTGTTCGGCGTTGCGATCCATGATTACCACTCCGCTCCGATCTGGGTGCGGGCAAGCGCCAGCTTACGGAAGAAATAGACTGTGAAGGCGATCGACAGAATGATCGAGACATAGGCCATGGCATTGGCGAGACCCATCTGCGCATCTGCATAGGCCGTTCGCCCGACGAGCGTCCAGATCAGCTCCGTGCGCCGCGCCGGGCCGCCATCGGTCATGATCTTGACGATGTCATAGGCACGGGCGACGTCGAGCGAACGGATGGTCATGGCGATGAAAGCGAAGGGCATCAGAAACGGCCAGGTGACATAGCGAAAGGTCTGCCAGCTCGTGCAGCCGTCCACTTTCGCGGCCTCCACCGGCTCCTGCGGCATGGCGAGCAGGCCGGCAAGGATGAGGATGGCGAAAACCGATGTCGACGACCAGATTTCGGCGATGACGATCGAAAACAGCGCCAGATTGCCGTCGATCAACCAGGGGATGGCATTATTGGTGATGCCGAGGGATTGCAGGGCATTGTTGATGATGCCGACATTGTCGTTGAACATGAATTTGAACTGGAAACCGACGAGCACCGGCGAAAACATCATCGGAAACATCATCAGCGTGCGCAGGATACGCTTGCCGTAGGTCGCCCTGTTGACCAGCAGCGCCAGGCCGAGACCAAGCAGCATTTCCAGATTGAGCGCGATGGTCAGCAGCACGACTGTGCGCACGAAGGCCGCCAGGAAGACCGGATCGGTGAGAATGCGGGTATAGTTCCGCAGGCCGATGAAGGTGAAGAGCGTCGCCGGCCGCGTCAGACGGAACGGCGTGAAGCTGGAGTAAAAGGACAGAAGCAACGGAAACAACACCACTGCCACAAGCACGATGATCGCCGGAAGAAGCAGCAGGACCGGTGGAGATATTTTCTTATACATGGTTTGCACCTGTCGGCATTCCTCAGCAGCATGGCTCGAACTGCGCGGAATGCGATTGCATGGGGCCGAGGGGCCGGCATGACACCGGCCGGACAGACCGGCCCCTAAAGGCGCAGGTCATCAGTATTCTTCAAAGAAGTCCCGCACCCTCTGTCGGATGCGGGACTTCGATTGCAGCAATCAGAGCGCGCCGGCATCCTTCAGAACGTCGGTTGCCTTCTGTGCGGCCGTGTCGAGCGCTTGCTTGGAGGTCTTGTCGCCGAGGATGGCGGCCTGGAGCTCCGGATAGACCACGTTGGAAATCTCGATCCATTGCGGCGTCCGCGGAACCGGGAAGGCGTACTTCATCGATTCCTGGAAGGTGCTCAGCACTTCCTTCTTGTAGGGATCGGATGCAGCCTGCTGGATATCCCATTCCCAGACGGCCTTGCGGGTGGGCAGCGTGCCGTTGGCGGCTTCAAGCTTCTGCGAATCGTCGTTGGTCAGGAACCAGACCAGCGAGGCGGCAGCCTCCTTGTTCTTGCAGGCTTCCGTCACCGAGAAACCATGATGGCCGGACCAGCCGGTGTGCTTGCCGGCCGAACCGACGGGCTGCACGACCACACCGACATTGCCGGCAATCTTCGATGACTTCGGATCGTTGAAATAAGTCGCCCAGCCCGGCCAATCGAGATCGAGCGCAACGGTGCCCGAGGCAAAACCGGCGCCGAGATCGTCCCAAAGATAGTTGGTCGTACCGGCCGGAACGGCCTTGGCCTTGTACATGCTCACGAACCAGTCGAGCGCGCGCACGCCAGCATCGGAATTGAAGGCCGGCTTGCCCTCCTTGTCGAGATATTCGCCGCCCTCGGCAATCAGCATTTCATAGAAGCGGCCATTGATCGCCTCTTCCTTGCCGGGGAACTGCGTGCCGAAGAAGTTCGGCGGATTGGCGAAGAAGGTCGCCTGGTCAGAGACTTCCTTCCAGGTCTTCGGCGGCGCCAGATCGTAGCCATACTTGGCCTTGAATGCCGTCTTCTTGGCCTCATCATTGTAGAGGCTCTTCTGGTAATAGAGTGCCGAAACGTCGAACTGGGCGCGCGGCAGCATGATCAGCCGGCCGTCGATGGTCGATGCCTCGATAGTCGAATCGACGAACTTGGCGATCTCCTCCTTCGGCAGCAGCTTGCCGAGATCGGTGTAGAGGTCGGGATACTGGGGTGCGAAGGACGAATGGTTCGAACCGACGCACCAGGAAATATCGCCCGACGCCATGTCCGACTTGATTTCCTTGTCGAGTTCGAAGTGGTTCTTCTTGGAGAGGATATTGACCTTGGCGCCAGTCTCCTTCTCCCACTCGGAAATGCGCGCATAAAGCGGCTCGTATTGCTGGCCGCCGATCAGCTTGGCGTCGATCGTCACACCCGGAAACTTGCCGGGCAGGTCGGCAGCAGAGATCGCGGAGCTCGCGAACAATGCCAATACGCCGGCGGCAAGACCGGACTTCAAATTCCTCATTGAATTTCCTCCCTAAAGGACCGGACATCAGCCCGATCGCCCTCATGATCCAAATATGGATCAATGATTTATATGTAAACACCTTATTCACTGAGCGTCAAGCCGGGATCGCGGGCACTTGCAAATCGCTTTTATTTATATATGAATGATGAATCATATTTCCCTAATGAGGCCTCCATGAGTGTAGAAGACGATAACGATCGATACCGCGCACCGGCGCTGGACAAAGGCCTCGATATCCTGGAGCTACTGGCGCGGATCGACGGCGGGCTGACGCAAGCCGAAATCGCCAAGGCGCTCGGCAAGAGCCCGAACGAGTTCTACCGCATGCTCGATCGCCTGGTCCGGCGTGGCTATGTGCAGCGGCAGGATGGCGACCGCTTCTATCTGACTCTCAAACTCTTCGGCCTGGCGCATTACCATGCGCCGGTGCGCCGCCTCGTTTCCTTCGCTACGCCGCTGATGCGCGAATTCTCCAATCGCGCCGAGCAAGCCTGCCATCTGGCGATATTCGACCGCGGCTCGGTCATCGTCATTGCCCAGCAGGATTCTCCGACCTATTGGGGCATCTCGATTCGCGTTGGCGCCCAGATTAATTTGTTCAACACCGGCTCCGGCCATGTTCTGCTCGCCTTTCGCGACGAAAAACACCGCAAGATGATGATCAATGAGCAGCAGCGCCAACAGGACGAGGATGTGCCGATGCCGTCCGATCTCGATAAGCGCCTTCAACTGATCAAGGAGCAGGGTTTCGAGACGATGGACAGCCTGCAGACCACTGGGGTGCGCAACATTTCGGCGCCTGTGCTGGCATTGGATGGTTATGCGCTGGCCGCGCTCACCTGTCCCTATATACAGCCGGTCAATCCGAATGCGCCGAGCTACGAGCAGGTGATCCAATATGTCCGCGAAGCAGCCAGGGACATATCGGAGACCGTCGCAGGCACCTTGGACAACGCCGAGATATAATTTTTATTTGAATACACTATTCTTCTGTGAGTATATATTGATCAGCATGATGGGAGGATCGCCATGCTTTTCGATAGTCACCTGCACATCGTCGATCGCACGAAACTTGGATACCCCTGGCTGGAAGGGGCCGGCGCGCTGAATCGCGACAGCCTCTATGCGGACTATGCACGCGAAGCCCAGCGCCTGGGGATTACCGATACGCTGCATATGGAAGTGGATGTCGCTAAAAGCGATATCGAGCGGGAAACGGATTACGTCAAGGATCTGAGCCGACAGCCCGGCAGCCTGATCCGCGGCGCCATCGCTGCCTGCCGGCCGGAAGATGCCGACTTTCCGGCCTATCTCGAACGTGTGCTCGCCGATCCCTTCATCAAAGGCTTCCGTCGCGTCCTGCATGTCATACCGGACGATGTTTCCGAGGGCGCACTTTTCCGTGAAAATCTGAAGCGGCTCGCCGGCACCCGCCTCACCTTCGATTTCTGCGTGCTGCCGCATCAGATCGCCAAGGCGATCGCGCTGGCCGACCTCAACCCCGATGTTCAGTTCATTCTCGATCATTGCGGCGTGCCCGCCGTCAAAGACGGCTTCAGCGCGGTCTGGACCTCGGGAATCACTGAGATCGCCAGGCGGCCGAACGTCGTCGTCAAGATTTCCGGTGTCGTCGCCTATGCCGATCCCGATAGCTGGACCGTTGATACGCTGCGTCCCTTTGTCGAGCATTCGATAGCAAGCTTCGGCTGGCATCGTGTCATCTGGGGCAGCGATTGGCCGGTCTGCACGCTGGGCGGCGGTCTCTCCACCTGGGTCGGCGCCACGCATGCATTGACTCAGGGAGCAAGCGCCGACGAACGCAACAGCCTCTATCGGCTCAACGCCAAGCGCCTCTGGCCGCTTTGAGCGCGCTACGATTTTCTTGAAAGCCAATGCCATGACCGCCACCGTCGGCATTTCCAGCACCCATCCAAAGACCATGCCGGCGGATCATGCCGATATTCCCGTCTGGAACTCGGAAAACTGGTTCTACGAAGATTTCGAAATCGGCCACAAGATCCGCTCGCTGCGGCGGACGATCTCCGAAGGCGAATCCCAGCAGTTCAACGCTCTCGTGCTCGATATGCACCCTTACGTCAGCGACCAGATCTTTGCGGAGACGGAGGGCTTATTCGGTAAGCGCCTCGTCGCCGGTGCCTTCGTCTTCTCCGCCGGCCTCGGCCTCGTCGCTACCAACTGCATCAACGCCTTCTCGTATGGCTACGACAAGCTGCGCTTCGTCAGGCCCACTTTCATCGGCGATACGATCTACACCATCCGCACCAATCTCGATAAACAGCCGAAATACAAGGATCTCGGCCTGATCCGCTCTTCCTACGAAGTCTTCAAGGGCGAAGGCGAGCTGGTGCTTTATTGCGAGCATATCCAGACGGTACGCTACAAGAACGGCCGGCCTGCGGACGCTCCGGAATTGAAGAGCTAAATGACCAAAGGAAGCAATGACGGCCTGCTCGCCGGCATCACGGTGCTCGATATGAGCCAGTTCCTCGCCGGGCCGATGGCGGCGCTGCGGCTTGGCGATCTCGGCGCTCGGGTGATCAAGGTCGAGCGTCCCGATGGCGGCGATCTCTGCCGCCGGCTTTATCTCAGCGACACCGAGATCGGCGGCGACTCGACGCTGTTCCACGCGATCAATCGCGGCAAGGAAAGCTTCGCCGTCAACATGAAGGACGAAGGCGACCTGCAGGACCTGCGCGTCCTGATCGCAAAAGCCGATGTCATCATCCAGAATTTCCGCCCGGGGGTCATCGATCGCCTGGGTCTCGATTACGCCTCAGTCGCCAAGATCAATCCCCGTATCGTCTATGGCAGCATCACAGGTTATGGAGCGGACAACGAGTGGCGGCATTTTCCCGGCCAGGACCTCCTCGCCCAGGCCCGCTCCGGCGCCATGTGGCTGAACGGCGAAGCCGATGACGGCCCTGTGCCCTTCGGCCTTGCGGTGGCCGACATGCTGGCCGGCAATCTGATCGTCCAGGGCATTCTTGCCGGCCTCGTGCGGCGCGGCGTCACCGGTCAGGGCGTCCATGTCGAAACCAGCCTGCTGGAAGCGATGATCGATTTCCAATTCGAGGTGCTGACCACCCATCTGAACGATGGCGGCCGCCTGCCGAAGAAATCTTCCGTGCGCAATGCCCACGCCTATCTCGCAGCACCTTACGGCGTCTATCATTGCGCCGATGGCTGGCTGGCGCTGGCGATGATGCCGCTATCGAAGCTGGCGCCGCTCTTCGAACTTCCGGCACTTGCCGAGTTTACGCCGCACGAGGCCTTCACCCGCCGCGACCGGATCAAGAGCCTGATCGCCAGTCGCCTGCATGAGAAGACGGTGAAGGAATGGCTCGCCATCCTGGAACCTGCCGATATCTGGGCCGCCGAAGTGCTGGACTGGCCGAAATTGCTGCAAACCGCAGCCTTCCGCCAGCTCGACATGCTGCAGACGGTAACCCGCAGCGACGGTGTCTCTGTGCGCACGACGGCAAGCCCTATCCGTGTCGACGGCATCCGAAGCAAGAACGGCTCGGCAGCACCGACGATCGGCAGCGAGTCGGAAAAGATAAGGGCGGAGTTTATTCCCCCTTCTCCCCCGCGGGGAGAAGGTCGCGGGTAGCGCGGGTTGAGGGGGCGATGCACCGTAAGGAATTTGTTTCCCAGGTACACCCCCTCACCCGGCCCTTCGGGCCAAACGCCGCAAGAAGTGCAAAAGAAAAAGAGCGGCCACCCTTCGGTAGCCGCCCTTTGTTTATGTCAGTCCAACTGTTCAAGCAGCAGCGAGCTGTAGTTCCTTACCGACCATGGTGCGCAGAGCGACCAGGTCCTTGGCGAATGCGCGAATGCCTTCGGCGAGCTTTTCGGTCGCCATCGCATCTTCGTTCATCATCCAACGGAAGGTTCTTTCGTCGACGGCGATCTTGGAGACCGAGGTCTTGTTTTCCGGCGACAGCTTGCGCTCCAGCTTGCCTTCGTCCTTGGAGAGTTCGTCAAGCAGGTTCGGGCTGATCGTCAGGCGATCGCAGCCGGCCAGTGCTTCGATTTCGCCGGCGTTGCGGAAGGAAGCGCCCATGACGATCGTCTTGATGTCGTTGGCCTTGTAGTAATTGTAGATATCGCGAACGGAAATAACGCCCGGATCTTCTTCAGGCGTGTATTCCTTGCCGGTCGACTTCTTGTACCAGTCGAGAATGCGGCCGACGAAGGGCGAGATCAGGAAAACCTTGGCGTCGGCGCAGGCAACCGCCTGGACCTTGCTGAAGAGCAGCGTCAGGTTGCAGTCGATGCCTTCCTTCTGCAGCACTTCGGCGGCCCGGATGCCTTCCCAAGTGGAAGCGAGCTTGATGAGAATGCGGTCACGGTCAATGCCGCGTTCCTTGTAGGCGGCGATGATAGCGCGGGCCTTGGCGATCGAGCCTTCGGTGTTGAAGGACAGGTCGGCATCGACCTCGGTCGAGACACGGCCGGGAACGAGGCCGGAGAGAGCGGCGCCGACAGAGATTGCCAAACGATCGGCGACAGCAGCGGCAACGGCGTCCGGCGTACCACCCTGCTTCTTGCCCCAGGCGACAGCCTCCTTGATCGCATCGGCGAACATCGGTGTGCCGAGCGCCTTCAGGACGATGGTCGGATTGGTCGTGCAATCGACCGGCTTCAGGCGGGCAACCGCCTCGATATCGCCGGAGTCGGCCACGACCGTCGTCATAGCGCGAAGTTGGTCAAGCTTGGATGTCATAATACGTATCCTTGTTGAATTGGCCCATTGTGGGAATTATGGACCGGCGCGAAATCCCGTCCGGTTCGATAGACGACACGAAACTGCAGGCGGATTGCGCCTCTTCTCCTTCTGTAGGTAACGGGAGAAAAAGCGCGAAAGTTCCATTTCCGGCGAGCGGTCGAAGCTGCGAAGAAACAACCATCCCGGACAAGTCTTTTCACCGAAACGGAGCGCTCTATATCGCTCCCTGTCCGGTGAAATACGTCCACGGCTGCAACCCGCACATTGCCCTCCTCGACTGGACAAAGACCGACTTCCTCACGGCGACTATCATCAATCTCGCAGCGAAAAGTCAAGGACATTTGTGCATTTCAATTGACATAAGTTTCAGACCATAGAATATCGGCGATAGAAGAGCCGATCTGCCGCCCCTGTCCTGTGCAATCGCCGCAACCTTTGTCGTTTGCGATCATTAAAACAAAGGGGCGTGCAAAAATCTTGCCGGAGGACCTGTGGCCAAACTTAGACGCGGGACACACACCGCCTATTCGGAGACGGCGTCGCTGAGGCTGCGCGCTGCCTGGCTCTATTACAATCAGGGCCTGACGCAGAAGGATGTCGCCGAACAGCTCGGCATCAGCCGCACCACGGTCATCCGTCTGCTCGACGAGGCGATGCGTCGCAGCGAAGTGCAGATCTGGATCAATGAAGGCATCGACGATTGCGTCGAACTGGCAATCAAGCTGGAGCGCGTCTATGGGCTGGACGAGGCGATCGTCGTCCCATCGCCCGCCGGCGGAGATGTCGACGCCCAGGCGAAAAGCGTCGGCCTGGCGCTTGGCCAGTTCCTCACCGAAGCGATCCCCGACAATTATACGATCGGCGTCGGCTGGGGCCGGACGATGACGGCCTCGCTGGGAAGCTTCCGCCCACCCCGCCGCGACAATTGCAAAGTGGTCTCTTTGCTCGGCGGCATCGTCGCCGTCCAACAGACCAATCCCATCGATTATACCTGGCGTTTGGCGAGCCAGCTCGGCGCCGAATGCTACATGTTCCTGGCGCCGCTCCTGGTCGATTCCATCGAGACCAAGCGCAATCTCATCGAAAAATGCGGTCTGGAGGCGATCTACCGGCTGGCCGAAAACCTCGACCTCGCCATCGTTAGTTGCGGCGACATCGGCCCTCACTCCACTTCGCTGTCGGAAGGCTTCATATCGAAGCAGGAACTGGACCAGTTGATCGAGGCTGGCTGCGTCTGCGACACCATGTTCAACTTCCTCGACGCCGAGGGCAATTCCGTCGATCATCCGATCAACAAGCGCGTCATGTCAGTCGATCTCGACACATTGAAGAAGGCCAAGCACATCGTCCTGTCTTCCGGCGGCATGCACCGCGCCCTCGCGATCCGCGCCACCATCAAGCGCATCGGCTGCAACACGCTGATCACGGATGAAGGCGCTGCAAAGGCGCTGCTGCAGATGGCCACGGCCAAAGCGGCTTGAGATATTACCCTCTCCCCCGCGGGGAGAAGGTGCCCCGAAGGGGCGGATGAGGGGCCGTTACCGGGGAATTCTCTTATTTATCAGAAAGTCGAGAAGGCGAGCTATGCCAGTAACGCCCCCTCAACCCGCGCGTACCGCGCGACCTTCTCCCCCGCGGGGAGAAGGTAAGTATCTCACGCCTTCCCCGCTTCCCAGCCCAGCATCGCCCGCTTGCGCGTCAGACCCCAATGATAGCCGGTGAGATCACCGTTCTTGCCGAGCGCGCGGTGACAGGGGACGACGAAGGAGATGGGGTTGCGGCCGACAGCGGCGCCGACTGCGCGCATCGCCGTCGGCTGGCCGATGTCTTTGGCGATATCGGAATAGGTGACGGCTCGGCCCATCGGGATATTCAACAGGCTTTCCCAGACCCGCACCTGGAAATCCGTGCCGATCAGCACGACCCGCAGCGGCTGGTCGCTCGACCATTTCGACGGCTCGAAAATCCGCGCCGCATAAGGCATGGTCGCCTGCAGGTCCTCGACATATTGCGCATTCGGCCAACGGCAGGTCATGTCCTCGAGGCAGGCCTTCTCGTCGCCGGAATCGCTGAAGGCGAGACCGGCAAGGCCGCGGTCGGTGACCATGATCAGCGCCAGGCCGAAGGGCGAAATGTGGAAGCCGTAGCGGATGACCAGCCCGCCGCCCTTCGCCTTCCATTCGCCGGGCGACATCGCCTCATGCGTGACGAAGAGGTCGTGCAGCCGGCTTGGACCGGAAAGGCCCACTTCGAACGAGGTTTCCAGCAAGGGCAGATCTTCCTCGCGCAGCAGCCGCTTGGCATGATCGAGCGTTACGGCCTGCAAAAAACCCTTGGGTGACAATCCCGCCCAACGGGTAAAGGTCTTCTGCAATTGAGTCGGCGATTGTCCGAGCCGCTCGGCGATCGTCTCCAATGATGGCTGATCGCGATAGTCCTCGGTGATGAGTTCGATCACCCGGCGGACGGTGTCATAGTCCGGTCCTTCCGGCGTGATGTCTGTCTTCAACTGTGCGATAGCATTCATAATCTTTCTCCTTGAAAAGGAGAACACCACGAAGAGACGGGTAAAACCACCCGTTTCTTGCGTAGGGGCGTGATTCCGAACCGAAGGACCGCGTCAGCGAAAAGAGTGAAGCGGTTTTCGGACAAGATCACGCCCATCAAGCGATCTATATCCGTTGTGTCACCGTTGCCAGAGCCCGCTTGAAGGCTTTGGCAAAGCTCTCCCGATCTTCCGGATTGAGAAAAGAGCCGATATCCGTGTCATGGCTTCTGTCGCGGACATGCATCGAGACGACACCGATCTCACTGTGCCGGCGGACGAGGAACCGCGTCCAGAAAGGATTGAAGCGATGCTCGATCATGCGGCCCGAGGGCGAGAATTTGCGGATCGACACATTGGTGCGCGACACCGTCACCTCCTCGCGCACCCGACCCGAGCGATAATTCAGCCAGAAAGCGCCGTAGAGCAAGATGAAATCTGCCCCAAAGAAGATGCCGATCGGCCATGCACCGCGAAGGGCGAACACAACGCCATATATGAGGCAGAACGCTCCCGCCAGCATCAGCATTACCTTGAATCCCCTTCGCCCCAAGGAGCGATAGGGAAACAATTCGGCGGCGAAGACCGGCCTGTTGCCATCGATGTCAGTATCGGCGTTGCGTTCGGTCATAGGACTTGAGTATAGGTCATCCATGGCAAACCCCAAGATCAAATCCAGCGCGCAAAACGCGAAAAAGTCAAATGCGACGGCGGGCCGCAAGCCGGTTTTCAAGAGCCCCTATTCCAAGGCGGATTTGGAAGAGATCTTCCGCCGTTTCTCCATTCAGCGGCCCGAGCCGAAGGGGGAGCTGGAGCATGTCAATCCCTTTACGCTGGTCGTCGCCGTCGCGCTATCGGCACAGGCAACCGATGCCGGCGTCAACAAGGCGACCCGCGCTCTCTTTGCCGTCGCCGATACGCCGCAGAAGATGCTCGATCTCGGCGAAGACCGCATCCGCGACTATATCAAGACGATCGGCCTTTACCGCAACAAGGCGAAGAACGTCGTAGCGCTCTCTGAGAAATTGATCAGGGATTTCGACGGCGAAGTGCCGCAGACGCGCGAGGAGCTGATGACGCTGCCGGGCGTCGGCCGCAAGACCGCCAATGTCGTGCTCTCCATGGCCTTCGGCCAGGCGACGCTTGCTGTCGACACCCATATTTTCCGCATCGCCAATCGCCTGTTGCTCGCCCCCGGCAAAACGCCGGACGAAGTCGAACAGCGGCTGATGAAGGTGATCCCGGACAAATATCTCTACCACGCGCATCACTGGTTCATCCTGCACGGGCGTTATGTCTGCAAAGCGCGCAAGCCGGAATGCGAGCGCTGCGTCATCGCCGATCTCTGTCGCTCGCCGGAAAAGACCTGCGATATCCCCGCGCCACTGGTCGAACTGCCGCCGCAACTGATCGGAGCGGCCGATTAGAGGTGCCGTCACGGCACCTGCAATACTTAGCCGCGACGCGCCGCTTCCTTCCGGGAAATGAGCTTGTGCAAATGGACCATCATCCCCGCCGCAAACAGCGGCGTCAAAAGGTTGACCAAGGGGATGGCGAGGAAGGCGGCGATCACCAGGCCGGCAAGGAAGACGGTGAAGGCATATTTGCTGCGAAACTGCCGTGCTTCTTCCGGCGACCGGAAACGCATGGCGGCGAATTCGAAGAATTCCCGGCCCAGCAGGTAACCGTTGACCAGGAAGAAGGCGACAAGATTGATCCCGGGAATGAAAAGCAGAAGCAGCGCGATGATGTTGCCCGCGACCACGATGCCGAGGAATTTCAGCGAACTTTTCATAGCCGGCACGAATGGCAGAGCCTTTCCCGGTGCATCAGCGGGATAGTCCCTCTTCTCCACCACATCAGCGACATCGTCGAGAAAGAGCCCTGCGATCAAGGCCGTTACCGGTGAGATCAGCAGCGCCAAGGCTAGCGCCAAACCGAGGCCGGCCAGAACAGCGAGAAGAAAGGTAAGCCAGCTCGTCCAATCCGGTATGGACGGCATGAAACTCTGTAACCACGGCAGCACGAAAGCGATGAAGGTGCTGCGTAACACAAACCAGAGGGCGACAAGCGCCAGCAATGTCAGCCCGAGGACTTTCCAAAAAACCTTGCGCGTTTCGGCTGCAAAGAGATTGGCGATGGAAAGACGCGCGGCATGGATGATCATTCGTCCGAAATCCCGTTAGTCGTGGCTGGATATGTAAGTAACAATTGCAGATATATCAATATATTCCCGCACGCCGCGTAATAACCCTCACCCATTTGAATTGTTGTAATCAAGTCCACACTAATATATGGTGTGTTACATATGAAAAACAACAACCTAAACATGATCAGCGGCCATCCAAAATCTGCAAGCACTCCGATTGTTTTGACATTCGGCGCAATCACACTTCGGATAGACCGTCAGCGAGGCGATACATTTGGAAGACCTGGGCCAGAAGCTTAAACAATATATCAAAACGGGCACTCCCGCCGAGCGTCGAATCGCCAAGTATTTCTCCGAACACTTGAACGAGCTGCCCTTTGAAACCGCCTCTTCCGTCGCCGACAGGCTGGAATTGAGCCCGATGACCGTCGGGCGCTTCCTGCGGTCGCTCGGCTATCAGGGCCTGGACGGCATCAAGGTGCACCTGCGGGAAAATGTGACGCCGGTGACGCTGCAATTGCCGAACGTTCTGGAACAGTTGCAGAAGGACGCCAACGAGGGGCGCCCGATTGCTGGCCAGATCGCCGAGCAGGTCGAGATGCTGCAGCATATCTATAATCTCACCAGTCAGCCGCAATGGCTGGACGCGGTTGCGGCGATACTGTCGTCCAGCGAGGTTTTCGTTACGGCACATCCCAGTCTCGCAAGCCTCGGGCGCCATCTCTGCAACCGCCTCGCATTCGCCCGCGACCATGTGCAATTCCTCGATGGCGCCAATGGCAGCTATATCGAGCTGCTCGGCCATCAGTCGAACGATGCATTGGTGGTGATCGTCGATTCGCCTCGCTTCGTCGCCTCGCGGCTGCTGGCGCGTTCTGCCCGCCGTTCCGGCTACAAGGTGCTGCTGATCACCAGCCAATATACGGAATGGGCGCATGAATTCGCCAATATGACGCTGTCGCTACCGCCACTGCGCACTGGCAACAACGAAAACCTGTCGGCAATGATGGCGCTGCTGGAGTTCCTGGCCGTTGCCGTCATTCACGCGGCCGGCGAAGAGGCGGAGAGCCGCATCCACCGGATCGAAGAGCTGGAAGGCATGTTCGCCCACGCGCCGCTTCGATAACAATCGGCAGGCGATGGCCTGGAGCAATTCCAGGAAAAGTGCGAAGCGGTTTTCCGTCAGGAATGGGTAAAAACAAAGGGATAGAGCGGGAAAGCGATTCCGTGAAACGCTGAACTGCTCTAGTACTACAGTTGCGTTTGATTCCTGGCTCTGTAGTGAGCGAGGGTTGCGGACGCTTGATGCATGCGTCGCCAGAGCGACCATGCCAAGATCAGGCGAACTCTGATTGGGGGCGGCAGTAAGAGCCGTTTGATCATATAGCGGATCTCTGCGACGCTAGGCAGGAGCGCCAGGGTGTTGGTCAGGCGGCGATTGGCGGGTTTGGACTCGTTTCGTTCGGTTTGCCAGCAGCGGTACGGCGTAGGTCGGCGCCGAGCTTGGCGAGGAATGCAGCGGCCGCCATGACGAGCGTCATGTGCCGGTTCCAGGCATGCCAGGATCGCGCCTCGCAATGATCCAGGCCGAGGTCGTCCTTCGCACGCTGGAAGCATTCTTCTACCGTCCAACGCAGCCCGGCAGCGCCAGCCAACTCGCTCAGTTCCGTACCGGCAGGCGCAAAGACAAAATAATAGGCGCGCGCATCGGGTTCGCGTCGGCTGCGGCGGATCAGAAGCCAGCGCTCCCATTGTGCATCAGGACGAGAGCTGAGAGGAATACGGGCCCAATCATAAAGCCGAAGGCCTTTGGCGCCTTCGCCTGCTGGATGACTTGACCAGGCCTCCGCCTCTAATTCCGCGGCCATCGTCTCCGGATCAGTTTGCTCGAAGCATTGCTCGCGCACGAAGCGCAGGCAATGGTTGGAGCGAACTGCTAGAACATAAGGCTGGCCACGGCTTTCCAGCATCCGGCGTAGCTTCGAATCCGAACCATAGAGCGCATCGGCCAATACCCAGGCACAAGGCACGCCGGCATCCAGCGCATCGGCTATGAGCTTGGCAGCGATGGTCGGTTTGGTCGCGAAGGTCTGGGACTGGGGGACGTGAGCCGAAGTACGGCGCGCTTCATCTTCAGCCCACCCCTTCGGCAGATAAAGCTGCCGATCGATCAGGGTCTGACCGTAGCGGCTTGCATAGGCAAGGAAAACACCGACCTGACAGTTCTCAATCCGGCCGGCCGTGCCGGAATATTGTCGCGCGACACCCACCGAATGAACGCCTTTCTTCAGGAAGCCGGTCTCATCGACCACAAGAACGCCGTCCGCGTCACCTAGAGACTCCATTGCATAAGCGCGCACCGCATCGCGCAATGCGTCAGCATCCCAATGGCTGCACCCCAGCAGCGACTGCATCCGATAAGGGCGATCCAGTCCTGCCTGTTCAGCCATCAACCAGCCGGTCTTGCGCTCTGCTCCCGACAATAACCCATCCAGAAAGGCACCACACGATACGCGCAATTCGCGGCGACCAAACACCGGACCCAACCGCACCTTCAAGGCATCGAGCTCACGCTGCCACGCCGGCATGGACCCGGACCAACCCGCTACCGACATTCGATTCCCTCCCGTCAAATGCGGGAAATGAATCATGATTTCAAATCAAACGCAACTGTAGTACTAGACGCCGGAAGGATTTCCGGCGTTTCTATTCCATTATTCCATGGACTCCAACTCGGCGCGATGGCGATACATCGCGAGAAAGCGCCGATAATCGCGGTCATAGAGCGCCTTCTTGCGCCTGTCCGGCAGCCGCTCGTGACCACCGGGATACATGGCGGCGCCGGCCGCGCCAAGGCTGTCGTAGAGTCCGCAGGAGACGGAAGCGGCGATCGCCGTTCCCAGGAGAACCGCCTCATTCATCTTCGGGACGACCACCTTGCAGCCGGTGATATCGGAATAAAGCTCCATCAGCACCGCATTCTTTACATGGCCGCCGGCGACATGCAGCGTATCCGGCACATAACCGTAATCATGCATCCTCTCCAGAATATGGCGGATGCCGAGCGCCACGCCGACACCGGTGCGCCAATAAAGACGGCAGAGACCGTCGAAGGATGCATCCAGCGTCAGCCCGCTGACGACGCCGACCGCATGCGGATCGGCAAGCGGCGATCGGTTGCCGTGAAAATCCGGAAGAACGTGGATTCGCTCGGCAAAGGCATCGCCTTCAACGGTGCGAAGTTCGGCGATGCGCTTTACGATGCGGTCGTGCAACGCCGCTGTGGGTTCACCGCCGGCCGCATGCATGCCGACCATGTAATCGAGCAGCGCACCTGTCGCCGATTGCCCGGCTTCGACCAGCCAGGTGTCCGGAAATACGGCTTCGTAATAGGGTCCCCACATGCCAGTGCTGCGCTTGCGTTCGCGCGAAAAGGAGACGATGCAGCTCGATGTTCCGGCAATCAGCGCCAGTTGATGCTCCAGCGCGTGGAGGTCTCCCGCATGTCCGCCGAGCGTGCCGAGTGCGCCCGCATAAGCGTCGATCATGCCGGCACCGACATAGCACTCGCAGTTAAGCCCCAAGGCGTCCGCTGCTTCTACAGTCAGCGTGCCGACGCTTTCTCCGACCGGAGTCGTCTCTTCCGGCAGGTTGCCGCGCTCGCAGAGATCGCCAAGGCCGATCACATTGAGGAAATCCGTCTGCCAGCCGGGCTTACGATGGGGAAGGTAATTCCATTTCGCCGTCAGCGTGCAGCGCGAGCGCGCAAGCGAACCCGTGGCTTTCCAGGTCATGAAATCGGCAAGATCGAAGAAATAACCGGCCTTTGCCCAACTCTGCGGCAGATTTTTCTTCAGCCACATCAGCTTCGGCATCTCCATTTCCGGTGACATGAAGTGGCCGGAATATTCGAGGACCTCATGCTTGGTCGCCGTGCAGAAATCCGCTTCAGCAAGTGCCCGGTGATCAAGCCAGACGATGGTGTCAAACCGGTCTTCGCCACCGGTCGAAACCGTCAGCGGCTTGCCTTCCGTATCGCGCACTACCAGCGAACAGGTGGCGTCGAAGCCGATGGCGCCAATGACGGATACGTCGACGCCGGAGGCCGTAACGGCGGCGCGCACGGCGGTACAGACCGCAGCCCAAATGTTTTCGGAATCGTGCTCGGCGTGATTTTCACGCGGGCGGTTCATGATGATCGGATGTTCGCCCTTGCCCAGCAGGGCGCCGCGTGATGTGAACACGCCGGCGCGCGCGCTGCCAGTGCCGATATCGACCGCAACCACATGATCACGCATACAGCAGAGGCCCCATCCACTTACGTCTTGCTGCGGACAAGGTGTATCAAATCCGACATTGCGTCAAACACGACTTCTGGAGAAAGCCGCTCCAGTTCCGCCCGATAACTTGGCGAATGCGCATGCGAGCCGCCGGTGAAGGCGAAAACCGTCATGCCTGCCGCTCTCGCCGCCGTAATGCCGGCCGGGCTGTCTTCGATGACGATACAGTCCTGCGGAGCGACCTGCATCTGCTTGGCGGCATAAAGAAAAAGATCGGGCGCCGGTTTGCCGCGCTTGACCATGCTGGCGCTGAAAATATTCGGCTCCAGCCGCGGCAACAGGCCGGTGACGCCAAGCGACAACCGTATGCGCTCTATCTGGCTGGAGGAAGCGACGCAACGCCGGACAGTCAGCGCATCCAGCGTCTCGGCAACACCGTCGATCGGCTTTAATTCGCGCCGGAAGCGGTCATAGAGATCGTTGCGGATACGATCGAGAAAATCCTGATCGATGAAGACGTCGAACTCCGTCTCCAGCGTATCGACGAGCGTGGCAAGGCTCTTGCCTAGGAAGCGGCTATAGATGTCTTCCTCGCTCATATCCACGCCGACGTCGTGCATGGCCTTTATAAGCACGCTGACAGACAGCGGTTCGCTGTCGACGAGCACACCATCGCAGTCGAAGATGACCAGTCCCTTCTCCGCATCAGTCATCGCAGATCCAACCCGAACCCTGTTTTTTTTGAGCCGCGTCCGTTGAAACGCAGGCATGACCCATAAAAATTCGGCCGGGGCTTGGGTGCCCCGGCCGACGGACAGTTATTCCGCGAGTTTGTTGTCGAGGTATAGCTGGAGGGTGACGCGGGTACCCTTTTCCCACAGCGTTTTTAAGGCGTTAGCAAAGCGCTTGCGGAAAAGATCCGATTTGGCGACGGCGCCGAAGATATCGTCGAAGGCGAGGAAAGCGTTCGGATCGTCCTTGGCCTTCAGCGCTGCGGCATGCAGCCGGTCGGCGCTGGCATCGTTGAAGACGATATCCTTGCCGCTGTCGGTGGTGCCGGCGAAGTAGCGGCACCACAGCGCCGAAACCAGTGCAAGGCCCACGACATCCTCGTTGCGGCGGAGACGATCGGCTGTCGACGGCAGAATGAACTTCGGCTGCCGGTTCGAACCATCCTGCGCCAGGCGCGGAATGGTGTCGGCAATCTTTGGATTTAAGAAGCGGCGCTCGATGAGCTTGAAATAATCGGCAAGCACCGTATTCGGCACCGGCGGGATCACGGGGATGATCTCTTCATTCTCGAGCTTGGCGAGATAGGCGCGGATCAGAGGCTCTTCCATGGCCTCGTGCACGAAATGGACATCCATCAGCGCCGCCGGATAGGCGATTGCCGCATGGCCGCCATTGAGGATGCGGATCTTCATGTGCTCGTAGGGCGTAACATCCGGAACGAAGGTGACGCCGACCTTTTCCAGCGCCGGACGGCCAGCCGGGAAATTGTCCTCCAGCACCCATTGTTTGAACTCTTCGCAATAGACCGGCCAGTTGTCCTCGATATCGAAGACTTCCTTCAAGAGATCGATCTCGCGCGCGCCGGTTGCCGGCGTAATGCGGTCGACCATGCCGTTCGGAAAGGCGACATTGGCGGCGATCCAGTCGGCAAAGGCCGGATCCGAAAGCTTCGCCGTACCGACGACGGCTGCTTTGGTGACGCCGCCATTGTGGGGAATGTTATCGCACGACATGACGGTGAAGGGCTGTAGGCCGGCAGCACGGCGGGCCTTGAGGCCGGCGACGATCAGGCCGAACACCGTCTTCGGCGCATCCGGGCGCTGACCGTCGGCTACAATGGCCGGATGGCCGGGATTGAACTTGCCTGAGGCATCGATGAAATAGCCGCCTTCGGTGATCGTCATCGAGACGATACGAATCGAAGGGTCGGCAAGTTTGGCGATGATGGCTTTGGCGTCGCCGACCGGCAGGATGCCGATCATCGGCGCGGTGACGCGCGCTGCGGTGCGATTGTTGTCCTGTTCAACCACCGTCGTCAGGAAATTCTGAGCCGCGAGTTTCTCGCGCATGGCGGCGTCCGAAGGAAGCACGCCGGCGCCGATGATCGCCCAATCATGGTCCTCGCCGGCATTGAAAAGGTCATCGAGGTAGATTGCCTGGTGGGCGCGATGGAAATTGCCGACGCCGAAATGAACGATGCCCGCCGACAGCGACTTTGGATCATAGGTCGGGATGGCAGCCGTTGCGGCCGCCTCCTGAAGGGTTGCGAGCGATAATTTGCACGTCATGTCTCAAGTCCTTCTGAAAGGTCTTCTGCTCCGGATGGACTGGGCTAGCCTCATCCGGCTAGGATGACCTGGGCCTGCTCGATGCGGGCCGAGGTTAAAGTGGTATTCGCCATACTGAGTGGGGCCGGCATGGCGAGGGCGATCGATTTAGATCGACAGCCCCCTTTCGTTGAACCGGTGGATGCGGGATTTATCGGGTGTCAAATAGACGGTATCGCCGGCGCGCGCCGGGAAATCGCCGGTTCCGCGGGCCGTGATGGTGCCGATACCATCGGCATCGATATGCAGGAAAGTGTCCGAGCCGAGATGTTCGGCGACGCTCACCTTGCCCTGCCAGTCGCCTTCGGTGGTCGACAACAGCACATGTTCCGGACGGACGCCGATCGTGTGGGCGCCGAGGTTCTGGGCATAGGCCCCCGTGACGAAGTTCATCTTCGGCGAGCCGATGAAGCCGGCAACAAAGAGGTTCTGCGGGCTGCGATAAAGCTCAAGCGGTGAACCGACCTGCTCGATATTGCCGCGGTTCAGGACCACGATCTTATCCGCCATGGTCATGGCTTCGACCTGATCGTGCGTCACGTAGACCATCGTCGTCTTGAGCTGCTGGTGCAGCTCGCTGATTTCGAGGCGCATGTTGACGCGCAACGCCGCATCGAGGTTCGACAAAGGCTCGTCGAACAGGAAGGCCGCGGGCTGGCGCACGATGGCGCGGCCGATGGCGACGCGCTGGCGCTGACCGCCGGAGAGCTGGCGCGGCTTGCGCTCCAGATAATCCGTCAGGTTTAGGACACGCGCCGCTTCCGCCACTTTCTTGTCGATCTCCGCTTGCGGCATGTTCGCCATCTTGAGCGGGAAGGCGATGTTCTTGCGGACACTCATGTGCGGATAAAGTGCGTAGGACTGGAACACCATGGCGAGGCCGCGTTCGGCTGGCGCCAGATTGGTACCGTCCTTGCCGTCGATCAGGATCTGGCCGCTGGAGACATCCTCGAGGCCGGCGATCAGGCGCAGCAGCGTGGACTTGCCGCAACCGGAGGGGCCAACGAACACGACGAACTCGCCGTTATTGATTTCGAGGTCGATGGAAGGGATGACCTTGGCTTCGCCGAAGACCTTCGAAACCTTCTTAAGGACAATGCTACCCATGTTTCTCTTCCTTACTTAACCGCGCCGAAGGTGAGGCCGCGAACGAGTTGTTTTTGCGAAAACCAGCCGAGGATCAGGATCGGGGCGATCGCCATGGTCGATGCTGCCGAAAGCTTGGCGTAGAACAGGCCTTCCGGGCTGGAATAGGAGGCGATGAAGGTGCTGAGCGGCGCCGCATCCACGGCGGAGAGGTTCAGCGTCCAGAAAGCCTCGTTCCAGGCGAGAATGATGTTGAGAAGCATCGTCGAGGCAAGGCCCGGGATCGCCATCGGCGTCAGCACGTAGATGATCTCCTTGGCGAGCGACGCGCCGTCCATGCGGGCCGCTTCGAGGATCTCGCCGGGGATCTCCTTGAAGTAGGTATAGAGCATCCACACGATAATCGGCAGGTTGATAAGCATCAGCACGACGACCATGCCGAGCCGGCTGGCGAACTGATTGTTGAGCAGGCCGAAAGCCTGGAACAGCAGGTAGATCGGGATGAAGGCGCCGACCGGCGGCATCATCTTGGTGGACAGCATCCACATCAGCACGTCTTTGGTGCGCTTAGTCGGCGAAAAGGCCATGGCCCAGGCCGCCGGAACAGCGACGAGCAAACCGAGGATCGTCGAACCGAAGGCGATGAGGACCGAATTGCCAAAGTGGAGGAAATAGTTCGAGCGCGATTGCACCTCGAAATAATTCTCCAGCGTCCAATGGAAAAAGAGGAATTGCGGAGGCGAGGCGATGGCATCGCCTTCCGTCTTGAAGCTCGTCAGGAATGTCCAGAGGATCGGGAAGAAGATCAGAATCGCGACCACCCAGGCAGCGACGGAGACGACCACCTTGCGTTTGGTTGAGACAGTACGAGCCATCTTAAGCCTCCAGATTCTTGCCGACTGCGCGCATCAGGAAGATCGCGACGATATTGGCGAGGATGACGGCGATGATGCCGCCCGCCGATGCGCCGCCGACGTCCTGCTGCAGAACGAGCTGCGAATAGACCAGGTAAGTGAGGTTGGTCGTTGCCGTGCCCGGACCGCCATTGGTGGTGACCAGGATTTCGGCGAAGGCCGAGAGCATGAAGATCGTCTCAATAAGGATGACGACCGTGATCGCACGCGCCAGATGCGGCAGGATGATGTAAAGGAATTTCGACACCGCACCGGCGCCGTCCATTTCGGCCGCTTCCTTTTGCTCTTCGTCGAGCGACTGCAAGGCGGTCAGCAGGATGAGTGTTGCGAAGGGCAGCCACTGCCAAGCGATGATGATGATGATCGAAAACAGCGGAATCGTCTCCAGCCAGGTCAGCGGATCGAGCCCGAAGAGCTTGAAAAGATATGCCAGAAGCCCGTTCACCGGGTTCATGAACATATGTTTCCAAATCAGGGCGGCGACTGTCGGCATGACGAAGAAGGGCGCCAGCACCAGCATGCGCACGATGCCCTGACCGAAGATCGGCTGATCGAGAAGGAGCGCGAGAGCAATGCCGCCGACCACCGTGATGATCAATGCGCCGACCACGAGCAGGATAGTGACGAAGAGCGAATTCCAGAAGGCCGGGTCTGTGACGAAATATTCGTAGTTCAAGAACCCGATGAAGTCATGCGCACCGGGGGACATGAGGTTGTAGTTCAACGTCGAGAAATAGATCGTCATCACCAGCGGGACGATCATCCACGCGAAGAGAAGCAAAACTGAGGGCGCCATCATGACGCGTGCGGTAGAACGGGTGTGTAACGTTGCCATGGCAAGTACCGACCTATCTTTGAGCAGGGAGAGTGGCCGCAGACCGGCTGAAATAAAAGAGGCCGCCGAAGAGCAGTTCGGACACTCGGCGACCTGAAGGAAGGGGAGCGCTGCGAGACGCGCCCCTTCGTACCTTGGGAGGTTTCTTATTTCGGATAACCAGCCTTGGTCATTTCACGATTGGTCAGTTGCTGTGCCGACTTGAGGGCTTGATCGACGGAGATCTGGCCTGCAAGGGCAGCAGAGAACTGCTGGCCGACGGCGGTGCCGATACCCTGGAACTCAGGGATAGCGACGAACTGGACGCCGACATACGGGACCGGCTTGACGGTCGGGTGGGTCGGATCGGCCGAGTTGATCGAGTCGAGCGTCATCTTCGCGAAAGGTGCTGCCTTCTGGTAATCCGCATTCGCATAGAGCGAAGCGCGGGTGCCGGGAGGTGCATTCAGCCAGCCTTCCTTCTGAGCAACAAGATTGATGTAGTCCTTGCTGGTTGCCCAGGAGATGAACTTCTCAGCAGCTTCGGTCTTCTTCGAAGATGCCGGGATCGCCAGGCTCCATGCCCACAGCCAGTTGCCGCGCTTGCCGAGGCCCTTGTCCGGAGCCAGGGCGAAGCCAACCTTGTCCGCAACCTTCGATTGCTTCGGGTCGGAAACGAAGGAGGCCGCGACAGTCGCATCGATCCACATCCCGCACTTGCCGGACTGGAACAGAGCCAGGTTTTCGTTGAAGCCGTTGGACGAAGCGCCCGGAGGGCCGGCATCCTTCATCAGCTTGACGTAGAAGTCGAGCGTGTCCTTCCATTCCGGCTGATCGAACTGTGCCTTCCACTTTTCATCGAACCAGCGAGCGCCGAACGAGTTCGACATCGCCGTCAGGAAAGCCATGTTTTCGCCCCAGCCGGCCTTGCCGCGAAGGCAGATACCGTAGACTTCATGGTCCTTGTCGGTGATTTTGCGGGCTGCATCGGCGATGAAGTCCCAGGTCGGTGCATCCGGCATCTTCAAGCCGGCCTTGTCGAACAGGTCCTTGCGGTACATCACCATCGAGCTTTCGCCGTAGAACGGAGCAGCATAAAGCTTGCTGTTGACTGTCAGACCGCTGCGGATGGCCGGGAGAAGGTCATCCACGTCGTAGTTCTTGTCGGCGGTAAGCTTGTCGAGCGGCGCGAGCCAGCCGAGCTTACTCCAGATCGGCACTTCGTAGGTGCCGATCGTCAGCACGTCGTATTGGCCGCCCTTGGTAGCGATGTCCGTCGTAACCTTCTGGCGCAATACGTTTTCCTCGAGCGTGACCCACTGCAGGTCAATGTCGGGGTTTTTGGCTTTGAAATCGTCCGTAAGCTTTTGCATACGAACCATGTCGCCGTTGTTCACGGTGGCAATCGTGAGGGTTTCGGCGGACGCCATTCCAGCAAACATCAGTGCGGAGCATGCGCCCAGCAGGAAAGTTTTCAATTTCATATCTTCCTCCCAGAAGATCAACAATGAGCATTCGCTTTGCTCGTGAGCAATTACTCACTCTTTGCGACAAAATGTCAATGCGAATTCATTGCTGCGTTGCCGAACAAGCAGCTCATCCTTTTGTTTTTATAGGATTATTTTTTGCTCAATCTTTGAGCAGAAACTCAGCGGTCGCTTCGTCGGTGATCAAGCCATTGATCTGATGGCCGGTGACGGCCGCTTTGATAGCCTCGAACTTGCGTCTGCCCTTGGCTATTCCGATGACGTAAGAGGCTTCGCGCGGCGGAAGCGGCGCACTCGCGACACGGTCGTTGATCGCGTCCGACATCAACTTGCCGTCGCCATCGAACACCCAGCCGCAGATTTCGCCGGCCGCTCCCCGCTTCATCAGCGCCAGCATCTCGTTCTTCTCAAGAAAGCCATCGAGACAAAGCGGCGCCTCGATGCCCATCTCGCCGACGCCGACGAAAGTCACGTCGGCCTGCGCGCTGATATCGAGCGTCGAGCGTACCAGCGCCTGCGCATGCAGAAGTTCGCGCTCCTCGGCCGAGGAGACGAGCACCGGCAACGGCATGGGATAATGGCGCGCCTTGATTGCGTCGGCCATGCTGAAGATGACGTTGTAATAGGCGGCCGATCCGTCCGGACCGATATTGCCGGTCAGCGATACGACCCGGTGCTGCGGACATTCGATGACCGGCAGTTGATCGACCGCGGCCTTCAGCGTGCGGCCGGTGCCGATTGCCAGCACGATCGGATCGCTGCGCTTCAGCCAACGCTCGATTTCCGCAGCTCCCGCTTCGGCAATGCCGACTGTGGAGGATGTCCCGCCGGGATCGCTCGGCACCACTTCGACATGTCTGAGCTTGAATTTTTCCCGTAGCGCCACCGCATATTCGAGGCAGACGGCGATCGGATGATCCAGCCGCACCTTGATCAACCTTTCGGCAACCGCGAGCGAGACCAGCCGCTGTGCCGACTGCCGGGAGATTCCCATGGCGATGGCGATCTCGTCCTGCGTCCGCCCGGCAACATAATACAGCCAGCCGGCTCGCGCCGCATCGTCAAGCCGCCCCTGGGAATCCAACTTCCTGACCATCACATTCCTCTGCGAAAGCAGCACCCGTTGACCCGATACGGCACCAGTGCGGCACGTTACTCAGTTTCCGGCGGGATGACGCCTTTGGTCAAGGTGAAACATCCATAGAAGCGGCGTTCGCCGGTCTGGATCACGCAATAGGCGGCTTTTGCCCGTTCATAGAAAGCAAAACGCTCGACCGGCGTCAAAGGCCAGTGCTTGCCTTCGGCGCGATCGATCGCCGCCTGCACTTCCTTCTGAACCTGCGGCACGTCATCGGCCGCACCCACCACTTCCATGCGCGCCGCCGCATCGGTGATGAACGTATCGAGCGGCATTAGCGACAGCACCGCCGCGACAGCTTCGGCCGCGGATACGTTGTCGATCCGCAGCAGGTGGCCCAGCCTGGTTTGGCGCGCAATCGCATCGGCGGGAAAATTCGTGTCGACGATCGCCAGCATGTCGCCATGCCCCATCGATTTCAACGCATGCAGCACATCCGCATTCAACAGCGGTGAAATTCCCTTCAGCATGAACAGGTCTCCTCAAGCTCTTCGATCCGCGGCGGTTCCGACAACCGCGCTCCTTATTGGGAGCAAAGAAGTAATCGCGGCTCCGATCTCTGTCCATAGCCGTCGTGAACGTTGTCATCCGGAGAACCCAAGGATAAGAACTGTGCTTCGGATTATGGCTTATTTCGGCCTTTATTGACCGGATAGGTTCGTCGGCATTAACTGATGCGCCGGCGATATTGCGAGGGACGGGTGAGGATTCTTCTGGTCGAGGACGACGATATGATCGGCGGCGCGGTTCGCGACCATATCGCTGCGACTCCGCATGCCATCGACTGGGTGAAAAATCTCGCCGATGCGGCAGAAGTCACCAGCGCCGTGCATTACGGTCTCATCCTGCTCGACCTTCAGCTTCCCGATGGCATCGGCATCGATTTCCTCAAGAAACTGCGCCGCAAACCGGACGAGACGCCCGTCATCATTCTGACCGCCCGCGACCAGATTTCCGACCGTATCGAAGGCCTGAACAGCGGTGCCGACGATTATCTCGTCAAGCCTTTCAATCTCGGCGAGCTTACGGCCCGCATCATGGCGGTGGCCCGCCGTTACAGCGGCAGCCCGCAGCCGACCGTTCGTTTTGCCGATCTCGAAATCGACCTGCCGCAACGGCGCATCACGCTTTCCGGCAAGGATATCGTGCTGACCGGGCGGGAATGGGCCGTCCTCGATCTACTCGTTGCGCGGCCGGGCGCCATCGTCTCGAAGGACCAGATCGAAGAAGCGCTTTATGCCTTCGGTTCGGAAATCGAAAGCAACACCGTCGAGGTCTATGTCAGCCGCCTGCGCAAGAAGATCGGCAAGGACCGCATCCGCACGGCCCGCGGCGTCGGCTATTGCCTGGGTGAACGATGACGCGCAAGGGTCTCAACCGCACCAGCATCACCCGCCGCCTGATCGCGGCGCTGACCGGCACGGTCGTCCTGTTCTGGCTGATCGCCGTCGGCATCGGCGTCTATGTGGTCAACAAGGAGCTCTCCGAGACTTTCGACGGCGCGTTGCAGGAAACCGCTCAGCGGCTGATGCCGCTTGTGGTCGACGATCTTGCCGATCGCGATCCCTCTGCAGACCCGCAAACCCTCGAAAATATGGAGAGGGGACTTAACAAGGAATATCTGACCTACCAGGTGCTCGACGTGACAGGCAAGCTCATCCTGCACTCCCATGATGCACCGAAAACGCCCTACGACGTGCCTCTGAAGATCGGTTTCCACAACACTCCGAAATACCGAATCTACACCGAATCCTCCTCTGACGGCTCGCTCTTCCTGCATGTCGCCGACGCCTTCAAGAACCGCCGGGAAGCGTCGCGCGAGAGCGGCGTCGCCCTGCTCTGGCCGCTGCTTGCCCTCATCCCGGGCAGCATTGTCGCCATCTGGTTCATCGTCGGCCGCTCACTTCGGCCGATCGACCGGTTGCGATCGGAGATCGCCACCAAGGACGGCGGCAATATGGCCCCGTTGGAGAGCGACACGCTGCCGCGCGAACTCCAGCCGATAGGTCGCTCTGTCAATCTGTTGCTGGGCCGCCTGCGCTCCGCCCTCGAGGCCGAGCGCGAATTCACCGCCAACAGCGCCCATGAACTGCGCACGCCGATCGCCGGCGCACTCGCGCAAACCCAGCGTCTGATTGCCGAACTGCCGAAAGGGCCGCTCACCGAACGCGCCGGACGGATCGAGACTTCGCTCTCCAATCTCGGCCGCCTGGCGGAAAAACTGCTGCAGCTCTCCCGCGCCCAGGCCGGCATCGGCACCGGCGACAAGCCCGCCGATCTGATCGCCGTCGTTGAAACCGTGATCGGCGACTATGACCGGGATACGGGTACGGCGGGCCGCATTCTCCTGGAAAACGAGGCAGACGGAAAGCTGATCCGCAACGTCGATATCGACGCCTTCGCCATCGTTATGCGCAACCTGATCGAAAACGCCTTGATTCACGGTCCGACCGATGACGAAGTGACCGTCAGGATCGAGAAGGCCGGAACGATCCATATCCTGAATGGCGGGCATGTGTTCTCGCAAGCGGAACTGGCCGATTTGAAAAAGCGCTTCTGGCGCGGCAAGACGAAAGCCTCCGGCTCCGGCCTCGGCCTTGCCATTGCCGAGCGCATCGTTGCCCAGATCGGCGGCCGCCTCGATCTCCTGTCCCCCGCAACCGGTCGGGTGGACGGATTTGAGGCCAGGATCATCCCGCCCGAAGCTTGAGGAAGGCGAGACCGGGAGAAGCGCGGATTGGCCTTGCAAAGACCGGCAAAGGGTGCGAGCAAGCGCGAGACGTTTCCTGCAGGCTAATATTCATGATCGTTTCTTTCGATATCGGGGGCTCTGCCATCAAGGGCGGCATCGCCTATTCCATGACGGACATCACGCCGCTCGCCCGCCGCCCGACGCCAAAGTATGATTTCGGCGCATTCGTCGCGGCCTTGCGCGCCGTCATCGCCGAAGCCGGCGAGAAGCCTGACTGCATTTCCTTTTCCATTGCCGGCGTCGTGGACCCCGATACGCAGGCGCTCATCTGTGCCAACATTCCCTGCATCGATGGCCGTCGCCTTGCCGCCGAACTGGAAACGGAACTCGGCTATCCCGTCCTGATCGCCAACGATGCCGATTGCTTTGCTATGGCGGAAGCGATGTCCGGCGCGGGGCGCTGCCACCGCATTGTCTTCGGCGCTATTCTCGGCACCGGCGTCGGCGGCGGCCTTGTGGCGGATGGCCGTCTCGTCAACGCTGCCGGCGGCTTTGCCGGCGAGTGGGGCCACGGGCCGATCATCGCCTCCTTCGCCGGTCATCCGCCGGCTGTCATTCCCGCCTATCCCTGTGGCTGCGGTCAGATGGGCTGCGTCGACACCATCGGCGGCGCTCGCGGCGTCGAGCGCCTGCACAAGACCCTGCATGGGTTGGAATTTTCCAGCGAGGAGATCATCGGGCAATGGCTTGATGGCGACGCCAAGGCGGAACGGACGATCGATATCCTCGTCGATCTCGTCGCCTCACCTCTGGCGTTGACCATCAACATCACCGGCGCGACCATCGTCCCGGTCGGCGGCGGCCTTTCCAATGTCGAGCCCCTGCTGGCGCGGCTGGACGCGGCGGTGCGCTCACGCATCCTCCGCAAGTTCGACCGCCCGCTCGTCGTGCCGAGCGAATGCAAGGTCGAACCCGGGCTGATCGGCGCGGCATTGCTGGGACTGAAATTTGCCGAAGAGCAAAGCCATGCTGCTTGAGGTCTGCGTCGAGGATATTGCCGGCCTCAACGCCGCCATTGCGGGCGGCGCAGATCGCATCGAGCTTTGCAGCGCCCTTGCCGTCGGAGGCCTGACGCCGAGTGCCGGCCTGATGTTGGCGGCGGCGCGTGCGCCCATCCCCGCCTATGCCATGATCCGCCCGCGCGCCGGCAGCTTCGTCTACTCAGCCGATGAGCTGGATGTCATGAAGAGCGATATCGATGCTGCCCGCCACGCAGGTCTAGCGGGCGTCGTGCTCGGCGCCTCCCTGCCGGACGGCCGCCTGGACAGCGATACGCTCCGCGCGCTTGTCGCCCATGCCGGAAGCCTCGGCAAGACATTGCATCGCGCCTTCGATCTCGTTCCCGATATCGAAGAGGCAGTGGAGCTCGCCATATCCCTCGGCTTCGAGCGCATTCTGACCTCGGGCTGCGAGAAGACAGCCGTGGAAGGCGCCGGCGCATTGGAACAGGCGATCGCCATTGCCGCCGGCCGCATCGCCATCATGCCCGGCTCGGGCGTCAACATCAGAACGATCGGCAAGCTCTGGCCGCGACTGGCGATTAGCGAAATCCATGCGTCCTGTTCCGTTGCCGATCCTGAGACGGATGAACGCCTGCTCGCCTTCGGATTTTCGACCCCAGCGGTGCGCCGCACCGACGCTGCGACCGTCAGGGCGCTCAAGGCATATTTCGCCTGAGCAAGCACTGCGATTTGACAAGAATTGGTAGAGTGATCAATCGTTCATAAACGCATATTCTGTAGCTATGGATCGGCTGCAGAATGCCAACCCATTGCAGTTAAGCAGGTTTCCTCTGGAGTAGCTGTAGATCTGAACCATGTCGGTCGCGCCACCTCGCAAGAAAAGCAGGGCTGTCTTCTGGATTGCGGCGATCGTCATCGGCTCGATCATTTTGGCCACGGCGTTTCTTGCCAACGACATGCGTAATCTGAGAGCGCTTGATGCCCGCTACCATCTCGATCTTTTCAAGGGGTCAGCGCAGCAGCCCTCCCGCCCCGTCGTGACAACAGCCGACCCACAAACCGCCCCCGCCCAAACTGCCAATTCGAAACCAGCCGAAATCGCCGGCGCGAAGACTGCGCCGGCCAATCCAGGGACGACGACAGCCGCACCAGCACAAAAGCAGGTCACAGCTGCCAAAAAACCGGCAGCGGCGAAGCCGCCGCCGGCCCGGCGCTCCCACATATTCGACCCGCCCGTCGATCCCCTGCGCGGCGCATTCGTACGAAGCTGGCGAATAATGGGCCAGACGCTCTGCGCCGACCTTTCGAAGTCCGGCCTGTCCGTCGGCGAATGGCGGCAGAGCGCACTTGGCGCCGGAACCTTCGAATGCAGCTACGAGATCCAGAAGGGCGGCAACGGGGATCCCAACGCCGCGTCCTTCTTCATTATCGTTCGAGGCACGCCGACCGGAGAACTCGACAATATCCGCATCAAGGTGATCATGCCCGACAATGCCGACGGCCGGGCGATCGGCGAGACATTCGTCGACGCCGTCGTGCTGCTGCTGACCGAAACCCGCTGGCTCGACTTCCAGACGGCACTCGAAGCGATCGGCAAACTGCAGGACGTGACGCTGGAAGCTTTCGGTGCAAAGCTCGCCTTCTTCCGGGAGTTCCGCAACGACAGGAGTTTTAATCTTCAGCTAGGGCTGGAGAGAAAAGCGCCGGAACAGATCCGCACCGCCATCGTCTTCGACAAGGCACGCTGGACGCTCCCGTCGCCACCTGCAAAATAGCAAACTGCTCGCGAATTTTACCCGCTTTTTGTTGCGGTCAGCGGCCATTATCGCCAGTCGAAAGAAGCGGCCTGAAATTTTGCACCGTCAAGCGGCAATGGCCGACGGACGCGGATGGACGAGGTGGTCGCGAAGTACGGAGCCGGAGCGGTCGACCTCCTGCAGCAGCACGTCATAGCTCCAGAGATCGGCAAGATGCTGCAGCACGCGCTTGGCATCGATATCCTCTAACACGCCGCCATTCAGCACCGTATGCTTCAGCATGAGCCGCCGGTCGCCGGCAAGATCGACATCGACGATCTCGATATGCGGATCGATCCAACCAACATCATATTGCCGTGCCAGTTCGCGCCGAATGCGCTTGTAGCCGCGCTCGTCATGGATTGCCGCCACCAGCAATCCCTCCTCCTCTTCCGGATCGTCCGTGAGGTGGAACATGCGCATTTTGCGCATCAGATGCGGGCTGAGGAACTGCGATACGAAACTCTCATCTCGGTAATTAGCCCAGAGATCGCGCAGCACCGCCATGACATCGCCAGTCCCGGCGATATCAGGAAACCAATTCCGATCCTCATCCTTCGGCTTCGTCACGATCCGCTCGATATCCTGCATCATGGCGAAACCGAGCGCGTAAGGATTGAAGCCGGAAAAACGCGGATCGTTGAAGGAAGGTTGGAAGACGACATTGGTGTGCGATTTCAGGAATTCGAGGAAATCGCCGTCACCGATACCGCCAAGCTCGTGCAGCCGCGTCATGATACGATAGTGCACATAGGTCGCCGTACCCTCGTTCATGACCTTGGTCTGGCTTTGCGGGTAAAAATATTGCGCCACATGCCGGACGATGCGCAGGATTTCCCGCTGCCACGGCTTCATCCGCGGCGCCATCTTCTCCAGGAAATAAAGGATATTCTCCTGCGGCAGGCCGGTGAGCGAACGCCGGTGTTCCAAATCGAGGTCGGGCGCCTTCTTGCCCTTTACGACTGGAACCGTGCGCCAGAGATCGTTGAAGATCCGCTCGTCATATTCGCGCCGCTCGCGCTCGCGCCTTTCCTCGTCGCGAAGATCGAGCGTCTTCTTGCCAGCATAGCGATGGACGCCGTGCGACATCAGCGCATGCGCCGCATCCAGCGTCCGCTCCACGGCGGCATGACCATAGCGCTCCTCGCAACGGGCGATATAACCCTTGGCGAAGTTGAGGTAGTCGAGAATACCCTCCGCATCCGTCCAGAGCTTGAACAGGTAATTGTTCTTGAAAAAATGATTGTGCCCGAAGGCGGCGTGGGCGACCACCAGCGCCTGCATCGTCGCCGTATTCTCCTCCATCAGATAGGAGATGCAAGGCGAGCTGTTGATGACGATCTCGTAGGCAAGGCCGCGCAGACCTTTGCGATAAAAAGCCTCGTGATGCGCGAAATGCTTGCCGAAGGACCAATGCTTGTAGAACAGCGGCATACCGATCGAGGAATAGACATCGAGCATCTGTTCGGCGGTGATGATCTCGATTTGGTTGGGATAGACATCAAGGCCGAGCTCGCCGATGGCGATTCGCTCGCAGGCATTGTGGATCCGCTGGATGGTGCCGAAATCCCAGTCCGCACCCTCGAAAAGCCGCTCCATCGACGCCTTTGCCATTATCCGCTCCTGGTTTCCGCCGCCCGGCGCTGAAAAAGATCATGGAAGACCGGGTAAATCTGGCTGCGATCGCTGACCCGTCGCATCGACAGCACCGGCCAGCCCACCTGAATTCGCTCATAGAGCGACCACAGCGCCGAACCGGAAGAGATCGCGACGCTCCTCGCCTCCCCCACCTCCAGATAGGCGAAATACTGGCTGACCGGCAGGATGGCGCCAGTGAGGAGCGCCGCCGCCGTCGCATTGTCCGAATAGGCATTATCGCCATCCGACGCCTGCGCCGCATAGATGTTCCAGTCCGATGGCGGAAAACGATCGTGAACGATCCGCCGCATGGCTTCGAGGGCGCTCGACACCTGTGTGCCACCGGTCGCCGGGCTGCGGAAGAACGTTTCCTCATCCACCTCTTCAGCCACATCCGTATGACGGATGAAGACGATCTCGACGCGGCGATACTGCCTCGTCAGGAAAATGTAGAGCAGCATGTAGAAGCGCTTGGCGAGATCCTTCATGTGCTCCGACATCGAGCCGGAGACGTCCATCAGGCAGAACATCACGGCTTGGGCCACCGGCTTCGGCTCGTTCTCGAAACGGCGGTAGCGGATGTCGATCGGGTCGATGTAGGGAATGCGCCGGACCTTCGATTCCAGCACCTTGATCTCGGCCTCGAGCGCAGCGCGGCGCTCCTCATCCTTGCATTCGGCCGCCTCCGCGATCAGCTCGGCGACGGTCTCGGGCTTCGGACGGTGCAGAGCCACGCGCCGCATCATCGCCAGCCGCATAGTGCGGTTGATGGCAAGATTAGCCGGCGACCCCGTGACCGAATAGCCCGAGCGTACAGGATTGGGCTGATCGGTCGTCGTCAGTCGCTTCTTGGCAAGATCGGGAAGTTCAAGATCGTCAAGGAAAAGGTCGAGGAATTCCTCGCGGGTGAGAATGAAGCGGAAGGCGTCTTCGCCGCTGCCCTCGCCGCCTGCTCGCCCCCTTCCCCCACCGCTCTCCGGCCGCGGAAGGATATCGCCCTCAAGGAAGTCCTTATTGCCGGGAAGGATATGCTCATGCAGGCCCTCCGGGCCGCGATGGAACCGGGGTTCCTCGGTTCCATCGATGGGAATGCTGATCTCGCCGCCCTTCAGAATGTCCTGAATGTCGCGATTTTGAGAGGATTCGTAGACCGCCCTCTGCACCAGCGCTTTTGCTCTTCGCAAAAACCGTTGACGATTTTCTAGACTTTTGCCGCCTGGATTCAGGCGCCGGTCAACAATGTGCATTCCTTCTTCCTTGGTGGCTCATCCTGCCTGTTTCACACGCATGTACCATTCCACAAGCCGCCGAACCTGACGCTCGGTATAGCCGCGCGCCATCATGCGTTCGACGAATTCGCCATGTTTCTTTTCCGTCTCGCCATCCTTCTTGGATCCGAACGAGATCACCGGCAGGAGGTCCTCGACCTGGGAGAACATTCGCTTTTCGATGACTTCGCGAATCTTCTCGTAACTGGTCCAGGACGGATTCTTACCGCCGTGGCTTGCCCGCGCCCGCAGGCAGAACTTCACAATCTCGTTGCGGAAGTCTTTGGGATTGGCGATACCCGCCGGCTTTTCGATTTTGGTCAGTTCCTGGTTGAGAAGCTCTCGGTCCAGAAGCTGGCCGGTATCCGGGTCCTTGAAATCGACATCCTCGATCCAGGCATCGGCATAATCGACATATCGGTCAAAGAGATTCTGGCCGTAATCCGCATAGGATTCCAGATAGGCCTTTTGAATCTCATGTCCAATAAATTCCGCATAGCGCGGTGCAAGCTCGCTCTTGATGAACTCTATATAGAGCTTTTCGGTTTCGAGCGGCAGTTGCTCGCGGCGGATCGCCTGCTCCAGCATATACATCAGATGCACCGGATCGGCACCGATCTCCGTCGTATCGTAGTTGAAGGTCGCCGCCAGCACCTTGAAGGCGAAGCGTGTCGAGGCCCCGTCCATGCCTTCGTCGACACCGGCCGCATCGCGATACTCCTGCACGCTGCGCGCCCTCGGATCGGTCTCCTTCAGGCTTTCGCCGTCATAGACACGAAGCTTGGAGAAGGCGGTCGAGTTCTCGTGCTTGGCAAGCCTTGTGAGAACCGTGAAGCGGGCAAGCGTCTCCAGCGTCGACGGCGCGCAGGGCGCGTCGCTGAGCTCGGATTCCTCGATCAGTTTCTCGTAGATCTTCTGCTCTTCGGTGACCCGTAGGCAATAGGGCACCTTCACGACGCAGATGCGGTCGATGAAGGCCTCATTGTTCTTGTTGGCCTTGAAGCTCTGCCATTCCGACTCGTTCGAGTGAGCGAGAATGATTCCCGAGAAGGGAATGGCGCCGATATTCTCGGTACCGATATAATTGCCCTCCTGCGTTGCCGTCAGCAACGGATGCAACATCTTGATCGGCGCCTTGAACATCTCGACGAATTCGAGAATGCCCTGGTTGGCGCGATTGAGCGCACCGGAATAGCTGTAGGCATCGGGATCGTTCTGCGCCAGGCTTTCGAGTTTGCGGATATCGACCTTGCCGACCAGCGAAGAAATGTCCTGGTTGTTCTCATCACCCGGTTCGGTCTTGGCGACGGCGATTTGTCGCAGCCTGGACGGCTGTATCCTGACCACGCGGAAGCGGGAAATATCGCCCTCGAACTCTTCCAGCCGCTTCAGGCACCACGGGCTCATCAGCCCGGTCAGACGCCTGCGAGGGATGCCGTAGCGCTCCTCGACCATCGGCCCCATCGTCACGGGATCGAATAGACTGAGCGGACTTTCGAACACCGGACTGAGCTCATTTCCGGCCTTCAGCACATAGATCGGGTGGACCTCCATCAGCGATTTCAGCCGCTCGGCAAGCGAGGATTTACCTCCGCCGACGGGGCCGAGCAGGTAGAGGATCTGCTTACGCTCCTCCAACCCCTGCGCCGCATGGCGGAAGAAGGCGACAATGCGTTCGATCGTCTCTTCCATGCCGAAGAAGCCCGAAAAAGCCGGATAGGTCCGGATGGTTCGGTTCATGAAGATACGCCCGAGGCGGGTATCCTTGGCCGTATCGATCAGCAGCGGTTCACCCATCGCGGCCAGCAGGCGCTCCGACGCATTCGCGTACATGAGCACATCATCCCGGCACGCTTCCAGGTATTCGGAGAATGACATCTCGACTTCGCGCCGTGCTTCGAAAGAACGGGCGAACGTGTTGAATAGCACATCGTTGTTTAACATGGCGCCTCGATAGCTTGCTATTGCAATAAACGCCGGACTTAACGGGATCGTTTCCCGCTAGTATCTAAGGTGCGGTAATACTCGCTTCGAATCAATAGGTGACCCTTCAATAATTCGTACGCTTGATTGCATTAGCCATCAATATCTTGAAAGGTTCTTTCACCGGAATTAATAATTAATACCTCTAAAGTTGCGAACTCCGCCCATACCTCCACCATTAGACGCGCTTGACAGGCCACACAAAGGCGCGATTCGGCTCGCCCTTTCAGAGGGCCATCAGCCGCGATGTTCCGGTTGAAACGAGGGGGAAATTCAGAATTGGAAACTGGAGCGGAATCGACCTCGCGCCGCCGCCGCTTGCCAGAGGATACGCATCAGGGCCAGAGGATACGCATCAGGGATTGCCGTGCCGCACATGCGCCGCGTCATATCGCAGCCGGGAGGCTTTCGAAAATCGCGATGATCTCGAGAGGAAAGCAAGAATGGTGCCCAGGACCGGAATCGAACCAGTGACACGCGGATTTTCAATCCGCTGCTCTACCAACTGAGCTACCTGGGCATCTCTGCTTCACGCCGATCGAAAGGTCTTCGAAGACCCTGGGCGGTTGGTTCGCCCCGGAAGCGAGCGGGGTTATAGCATCTTGTTCGCCCATGTCCAGCCGCAAATGACTCTTTTTTGACAGGAAATGGATTTTTGACAATTCGCAAATGAAATGAATGGCTTCGACGAAATGGCGAAGCGCCTATTCCTCGTCGGAGGCCTTGGTCTCGTCCTCCGCAACGGGAATGGCATAGGAGCCGTTCAGCCATCGCGACAGATCGAGTGAGCGGCAACGATCCGAACAGAAGGGATAATGCTCGCGCACCGAGGGCCGACCGCATTCCGAGCAAGCTCGTGTCTTGCGCAGCGGCTCGATCTTTGCGCCCATCTTGATCCTGTTATCGTCCGCCATGACGATCATCCTTCCTGCCATTCCGCGTAGACGTCAAATCCTTCGCCCGCGAGAAGCAGCATGGTTTCATAAAGTGGCAAACCAACGACATTCGTATAGGAGCCGATCAGCTTCTGTACGAAAGAGCCCGCAAGCCCCTGTATGCCGTAGGCGCCGGCCTTGCCCCGCCACTGGCCGGAGGCGAGATACATGTCGATATCCTTGCCGGACAGCCGCTTGAAGCGGACCTTGGTCTCGACCACCTTCTGGCGCAGCTTGCGGTCCGGTGTGATCAGGCAGATGCCGGTATAGACGACATGGCTGCGGCCGGAGAGCAGATGCAGCGCCGAAGACGCCTCGTCGACGAATTCCGCTTTCGGCAGGATCCGCCGTCCAACAGCGACGACCGTATCTGCGGCAAGGATATAGCTTCCCTGCCATGCGACATCACCCTTCACCGCCGCGAACGCCGCCTCGCCCTTTTCCGACGAAAGCCGGCGTGCCAGCGAGCGCGGGTGCTCCGACTTCTTCGGAGCCTCATCGATATCCATGGGCATCAGGCGTGCCGCTTCGATCCCCGCCTGATGCAGGAGATCGACGCGGCGCGGCGATCCGGAGGCCAGTATCAGCTTGTGTTTCAGCGCCATAAAACCTCGACCGTGACAGGCGGCAAACGGAGGGCCGGCTCGGATGCGAGCTGCGGACTACTTGAAACGATAGGTGATGCGGCCCTTGGTCAGGTCGTAGGGTGTCATTTCCACGAGCACCTTGTCGCCGGCGAGAACGCGGATGCGGTTCTTGCGCATGCGGCCGGCGGTGTGAGCGATGATCTCATGCTCGTTTTCCAGCTTCACGCGGAAGGTCGCGTTCGGCAGCAATTCGGTGACGACACCGGGAAATTCAAGGACTTCTTCTTTCGGCATTAAAGCTTCTTTTCCTGTGGGGTTGAGGCCGGCGTCCATGACAAAAAGTAAGGCCGCCGGAAATTTGCGCGGAAACTACACAATCGCCACGGTTTTGTGAACCTCGTTGATAAGGCTTTCTGCATTTGTTTAACGCGGCACTCTAAAGAGAGCCGCGATGCTCGACCAACCGGCTTTCGATCATGCCGAGAAGATTGTCTCTCACCTCGCGATAGGCATTGAGGATCTGCTCGCGCGTGCCGCCCGCAACCGAGGGATCGATGGTCGGCCAATAGATGACGTCGATGGCATTGGCGCGCGTCAGTTCCAGGGCCGCATGATGCGCTTCGGGAGAAAGCGTGATGATGACATCGAAGAAATCATCCTCCAGCTCCTCCAGAGTCTGGGGCTGCCGCCGTCCGAGCGAGAGACCGATTTCGCTCAGCACGACATCGACGAAGGGATTGCGCTCGCCGGCACGGACGCCGGCCGAGGCGACATAGGTGCCCTGCGGCAGCATTCCGCGCGCGATCGCTTCGGCCATCGGCGAGCGGATCGTGTTTAGTCCGCACATGAAGAGAATGGCGCCCGGCGCCTTTCCGTTATGTTCGATGGCTTTCGGCTGTTCCATCGCCGTTACCCGCGCCAGTAGAGCACGCAGACGAGTGTGAAAAGCCGCCGGGCCGTGTCGAAATCCACGATGATCTTGCCCTTCAGCCGGTCCATCAGCGTCCGCGAGCCCTCATTGTGAATGCCGCGGCGGCCCATGTCGATGGCTTCGATGCGGCTGGGGGTGGCCGAGCGGATGGCCTCGTAATAGCTTTCGCAGATCATGAAGTAGTCCTTCACGATCCGCCGGAACGGCGTCAGCGACAGGATATGGGTGGCGACGACGCCCCCCGCTTCCGTGCGGATATCGAAGACGAGCTTCTGATCGACCAGGGACAGGTTCAAGCGATAAGGCCCGCCGTTATGGCCGACAGGCTCAAAACTGTTTTCCTCGATCAGGTCGAAAATCGCGACGGCGCGCTCATGCTCGACGTCGGGCGTCGAACGGCCGATCGTGTCGTCCAAGACCACGTCGCTCAGCCGGAAGACGCTGTCAGTCATGCCCTACCCTTCGAGATTGAGGCGGATCGCAACGGACCGCGCATGGGCATCGAGCCCTTCGGAATTGGCGAGCGCGATTGCCGCCGGTCCAAGCGTGCGCAATTGCTCGGGACCGAGCCTCAGGATCGAGGTGCGCTTGACGAAATCAAGCACCGAGAGCCCGGACGAGAAGCGCGCGGAGCGGGCGGTCGGCAGCACATGGTTGGAGCCGCCGACATAATCGCCGATCACTTCCGGCGTATGACGGCCGACGAAAATCGCGCCGGCATTGCGAATGCCGGCAAGCAGCGCATCCGGATCGTCGACAGCGAGCTCGACATGTTCGGCGGCGATGCGGTTGGCGAGGGGAATGGCCTGCTTCAGGTCGGAAACCAGGATGATGGCGCCGAAATCCCGCCAGCTTGCAGCCGCCGTCTGCGATCGGCTGAGTTGCTTGAGCTGGCGCTCGACCGCGCCTTCCACGGCCTTGCCGAATGCAGCATCGTCCGTAATCAGGATCGACTGCGCGCCCTCGTCGTGCTCCGCCTGCGCCAGAAGATCGGCGGCCAGCCAATCCGGATCATTGTGCTTGTCGGCAATGACGAGCACTTCCGACGGACCAGCAATCATGTCGATGCCGACGGTGCCGAAAACCTGCCGCTTGGCGGCGGCGACATAGGCATTGCCGGGACCGGTGATCTTGGCGACCGGGGCAATCGTCTCGGTTCCATAGGCAAGCGCCGCAATCGCCTGCGCCCCGCCGATGCGGTAGATTTCCTCGACGCCGGCCATGCGGGCCGCTGCAAGCACAGCCGGATTGACCGCGCCCTTCATGGTCGGCACGGCGATGACGACGCGGTCGACGCCGGCGACCTTGGCCGGCACGGCATTCATCAGCACCGAGCTCGGATAGCTCGCCGTGCCGCCGGGCACATAGAGGCCGACGGCTTCGATCGCCGTCCAGCGCGAGCCGAGACCGACGCCGAGATCGTCCTCATAGATATCGTCCTTCGGCAATTGCCGGCGATGATGCGATTCGATACGGGTGGCGGCGACCTTGAGCGCGCCCAGCACTTCGGCAGGGACGGCGGCAACAGCCGCATCGATCTCCGCTTCGCTGACGCGCATCGGCGTCGTCGCGAAATCGATGCCCTCGAACTTCTTGGAATAATCGGCAAGAGCCGCATCGCCCCGCGCCCGCACATCATCGATGATGGCGCGTACGACGGCGTTCACATCCTCGGACACTTCCCGCTTGGTCGTCAGAAAAGCGGCAAACTGCTGCTCGAAACCTTCCGATGCCTGATCCAGCCAGATAGCCAACGCTGATAATCCTTTTACTCGGGCGGCCGCAAGCGACCGAAATTCGTTCGCCTAGAGCGGTTCAGCGTTTCACGGAATCGCTTTCCCGCTCTACCTCTTTGTTTTTACGCATTCCGGATGGAAAACCGCTTCGCACTTTTCCTGGAAGTGCTCTAATCGGCCTCGTCCGGATGACTGGGCTTGTTAGCCGTTTCCCACGCGCCGCCAATATCTGCAAGCTGAACTTCGATACATTCGACATCGAGCGCGATCGTCGCCTTGCCGGCGAGCGTCAGCTCGATCGTGCCATCCGGTCCCTCGCCCTTCGGATCGAAGCGGATGGCGAGCAGCGACAGTACCTCGTCACGCTGGCGCCGGTCGACGCCGCTGGAGCGCACCGCCAGCACCCGCTTGAACACCAGCGCCGAGCGATGGCGCTCGAACGGCTTGTCCTTCTGATCCGACAGTTCCCAGACGAAGCGGTTGGCGGCAACGGAAAATTGCCCGAGCCGCGGCGCATAGGACATGTCGGAAACCTTGAAGACGCTGTCCTGCATATGCGCGGAGATCACGCCCAGGTCTTCGTTGTCGAGTGCCATTAGCTTGAGATTGGTCATTCGCGTGATATCCCCGATCGCCACGGAAATGCCGATACCGGCATTTCCCCGTGATGGAAATAGGATGCGGGCGGGCAAGACGCAACCGGAGAAAACGGGCTTCTCCCGTCTCTTCTCATGAACGACCGGAATTAGTCGCTGATGCGCTCGACGACGGCGCCGCAGCGCGTCAGCTTTTCTTCCAGCCGCTCGAAGCCGCGATCGAGATGGTAGACGCGGGAGACCAGCGTTTCGCCCTCGGCGGCAAGGCCGGCGATGACCAGCGAGACGGAGGCGCGCAGGTCCGTCGCCATGACCGGCGCCCCCTTCAGCCGCTCGACACCCTCGATCTTGGCGGTCTGGCCGGAAAGCGAGATCTTAGCGCCGAGGCGGGCGAGTTCCTGCACATGCATGAAGCGGTTTTCGAAGATCGTCTCGGTGATATGCGAGGTGCCCGTCGAGCGGGTCATCAGCGCCATGAACTGCGCCTGCAGGTCGGTCGGGAAGCCCGGGAAGGGATCGGTGACAATATCGACCGGCTTGATGCCGACGCCGTTGCGCCGGACGCGAATGCCGCTCTCGGTCGCCGAAATATCGGCCCCGGCGCGGCGCAGGCTTTCCAGCGCCGTGTCGAGCAGCGCCATATCGGTGTTTTCCAGGCGGACATCGCCGCCGGCCATGGCGACGGCCATGGCATAGGTGCCGGTCTCGATACGATCTGGCAAGACGCGGTGGCGCGCGCCGGAAAGCGAGGTGACGCCTTCGACGGTGATCGTGCTGGTGCCGGCGCCGGAGATCTTGGCGCCCATGGCAATGAGGCAATTGGCAAGATCGACGACTTCCGGCTCGCGGGCGGCATTGCCGATGACCGTCGTGCCGCGGGCGAGCGTCGCCGCCATCATCATCACATGCGTCGCGCCGACCGAAACCTTCGGGAAGACATAACGCGCACCGATCAGGCCGCCCTTCGGCGCGGTGGCGTTGATATAGCCGCCGTCGATTTCCATGGTGGCGCCGAGCGCCGTCAGGCCATCGATGAAGAGATCGACCGGCCGCGTGCCGATGGCGCATCCGCCCGGCAGCGACACGCGCGCCTGGCCCTCGCGGGCAAGCAGCGGCCCGATGACCCAGAAGCTGGCGCGCATCTTCGCGACCAGCTCATAGGGCGCGGTGGTGTCGGCGATGGTGCGGCAGGTGAAATGGATGGTGCGGGAATAGCCGTCTTCCTGGCGCTCGCGCCGGCCGTTGACGGCGACATCGACGCCGTGATTGCCGAGGATGCGCATCAGAAGCTCGACATCGGCAAGATGCGGCACGTTTTCGAGCGTCAGCGTATCGCTGGTGAGCAGCGAGGCGATCATCAGAGGCAGAGCTGCATTCTTGGCGCCGGAGATCGGAATGATACCGTTGAGTTCGTTACCGCCGACAATCCTGATACGATCCATATATGACTACGGGCGGGGCCCGCCTTTCCTGAAGTTCAGTGCGCCAAATTCCACACGTTTGGGGAGAGAGCGCTGTTTAGACGAAATAGTTTAAGGCTTCAATTCGTTTGATGGCTGTTTGATGATGACCAACATCAAATCACTACGATTCGTCCATTTTTGCGGCGGTATCTTTCGCATCGGACGAATTTGCTGCGGGAAGCCCATCCGTCTCGTCCGCCTGGCCTGCGCGGCGTGCCCGGACCTGCTGTTTGCGACGGGCAAGATTTTCCCGCAGCTTCTGAGCCGCCCGCTCGCGGCGCCGTTCCGCCTCGATATTCACCTTCGCGCCCGCGCCTTCCCCCGCCTCGCCGGCCGTCAAACCGCCCTGCAAGCGCTGCTCATCACCAGTTTTCGTCTTATCCGCACACATCCCCTTCCCATAGCCGAAATCCCCAGCCTTCAAAAGACCGACATAATTTTTCCAGCGATCTTTCACCGAACTTGAAATTTGCGGCTTGCACTTACCTCTCAGCTATGGCAATAGCCGCCTCGCCCAATACGGCGCAACCAACTGCGCCACGGTTTGCTGCTATAGCTCAGGGGTAGAGCACTCCCTTGGTAAGGGAGAGGCCGAGAGTTCAAATCTCTCTAGCAGCACCAGTTTTCCCCTTGTTCGTCAAGTACTTAACCAACTGGCAACGAGATAAGCTTACGCAATTGCGCTTAACTGCACGGAACGAACGGTGAATTGCACTAGCGAAGCGTGCAAAATCCGTGCAGTCCGTTCTTTATGCGTTCTCCTAGCGAGCGGCGATGATGAGTTTGAGCCGTTCAAGCGGCGCCAAGAGAGCACGGAGAGTTCCGGGCCGCGCTTAATCGTGGCGTAGATAACTCTTCGTGCCTTCATGGGTCATGCAGTAATGTCCCCCTCGCGGGCCGACGCAATATTTGCCGGAGTCGCAGAAACAGTCTCCGCTCTGACTCGGAGCCATTTCTGCAGGCGCGGATCCCATCAAGCCTGCTGCAACGCCAAGACCACCCGTATAAGCCGGGCACGACTTCTTGCTTGCGCTTCTACTTCTCCCCCTCTGGAGATGCTGGTCTCCGGCTATCGTCACTACGTCGATTGAATCGATCCAGCGCCTTGATCAGTTTTGCGGCCACGCGAGACTCCGCGAGTTCATGCAGCGGGCTCCCATGCGTGCTCATCTCCAGCAACCTCAGTGGAGCCTCGTCTAGTCGTGATAAGGCGGACTTAAACAATACCTCAGCGAAAGTAGGATCGAGAGATTTTGCCTCACGGCGATATCCTTCGTAAGCTTTCGAGACGGAAGCTTTGAATGCATAATCTTCGGCGAGCCTAAAACGCTGGCCAATCTGCTTCGTCGATAACCAAGCAAACCAGACCGGCGCGCCAATACTCAAAATCGAAAGCAGGATCTGCGTCCACACGCGCGCCGAATCGAAGGTTGGCGCGCTAAAAACCTCATGCATGGCTGACAATCGGTACGCTCCGATAATCAGAAGCAGAATAAGCGAAAGGCCTAGCCCCGCTACCCAAATATACATTGAGCTGTTGAGCTTCCGCGCTCTATCGTCGAACGCGGCAGCCAAGCCTATCGTGGTCGTTATCCTATAAGCCTCAGAGGCTTGCTTAATTAACTCCCTGCCCTCGGCGGCAGTTCTATCGATCTCCTCCTTTGTGAGCGAAGCATCTGCGTGCAGAGTGCCGATCTTGCCAATAAATTCCGAAGCTTTGCTCGATATATCGCGGACCTGCTGCTGCGTTGTCTTAAGTTCTTGAATCGTAGTCGGTAGAGCCTCGGCCGCATCCACAGCATTGGAAATGAGGCTCACTTGGTCAGTCAATCGCTCCTTGTCCGGCATGATATTGGCTAAATCTGACTCCAACTGATTGAGCCGCCGCGCGAGCGAAGAAGGATATCGAGACTTTGGAATTGATGACCAACCCAACCAGGGCGAGAGAGCGCCTTGAATAAATGATAGCGACGAGAGCAGTGCGCCTCCAGCAGCCATTGGATTGCCCGTGTAGTTCGGCAGGACGGACGCGTAGAGGTGCGTCAGAGCCCGATTTACCGCAGTTATAAGGTTAGCCTCTTCGTCACTTAGCTCCGATATATTCGCGTCTCTAAGTGAAGTAGCTATCTGAGAAAAAACCTGTGCCAGTCCAAGGGCAGTAATTGCAGGGTGGTTCCATCCCCCAGCGTCGGATATTAAAGCATTGCCATTCGCTTGTTGCGCGAGCCCCGCCGCTATGCTTTCCAACATCGACCATGTTTCGTCCAAACGCTTATCCATGTTCGCCCTCTCGCATTGTAATTGGCTAGTCATTGCTCAACTTTTGCGAAAGCGGAAGTGGGTATGAGAGGGAACATCAAAATTTCGTATTGGCGCTCCTCACAGGCATACCGCCTCAGCTTAGTCGCGGCGGCGTTTTCTGCGCAGGTCAAGCACAGGAGTCGATCGTAGTTGCACGTAGCGGCGATTTGACGATGGGCGGCAAAGCACAGATCCGTCCATATGCAACAGGAGACGCCGCTGAGCTAACGAGCATCAGCTTGGGAAGCTTATTGTCGATGGCGTCGGCATTTAGCTGTAAAACTCTGCCGTTCGTGCTCGAAAAAGCCGTTAAATATCAATGGAGCTGTAAAACACAGTATCCGCGGAATCCAGACCCGACCGGCATCTTGATTGCTCTTTTGATAAGACACGATTATTTCAATAATTTGGGAGCCAGGAATTTCAGAAATTTTCAGACCTTAGCGGGGATGCGGTGGCGCATGGTTTGCACATAGGGGTGCTCTCCGGTGATTGAGGCGCCTTGATGCTCCGCCGCGAACTCCAGGCATCTGCAGTCGACTAATGACTGCAAATCGTTCATAGATTTTCCGGCTCGACGGAATAAATTGGCAAATTGAACCGTCCGCCTATGTCTGAAAAGAGGCAACATGACCCCGAACGATCTCGTCTACGCCGAACTCAAAAAAATGTTGTCACGCTACGCGGGAAAGGGCCGTTCCGAATCAGCCTCGTTCTTGAACTGGTTCCTCGAGAACATTTACCGTTTGAGTGATGTGGATGCAGATGACGCCATTTGTGACGAGGTAAACGACAAAGGCATAGATGGCATCTACGTGGACAATACGGCCCAAGAGATTCATTTCTTCCAGTCAAAAATAAGCCAAAGGGATGGCAGGACAATTGGAGATCGTGATCTAAAGAATTTTGTCGGGTCAATAGACCAGTTCAGGACACCAGAGTCCATAGATCTAATTCTGAATGGAAACGCAAACCAAGACTTAAAAAAATTAATTAACCGAACAAATTTGAAGCAACTACTGATCGATGGCTACAAGCTTGTAGGTATTTTTGTTGCAAATCAAGACCCTGACGACAATTGCCGCGAATATATAGCCCACAGAGATGATATTGTTATTTACGATCGCGACAAAATAGCCCTAGAATACATAGATTTTGACGCCGACGAGGGCGTAAGAGGGCAGTTTGAGTTTGACGTTTCTTATGCTGGATGCCTCCAGGTAGAGGCGGATGACGGCATGAAGATTTTCATGTTTCCCGCAAAGGCATTGGAGCTCATCAAGCTAAAAGGGATCGCTGACACTACCTTATTTAAGCAGAACGTACGCCTCACTCTCGGCAATACTGCGGTAAATAAGTCTATCGCGAAATCTATCAGCGAGAGAAGTGAGCATAGGAACTTTCCACTATATCACAATGGCATTACTATATTGTGTTCTTCCGGAGAGCTTATTGGTGACGCACTCCGAGTTCAAGATTACGTTGTGGTAAATGGCGCTCAAAGCATTTCAACGTTTTACAAAAATTCATCTAGTCTTTCTGATGATTTGAGAGTCTTTGTAAAAGTGATTGCTCTCCGCAATGATGAACTTGCGCGAAAAATTACGATCAATAGCAACAATCAAAACTCAATAAAGGCACGCGATCTTCGCTCGAACCACATAATCATGTTGCGGCTGAAGGCCGAGTTTGAAAAGGATCAGCCAGAATACAGTTTTGAAATCAAACGAGGCGAGGAGACGCCTGAGAAAAAGATCTCGATTACAAATGAGGACGCCGGGCGGCTTCTGATGGCTTTTGACCTAAATGAGCCGCACTCCTGCCACCAAGTTTACAAGGTATTCGACGAAAAATACGCGGACATTTTCGGCAGACCAGAGGTGACGGCCTCGAGGGTTGTTTTCCTCCACGAATTATTCGAGTTAATTGGCAAGCAGATTGGCGATCTAAAGAATGAACAGATGGGCGGCTATGCGCTGACAAAGTTCTTTATTCTAAATGTGCTGAGGCACATTATGGAAATGTCCCCTGCCTCGAAAGAGATCATAACGAGTCGCAGTGGCCTCGATTCCGCGGAAAACCGGGATCGTCTGCTCAAACAGGCGCCCGCCGTAATCGGGGATATTGTTGTGGATTTCAATTATGAAATACAAGAGGATGGCGACACGCTCGATTACAAGGCTGACCTTAAAAGTCCAGAACGGACACGATCATGGCGAAACAAGCTGTTAAGCAGCTATGAGAAAGAACTAAAGAAAGGCAAAGCCGCCAAATTCGAGTAGCCTAATTGAGTTTTTGGGCTGCACGCCTAGTCACCGCATCACTGCCTGCAGAATATCCCCGCCTCCTCGGCTGCTGCGATGAAGGCCGATCGAGCCTCATCAATCGAAATCTTCCCGTCGTGAGCATCGATCAGCGCCAGCTTGGCGGCGGTGAATTTCTTGCCATCCATGCTCTTCGGCCACTCGTAGAGCATATATTCTGCGGCGCGCTCCGTGCTGTAGATGATGACGTACCGGCCAATCTTGCCGGTCGCGATCGTAACGGGGCGATCCCACTGCTGCGGAATCTTCGCTTCCTCCCATTCCCGACCCGGCGGGTACCAAGAATATTGTAGCTGTTTGCTGCCCCCCCTCAAACCTTCTCCGTCTTCCTAACCTTCTTCCCCTTCTCCACCGGCGCATCCGGTGTCGGCGCCAGCAGCTTTCGGAGCGAAGCAATCTTGTCCTCCACCAGCGGGCGGAAGCGGGTGGCGCGGTAGGGCATGTCGGCGGCGCCGTAGCCTTCGGGGCCGTCGTCGTCGCCGCGGTGGATCTCTTCGAGCTTCACGCCGATGAACGTGCCGTCGACATAATGCGTGTATTCGCCGACCCAGCGGATCGTGTAGATCGTTCCCTTGCGGATCAACTGGTCGATGCTGACATGCTTGAACGTGTCATTGATGCAGACGACCTTCTGGCCCACATGGAAATCGTAGCTCACTCTGTTCTCCTTGAGGCAATGGGAACAACTCAGCCCATCGTTGAGCACAAGAATAGCCGCACATGCGCAGACAAGTAAACGCGGCTGATGCCGCAGCCGGGATCAATGATACGGTGACAAAGCAACCCGTTGACAAGCCCTGACGGAAGGCTGAAGAGTGCGTGTTGTCTAAGCAGCCGCAAGGCCTTGGTTCCATGTCTATATCCGATACCCGCAAGGCCCTCTGAAGGCTTCTCAACTTCATGCCCACCCTCCGCCTCATCGCTGATGATCTGACCGGCGCACTCGACACGGCCGTTGAATTCGTGGGCGTCTATGGGCCGATCGAGGTGCAGCGGGAAGATGCGCTTCCGGCAAGCCTGCCGGATTGCCTTGCGATCGACACTGGCACCCGCGAGAAATCGGCAGCCGTTGCGGCTGGCATCGTCGGCAGCGTCGCGCCGCTGCTGCAGGGGGCCGATCTTGCCTTCAAGAAGGTGGATAGCCTGTTTCGCGGGCCTTGGGCGGCTGAACTTGCCGCCTGCTTTGGGCTCGGCCACTGGCAGCATTGTATTCTGGCGCCGGCCTTTCCGCATCATGGGCGGCACACGCGGGGCGGCCGGCAGGTGCTGTTTGCCGGGAAGGATGCCTGGCGTGATATCAGCGGCGATCTCGTCGCTCAGCTAAGAGCGGAGGGGCTGCCGGCCTTCAACACGCCGCTCAGTCACCACCATGTCGATGCCGGAACACCGATTGCGGATGGCATTCATGTTTTCGACGCCCATTCGGATGAGGATCTCGACGCCGTCATCGCATGGGTCTCCTCTGCGCTACGGGGACCGGTCCTTTGGAGCGGCACCGGCGGGCTGGCGCGAGCCCTGGCGCGCAACATCGATTTGGCGACGCATCATCGCCCTTATCCCGGAAAAGACGTGGGCGAAGGACGATCTTCGCGGCCCGCGCCCACTGTCCCCGTTTCGCGCAGGCTGCAAAGGCCGGTGCTCGGTCTATTCGGCTCGGATCAGCCGATCACGCTGGCGCAGCTCCAGGCCTGCGGCCCCAATTGGCTGAAGCTTTCCGAAGGCGTGGATGCGGATGCGGTCGACAGACAAATCCAGCAAAGCGGCGTCGCCATGGTCAGCCTCGATCTGCCGACGGGGCTCGAGCGCGACGATGCGGCAAGGCGGATCGCGGCGAGCTTCGGCCGCATCGCCAAAGCTCTGCCAGCGCCGGGCACATTGATTGTTGCCGGCGGCGAGACCTTGCGAAATCTTTGCGCGGCGCTCGATGTCGCAGCCCTCAGCCTCACCGGCCAGGCCGCACCGGGCCTCCCCCGCTCCACCATTGTCGGCGGCCCATGGCAAGGCACCACGGTCATCTCCAAGTCCGGCGCCTTCGGAGGCCCTACCCTGTGGCGCGATCTCCTGAGTGAAAACGCGCTGATTGCCGGAGGAGAAGAACCATGACGCGGCACTTGGCGATCACCATGGGCGATCCCGCCGGCATCGGCCCGGAAATCATCGTCAAGGCCGCCGCCCGCTTGAAGGAAAGGCTTGCCGAAGGTAAGCTTAAGCTTACAATAATCGGCAGTGGCCCGGCCCTGCGGCTCGCCGAACGGCAACTCGGCCTCGATATCGAAATCCCTGAAGCGCGGATGGACGGCGACTGGCCGAACCTCTGCTTCATTCAGGCCGATGCCGAGGGAGAGCCGATCCAGCCGGGCCGGCTTTCCGCCGATGGAGGCCGCATGGCGTTCAAGGCAATCGAGAAGGGCGTTCAGCTCGCCATGGCAGGCAAGGTCGGCGGCATCGTCACGGCGCCGCTCAACAAGGAAGCGCTGAACAAGGCCGGCTTCCACTATGCCGGCCATACCGAACTCCTCGCCGAACTCACCGGCGCCCGCGGCTCGGTCATGATGCTCGCCCATGGCAACATGCGCGTCAGCCACGTCACCACCCATGTCGCCTTGGAGGATGTGCCGAAGCGCCTGACGCCGGAGCGGCTGCGCCTCGTCATCGATTTGACCGACAAGGCGCTCCAGCGCCTCGGCATCGCCAGACCGAAGATTGCGGTTGCGGCACTCAATCCACATGCCGGCGAAGGCGGCCTCTTCGGCCGGCAGGACATCGACATCTCCGCGCCGACGATCGCCAAGGCGGTCGAAGACGGTCTCGACATCGTCGGCCCCGTTCCCGGCGACACCGTCTTCGTCAAGCTGCGCGCCGGCCAATACGACGCCGTCGTCGCCATGTATCACGACCAGGGGCACATCCCGGTCAAGCTGCTCGGCTTCGAAATTGATCCGGCGACGGGTAAGTGGATGGACCTCTCCGGCGTCAACATCACCCTCGGCCTCCCGATCGTCCGCACCTCCGTCGACCACGGTACCGCCTTCGACATCGCCGGCAAGGGCATTGCCAACGAGCGGAGCCTGATCGAGGCGATCGAATTTGCCGAGCGGCTGGCAGCCAATCGATGAGATTGTCAGGCACGCTCTCCATCAGCGGTGATTTGTGATTGTCATAACGATCCCGCAGCAGCTAATGGTTATGTCATGCCGGTCTAATTGAGATTGAGTTTCTCAATGCGTGACGAAGCTCCAGATGAAACCAACATCGAAAGCCGCGCGCCTGAGCGCTTGGCGCAGGTTGATGCGCTCGGCTCGATCCCTGCTTACAAGAATATGGTCTCATGGATCGACCGTATCGACCCTGGCGTTCACCGGCGCATCAAAGGGCTACGGCTTGTCACAGCCTACGGGATCGCGGCCCTGCTCGGCACGCTTCACGATTTGACGAATCTTGCCGGCGCCGCTTCCATCAGTGTGCTCGCCGGCGGCATCGCGCTTTGGGCAAGCGTTTCGGAAGCGCGGACATCGCGTTTCGAATCGAGCCGGGATATCGCACTTCTCACCACCTTTGCGACCATCGGCGCATTGGTTATGGCCGTAAGTGCCCCCGTTCTCAACAGAGGCGGACTTCCCGGTGTAGAACTCATATTGGCAAGTGGTGCTTTCCTGGTCGGCTATCTCAAACGCTTTGGAGTTCTTGGCGGCGGGATAGGGTCGCAGATCTATATTGGCCAACTTCTCACCTATAGCATCGGCCTCACGGCATCGGACGTGAAGGCTATCCTGGTCGCAGGCCTGATTGCGACCGTCGCGGCAATCGTCCCTCGCCTGCTGAGCGGACCTGCCGAGCGGCCAGTTCTTCCGCCCACCATAGCAATGCCGAAAAGCGCCGAGTACGGCTGGTGCTCGCCTGAACTGATGACGGGATTGCAGGCCGCCATCGCCGCGATCGTCATCGTCGCAATGAACGACACATTCGGCCTTGAGGAATCCGCATGGGCCATCACGGCTTGCACATACACCGTGACAAATTCGTTCACCGGAACAGTCGAGCGCACCCGCGGCCGCTTGATCGGCACGATGATCGGCGTTCCCCTGGGCCTTGCCTGGCTGCCGATTGCCGCAGACGTTCAAATCCTGATCTGGATCATGGCGGCGATCTCTGTGATCATCTATGCCATGGCTCTGCCGGAGCGCTACGATGTTGCATGCGCCGCCTTCGCCTTCGCGCTGGTTGTCACCTTGGCGGCTAGCGGCGAATATTCGGCGTGGGTCCTTGCGGCCCGCATGTGGGAAACCTTCATCGGCGCTGTTGTCGGACTTGCATCGGCAATCCTTCTTTTGCCGGTCCGTAAAAGGTACTTCGAAGGATAGAGCCAAGCCTCTGTCGGCATAAAAATATTTCGACAAAGATCTCATTGAATTTCTCCTCCGCTGTCGGGCTCCCAGCCCGGCGCCGGCCGCATTGAGGCGTAACCGCTGCTACCGCCTTGTTTTTCTTAATCTGGGCGCAAATCCCGCCGCCAGCGTATCTTGCGCTATGTTCCCGACTGGACTACCGTTGCGTCACTGCCCTAAAAAGGCGAGTTTCTTGGAATATTTTCAAAAGATTATGCCGTTTGAACAGGCGGTATGCGGATGTCCATGAACGGACTAATCGATCAACTTTTCGGCAGGAGAGCGGCGAAACCCACGGAGCCGCGAGCCCGCATCGATCTGACAGCGGAAGGCTACACAGCCATCTATGCGCTAAGCGACATCCATGGCTGCTACGACGCTTTGATCGAAGCGGAAAGGTGCATCGTCGCGGATGCCGGCACGATTGCCGGCCGTAAGCTCTTGATGTTTCTCGGCGACTATGTCGATCGTGGTCCGCGATCGAACGATGTGCTGCAGCATCTGTGCGAACCGCCGCCTGCGGGCTTCGACCGCTACATCCTTTGCGGCAATCACGACGATGTTTTCCTGAAATTCCTGGAGGATCCGCGCGCCAACAGCCATTGGCTCGAGTTCGGCGCCATCCAGACACTCGCCTCCTATGGGGTCGACGCGGAATATCTGCTGCTCCAAGAGGGCAGGAGCATTGAAGAACTCTGCGAAACCCTTCTCCAGGCCATCCCGCCGGCGCATGTCGAATTGCTGCGCTCTCTGCCGGTCGCCATCACCTTCGGCCCCCTCCTCTTCGTCCATGCCGGCATCCGGCCTGCGATACCGCTCGACCAGCAGACAGACGAAGACCTGATCTGGATCCGCGACCCCTTCCTTTCCGAGGGCCCGCAATTGCCCTTGCTGGTGGTCCACGGCCATACGCCGGTCGCGCAACCCGCCTTTGGCAATCATCGCATCGGCATCGACACCGCCGCCGCCATGGGTGGAAGCCTGACGGTCCTCAAGATCGCAGGCGGCGAGTACACGATCTTGACGCAGACCTACGAACGACACCGCTGAAAACAAAAAGGGCCTCGGCAAAAACCGAGACCCTTTTCACGCTTTGCCCGCGCTTTTTATTCCGCAGCCATAGCCGGTGGCAGATGATGCACGACGTCGTCGCTCTGCTGCTCCTCGACCGGCGGCTCTCCCTTCTTTTTCGGCTCGCGGCCGAAGAAGAGTGCATAGCCCGCCGGGAGCACGAAGATGGTCAGCACTGTGGCGACCAGGATGCCGCCCATCATGGCGTAGGCGAGCGGACCCCAGAAGACGCCGCGCGAGATCGGGATCAACGCCAGCACCGCCGTCAATGCCGTCAGCATGATCGGCCGGAAGCGGCGGACGGCCGAACCGATGATCGCCTCCTTCCGGTCCATGCCCGCCGCGATATCCTGGTCGATCTGGTCGACGAGAATGATCGAATTGCGGATGATGATGCCGAGCAATGCGATAACCCCGAGGATCGCCACGAAGCCGAAGGGCGCGCCGCTGATCAAGAGGGCGCCGGCCGCACCGATGATGCCGAGCGGACCGGTGGCAAGCACCAGCATCGCCTTGCCGAAGTGCTGAAGCTGCGCCATCAAGAGCACGACGATGATGACCAGCATGATCGGCGCCTTGGCTGCAATCGAAGCCTGGCTTTCGGCGCTGTCTTCGGCACCGCCCTGGATCTCGATCTTGTAGCCTGCCGGCAGGCTGTTCCTGAGATCGGCCATGTCGTTGTAGAGCTTTGCCGTGACATCGTTCGACTGAACATTGTCGGGAAGCGTCGCCCTGACCGTGATTGTCGGCAGGCGGTCGCGGCGCCACTCGATGCTTTGCTCCATCACAGGCACGACCTTTGCGACCTGCGACAGCGGCACGAAACCGCCGGAGTCGGTCGGAATATAGATCGAGTTGACCGAGGTCAGCAGATGACGGCTGGCCTCCGGCTCCCGTGCGACGATGCCCACGGTCTCCTCGCCCTCACGATAATTGTCGAGGGTGACGCCGGACATCGAGGCCTGCAGCATCTGGCGGATGCGCTGCGAGGTGACGCCGAGTGCGCGGGCGCGGTCCTGGTCGACCACCAACTTCATCGCCGGCACCGGCTCCAGCCAGTCGTCATGGACGGCGCCCAGCAGCGGGTTCTGCATGAAGCGTTGCTTTACCTCATCGGCGATATGGCGAACCTCCTGCCGGTCCGGACCCATGACGCGCAGTTGCACCGGCCAGCCGGTCGGCGGACCCAGGAACAGACGGTCGACCTTGGCGCGGACCGAGGGGAAGTCGGCGGCAAGGATGCTGCGCAGTTTGACGATCAGCCGCTCGCGTGCCGGTTCGTCTTTCGCCATAACCAGCATCTGAGCATAGTTCGGATTGGTGAGCTGCTGGTCGAGCGGCAGGAAGAAGCGCGGCGCACCCTGGCCGACATAGGTGGCAATGAACCGCTTGTCGGGATCATCAGCCATGCGGGCTTGCAAAGTCTGCGCCTGGCGTTCGACTTCCTTGATGCTGGTGCCCTCCGGCAGCCAGAGATCGACCAGAATTTCCGGACGCGAGGACTGCGGGAAGAAATTCTGCGGGATGAACTGGAAGGACCACAGGCTGCCGGCGAAGGTGGCAAGGGTCAGAAGCAGTACGATGGCGCGATGGCGCACGGCCCAGCTTACAGACGACCGCAGGCGACGATAGAAACGCGTGTCGAAGACGTCGTGATGCTCACCGGCATGATGGCGCTGCTTCAGGATCATATAGCCGAGCCAGGGCGTGAAATAGACCGCCACGAACCAGGAAATCACCAGCGCGATACCGACGACGTAGAACAGCGTGCGGACATATTCGCCGGCAGTCGATGCCGCGAACCCCACCGGGATGAAGCCCGCCGTCGTAATCAGCGTGCCGGTCAGCATCGGAAAAGCGGTCGAGGAATAGGCGAAGCTCGCCGCATCGAGCTTGACCAGTCCCTCCTCCAGCTTGCGCTCCATCAGCTCCACCACGATCATCGCATCGTCGACCAGGAGGCCGAGCGCAATGATGAGGGCGCCGAGCGAGATGCGCTGCAGGTCGATGCCGAGCTCGTACATGATGGCGAAGGTCGCCGCCAACACCAGCGGAATGGCGATGGCGATCACCAGGCCGGAGCGCCAGCCGATCGACAGGAAGGAAACGATCAGCACGATCACCAGCGCCTCGCCGAGCGCATGCATGAACTCGCTGATTGCGTCGGTCACGACTTCCGGCTGGTTGGAGATCTGATCGACCTGCACGCCGACGGGCAGCGACGCCTCGAAACGCTTGTAGGTCTCTTCCACCGCCTTACCGACGTCGGTTACCTTGTTGCCATTGGCCATGACGACGCCAAGCTGGACGCTCTCGTGACCGTTATAGAGGAACTTGGCCGTGTAAGGATCCTGCAGCCCGGCAGTAACCGTTGCGATGTCGCCGAGACGCGTCACCTGGCCGCCGGCGGTCAGCCGGAGATTCTTGATATCCTCGATCTTGTTGACGTCACCCTCGACCGAGATGCGGACAGAGCGCGTGCTGGTATCGACGGAGCCGGCCGGATCGACTTTGTTCTGGCCGACGATCGCGTTCTGCAGGGCGGTCAGCGTCAGGCCGCGCTCGGCCAATACCTTGGAGGACACATCGATATAGATCTGCTCGGGCTGGTCGCCGATGATCACAGCCTTTTCGACGCCGGGCGTCGAAAGCAGCATGTCGCGCGCCTGGATCGCGAATTTCTTCAACTCGGGATAGCTGTATCCGTCACCGCTGATCGAGTGCAGGGTGATGAAAGTATCGCCGAACTCATCGTTGAAATAGGGCCCCTGCAGGCCGGCCGGCAGCGTATTCGCGATATCGCCGACCTTCTTGCGCACCTGATAGAAGGCATCCTTCACCTGTTCGGTGTTGGTATCGCCCTTGATCTGAACGGTGGTGATGGCAAAGCCTGCGCGGGTATAGGATTTGACCCAATCGAGGTGCGGCGTTTCCTGCAGCTTGCGCTCGATCTTGTTGACCACCTGGTCTTCCATGTCCTGCAGCGAGGCGCCGGGCCAAATGGTCTGTACCACCATGACGCGGAAGGTGAAATCCGGATCTTCCTTCTGGCCCATATGCGTAAGCCCGAACGCGCCGGCGATGATGATCAGCGCAAACAGGAAGCGCGCGATACTCGGATGGGCGATCGCCCAACGCGACAGATTGAAACGCTTCTTCTCGTCGGAGGTGCTGTTGATGGTCATTGTCCCGCCCTTCGATCGGTTTAGCGCACGATATCGGCAGCCACTGCTGCGGCGCTGCCACTGGTCTCTGCCGATGCCTGCTGCGAAGTCGGCACCTTGACCTTCATATCCTCGGCCATGAATTGCGTGCCGGCGGCAACGACGACATCGCCGGCCTTGAGACCATCGGCGACACGCACGCCGTCATCAGCGAAATCGGCAACCTTGACGCTATGGGCATGCACGGTGCCGGCACTGCGATCCACGAGCCAGACGATCTGCCGACCATCCTTCTCCGCAAGCGCGCTCAGCGGAATGGCGACGTAAGGCTGGGTATTGTCGGCCTCGGCCTCGATTGTCGCCGTCATGCCGAGTAGCACGCGCGGATCGTTCGGCAGACTGACGCGGACCGCAAAAGTGCGCGACTGCGCATCAGCACTTCCGGACACCTCACGCACCTTGCCGGGAAGCACCAGCGCATCGTCGGACCAGAAGCGCGCCTTCACGTCCTTGCCGACCTTGAATTGCGCAATATCCATTTCCGGAACGGCGATCTGCACTTCCTTCTCGCCGTCGACGGCGACGGTGATGACCGGCGTGCCGGAACCAACCACTTGGCCGACATCGGCATTGATGGTCGTCACGATGCCGTTCATATCCGAGGTCAGATCGGTATAGGCAACCTGGTTCTTCGCTTCCGCCAGCGCCGACACGGCGGAATCCCGAGTCGATACGGCCTGATCATAGGAAAGCTCGGCCTGTTCGAGCTGCGATTTCGGCGCGACGTTCTTGTCGAAGAGCTGCTGGGCGCGATTGCGGGCAAGCTCCGTGGTCTGCACCTGCTTTTCGGCGGCGTCGAGATCGGCCTGCGAGCGGCGCACGGCCAAAACGTAATCGGTGGAGTCGATGCGGGCGAGCACATCGCCGGGCTTGACCTTCTCGCCGATATCCACCTTGCGCTCGACGATCTTGCCGTTGACCCGGAAGCCGAGGTTCATATCCGTCCGTGCCCTGACCGAACCTGAATAGTCGAGCTTTCGCGTCGTATCCGCCTGGGCGATCTCCACCACCTTCACCGGCCGGATCACCTCCGCCGTTTCTTCCTTCTTCTCATTGCAGCCCGAAAGCGTGAGCGCAATGGTCGCGAAGAAGGCAGCGCCGGCAACGGATCGTATGGTGGTGGTCGTCAGCGAAACCATGTCGCTCTCCTTGATGAAACGGCTTTAGTCAAACGCAATGCAGAGGCACCCGGGATCATCCGATGCGTGTACTGCTATTTCTTTAACGCCCTGATGGCAAATTCGACGAGTTCGTCGGGCTCAGCCCGGTTGGTCTTGGCGAGACATTGCGCGACCATTTGCGGATGGCACAAAATAACCGTTGCCGCGCCGAAGCATTTCGAGGCAGCGACCGGATCCTGGTCCACAAACTCGCCGGCGGCGATGCCTTCGGCAATGATTTCAGCCATGAGATCGTGGATCCGGTCGAGGTGCTTTTCGATGACATGCCAATCGCGCTCGATGGCAACGACCACCATCTCATGCACCTTCTGTTCGTCGAGCATCGTCTCGAGCGTCATCTTGTGTTGGGCAAGAGTATAGGCACGCAGCCTCTCGGAAGCGCTGATCGGCTGGTGGCGGATGTCGTAGGCCATCTTGTAACTCTGCGCGAGCATGCGCCCGCAGATCGCCTGATGGATTTCCGTCTTGGACGCGAAGAACCGATAGATATTCGCGGTCGACATGCCGAGATCGCGGGCGATGTCGGCGACCGTCGTTTTGCTGTAACCGTAGTGGCGGAACAGCTTCTCGGCGGAATCGAGGATCCGCGTCACGTTTTCCTGACGTGCAGGATCAGCGTTGGCCGCAGAAAGATCGAGCATTGCGTTGCTTCCGAATTACGAGTGACGATTTTCAATTTTCGTCATTCGTAATTCATCATGACGCAAATGTCAAGAAAGCGCCCCGCAAAGCGAGGCGGTCGAAACTTGCCGATGAGTATTTCCGCGAAAAGGTATCCGGAGCCTGAGTGCGGGATTGCACATTTACGGCGGAAAAGCGCCGCACCATCGGCGCGGCGCTCCCCGTTGAAAGACGCTCTTAGGCGGCATGCACTTCTAGAGAGATCGGAACGGAAGCGAGCGCCTTGGAGACCGGGCAACCGGCCTTGGCTTTATTGGCGAGTTCGGTGAACTTAGCTTCGTCGGCGCCGGGAACCTTGCCGGTCAGCGTCAGGTGGATAGCGGTGATGGCAAAGCCGCCTTCGACGCTTTCGAGCGTGACCTTGGCGGTCGTTTCCATGCTTTCGGCGGTGAAACCGGCCTCATTGAGGATCAGCGACAGAGCCATGGTGAAGCAACCGGCATGGGCCGCACCGATCAGCTCTTCCGGATTTGTGCCGGGAACGCCTTCGAAGCGGCTGGAAAAACCGTAGGGATAGTGATTGAGCGCACCGCTCTGGGTCGAGATCTGACCCTTGCCGTCCTTCAGACCGCCGGACCACTGGGCCGAACCTGTACGATTGATCTGCATGCCGTCCTCCTAGTCGTTGATTGAACGCCGGAAAGAGCCCCTTGCCCTCCCCGCAATGGCCGATAGGAAGCAGTACCGAAGCGCGCGCTGGGTTCGTTGAACGCATAGCCGCCTGGAATGCTCTGGAACTGCCTCGACCGGCTATATAACGCTCTATCCGCCGAAGACGACCGCACCGTAACAATTAACCTGCAGGGCAGGCGCCTACCTCTACCCCCTCCTGCGGCCAGCCGCAGCCGAGCGAATATTGTCCAACGTCACGGCGATCAGCAGGATGGAGCCGAGCACGAGATACTGATAAAAAGCCGGGATATTGAGGAGATTCATCACGTTCTGAGCGATACCCATGATCAGAACGCCGACGATGACGCCGCTCATCGACGCCCGGCCGCCCGCAAGCGAGACACCGCCGAGAACGCAGGCCGAAATGACTAGCAGCTCCAACCCGATCGCCGCGTTCGGCTGGCCTGATGTTATCCGCGACGACAGCAGAATGCCGGCGATGGCACAGATGAAACCCTGCAGCGTGAATATCCAAATTCGCATTGTGGCAACGTTGACGCCCGCGAGCCGCGACGCCTCCGGATTGCCGCCGATCGCTAGCGTGTTCTTACCGAAAGTGGTGCGGTTCAGCACGAAGCCGAACAGGATGAACAGGATCACCATGATCCAGATCGGCGTCGGAATGCCGAGAAAGGTCGAAAGCGCCAGTTGGTAGAAATTCGGGTCGTTGATGCCGACGGCGCGGCCGTCCGAGGCGATCAGCGCCAGGCCGCGGACGATCTGCATGGTGGCAAGCGTCGCAATCAGCGCATTGATGCGCACCTTGGCGATGAGCACGCCGTTGACCAGGCCGACGATCGCGCCGCAAACGAGTGCCGCCAACAGCCCGAGAATGATGGAGCCGGTAACATTCGAGGCCATGACTGCGATCATGCCGCAGAAAGCGACGGTCGAGCCGACGGAAAGATCGAAGTCGCGTGACGCCAAGCAAAACATCATGGTGCAGGCAACGATGCCGATCGTCACCACCGATTGCAGCAGGCCGATCATATTGCGTTCGGTCAGGAAATTCGGAACCGTCAGCGACACGATGACGAAGGCCACCGCGAAGATGACGACGAGCCCCTGTTCGCCGAGGAGGATTTTTTTCAAGGAGGACTTCAAGGAAGACATCGTCACGATTTCCCTAGTCAGAATGCCCTAGAGCGGGATGCCGAAAAGTGTGTGCGGTTTTCGGGCGACATCCCGCTAACTTTTTGATTTAGAGCCGGATGATTTCAGGTCGATTCGACGTGAAATCATCCGGCCCTAGCAGCGTTTTTGTCCGGCAGTGCAGCGGTCAGAATCTGGTGCTCGTTGAAATCGGACCGCGCCACATCGGCGGCGACCTTGCCGCCGCACATCACGATGATCCGGTCGGAAATGCCCATGACCTCCGGCAGCTCGCTGGAGACGACGACGATCGCCATTCCGCCGGCCGCCAGCTCATAGAGGATTTCATAGATTTCCGATTTCGCTCCGATATCGATGCCGCGCGTCGGCTCATCGATGACCAGCACCTTGACGCCCTGTTCGGACAGCCAGCGGCCGAGAATGACCTTCTGCTGGTTGCCGCCAGAGAGATTGATAATGTCCTGCTTGCGCGACGGCGTGCGCACGCGCAGCCTGGCGATGAATTGATCGGCAAGGGCCGCCTCCTTGCGCGGGTTCAACAGGCCGAACGGAGAGAAATGCCGCCGCGAGGAAATGGCGATATTCTCCTGAATCGAGCGGCCCTGGATGATCCCATCGAGCTTGCGGTCTTCCGGGCAGAGCACCATACCGGCATGGATCGCTGCCTTGGGATTGTTCGGAGCGACCGTGACCCCATCGATGGCGACCGTACCCTGATGACGATGATCCGCGCCGAACAACAGCCGCGCCATCTCACTGCGGCCGGCGCCGATCAGGCCGAAGAAACCGAGAATTTCGCCCCTGCGGACGGAGAAATTGATCGGCGTCGGAAGTCTCGACCCGGAAAGCCCCTTGACCTCCAGCCGGACGGGCCCGAGCGGCCGCTCCCGCCAGCCCCAAATATTGCTGATCTCGCGGCCGACCATTTCGGCAATGATCTGCTCACGCGTTACTTTCCTGATGTCGGGATGATGTGCCGCAAGCTTGCCGTCGCGCAGCACCGTCAGGCTGTCGCAAAGCCGGAAAATCTCGTCCAGCCGGTGCGAGACGTAGAGGATGACGGTGCCGTTCGATTTCAGCCGCCCGATCAGGGAAAACAGGATTTCGCTCTCGCGCGACGACAGCGACGAGGTCGGCTCGTCCAACGCAATGACGCGGGCATCGACCATGACGGCCTTGGCGATTTCCACCATCTGCCGTGCGCCGATTGACAGCGACGACACCTTGGCAGCCGGATCGACATCGATGCCGATCTCCCGAAGCTTGGCCCGCACAGTGTCGATGAGCGTTTTGCCGTTGATGATGCCGGCCTTGGCCGGAAAGCGGCCGAGCCACAGGTTTTCGGCAACCGTCAGTTCCGGCACCAGTTGCAGTTCCTGGTGGATGACGGTAACGCCGGCGTGAAACGCATCCCGCACCGAATGATAATGCTGCTCTTCACCGTCGATGGCGATCGTGCCCGCATCCGCCGCCTCGTCGCCGGAAAGGATGCGGATCAGCGTCGACTTACCGGCGCCGTTTTCGCCCATCAGGCCATGCACCGCGCCCTTGACGACCGGGAAAGTGATGTTCGACAGCGCCTGAACGCCCGGGTAGCTCTTGGAAATGCCGTTGAATTCGAGAAAGGCCATGTTTCTCTCGCTGCTAAAGGACCCGGCAGCAAGGTTGCCACCGGGCCGTCATCATCCGCAGGGGATGACTATTCGAGACCGAGATCCTTGCGGACCTTCTGATAATCGTCGCGCAGCGCCAGCGAGCCGGAGGTCAACGTCAGCTTCGGCGGTTCCTTGCCGTTGGCGATCCAGTCGTACATGTTGATCGCGGTTTCGTAGCCGTGACGCTTCGGCGAGATGATGACCGTGCCGAAGAAGCCCGTCGGCTGCGGCTTCTTGAACTCGTTGATCGCCGAATCCGCGCCGCCGATGCCGACACCGATGACGTTGGCAGCGGGAATGCCAACCGATTCCGTCGCCCGCACCGCGCCGAGCACGGCTTCGTCGTTGAGACCGAAGGCTACCCAATATTTCACGTCGGCATGCTTGTTGAGCACGGTGGTCGCGGCATTCAGCGCTGCTTCCGTGTCCGTCTTGGCCTGCGGCGCATCATAGATGTTTGCGGCCGGGAAGCCGGCGCCCTTCAGCACCGAGATGGCGCCTTCGACGCGGTCAACGGCGGTCGGAAGCGCATCGTAGGAAACGCGGATCGCTCCGACATTCTTCATGTCCCAGCCGCGCTTCTTGATTTCATCGACGATCGCCTGGCCGACGGCCTCGCCGATCTTGGTGGCGGAGATGCCCATATGCGGCACGTCTTCCAGCGGCTTGCCGTCGGCACTGACGAGGCGGTCATCGACGGTCATCAGCTTGAGCTGGTTGGCTGCTGCCTTGGCGACGATGCCGGGGCCGAGCTTGACATCGGGCGTGCAGATGATGAAGCCCTGAGCACCCTGGGCGCCGAGATTGTCGATCGCGGCCTGAACCTTTTCGCCATCCTGCGCGCCGATCTTGACGAGCGTGAAGCCCTTTTCCTTGGCGGCGATGTCGGCGAACTTCCATTCGTCCTGGAACCAGGGTTCTTCCGGTTGCTTGACCACAAAGCCGATTTTCACATCTGCGGCGAAGGCGGAGGTGGCGGCGATGACCGCAACCGTGCCAGCCAGAATGGCTGCTTTGAAAAAGCGCATGTCTCTCTCCCAAAAAATCCGAAACGAAGAACCTGCCCTCCCTGGCAGTGTTCTTGAATTATGATAAATCATCATACCAGTCAATTGCCAATGTATGATGATTATAATAGTGTGACTTTTGGAAGGGATGGCCCGCCAAACGCGCTGATGCTTATCGCCATGCGGAATGAATTCCGCTAAGCAGAGGCTCGGCCGCGCGGGAGAGCGACTGCGGAGAAGGCAATTGGATTCGTTTGAACGGCAAGAGCATAGGCTGAACGAGGCGCCGGAGCGGCGTCCGCGCGTGCGCAAGAACGTCACGGCGGCGATTGCCGAGGATATCTGTTCCGAACGCTATCCTTCCGGCTCGCCCCTGCCGCGCGAAAACGATCTCTGCGACATCTACGGCGTCAGCCGCACCGTCATCCGCGAATCCCTGAAAATCCTGGAATCGAAAGGCCTTGTGCGCGGCAAGCCGCGCATCGGCACCACCGTCTGCGACAAGGACGACTGGAATATCCTTGACCAGGACGTGCTGGAGTGGATGGGGCCTTATATCGCCGAATTCGATATTCTCGGCTGCATCCTCGAGGCGCGGCGCACCATTGAGCCGGTCGCTGCCGAATATGCCGCCGAGCGCGCTACCGCCCAGGAAATCGCCGATCTCGAAAAGGCCTGGCGGCAGATGCGCGATTCCGGCGACGATCCGGAACGCTTCACCGAAGCCGACGTGATGTTTCATACGGTGCTGTTGAGTGCCAGCCACAACCAGGTATTCCGCCGCCTGTCTAGCGCCATCCATGCCGGCCTGAAATATGCGCTGCATGCCTCGAATGTCGCGGTCGACAGCCGCGACGAGGCCATCGCCGTCCATGGCGACCTGGTGGAAGCGCTGCGCCTGCGCAACCGCACCGGCGCGCGTGACTGCGCCCATCGCATGCTCGACCTCGCCGCCCGTGACCTCACTGCCGCCGAAAAAGCGATCGGACGGGCGGAGAAAAACAACACCTGAATAACCCCGAAATCCGCGGCTCGCCGCCGCTGATATGATCCTAAAGCCGAAACGGAAGCTTCCCATGAAAATCACCAAATTGACGACCTATATCGTGCCGCCGCGCTGGATGTTCCTGAAGATCGAAACAGACGAGGGCATCACGGGTTGGGGCGAGCCAGTGGTCGAAGGCCGGGCCTTGACCGTCCAGGCGGCCGTGCACGAACTGGAAGACTATCTGATCGGCAAGGACCCATTCCTGATCGAGGATCACTGGAACGTCATGTACCGCGCCGGCTTCTATCGCGGCGGCGCCGTCCACATGAGCGCCATCGCCGGCATCGACCAGGCGCTGTGGGATATCAAGGGCAAGGCGCTGGGTCAGCCGATCCACTCGCTGCTGGGCGGCCAAGTGCGCGACAAGATCAAGGTTTATTCCTGGATCGGCGGCGACCGCCCTTCCGACGTCGCCAACAACGCCAAGGATGTGGTGGCCCGCGGCTTCAAGGCGATCAAGCTCAACGGCTGCGAAGAAATGCAGATCGTCGACACCTATGACAAGGTGGAGAAGGCCGTCGAGACCATCGCCACCATCCGCGAGGCGATCGGTCCATATATCGGCATCGGCGTCGATTTCCACGGCCGCGTCCATCGTCCGATGGCCAAGGTTCTCGCCAAGGAACTCGAGCCTTACAAGCTGCTCTTCATCGAAGAGCCGGTGCTCTCCGAGAATCGCGAAGCTCTGAAGGAAATTGCCAATCATTGCTCGACGCCGATTGCACTCGGCGAACGGCTCTACTCGCGCTGGGACTTCAAGTCGGTCCTGTCGGACGGCTATGTCGACATCCTGCAGCCGGACCTTTCCCATGCCGGCGGCATCACCGAATGCCGCAAGATCGCGGCAATGGCGGAAGCCTACGACGTGGCGCTCGCGCCGCATTGCCCGCTCGGCCCCATCGCGCTTGCCGCCTGCCTTCAGGTCGACGCCGTCAGCTACAACGCCTTCATCCAGGAACAGAGCCTCGGCATCCACTACAACAAGGGCAACGACATCCTCGACTACATCTCCAACAAGGAGGTCTTCAAATATGCCGACGGTTTCGTCAGCATCCCGCAAGGCCCCGGCCTTGGCGTGGAAGTGGACGAAGCCTACGTCATCGAACGCGCCAAGGAAGGTCATCGCTGGCGCAACCCGGTCTGGCGTCATGAAGATGGCAGCGTAGCTGAGTGGTAAGTATTGCCGGGCTTTGAGATAGAGGGCGTCAGAGGAGGCGAATTTCGAATATGCTGCGCCTCTGATACCTCCCTCTGTCACTGTCGTGACATCTCCCCCACAAGAGGGGAGATTGTTAACCCGCAGTATCTCTTCGCCTCAAACGAACATAGAACCTGCAGCAACTGAGGTTTTTGTTTTAGCGAGGGCGAGCCAAATTCTCCCAACGATCTCCCCCCTTGTGGGACTATTGCAAAATTGGTTGGATATGATTCCCTGTTGTTGAACGGGGACGATTAGCATGGCGATGAAACGGACTGGTCAGTTCAGTTTTGCGGATGCGTTGATGCCGGCGAGTGGTGGCAATCAGCGTCTGGATCGGTTATCGGGACTTGTAAAATGGTACCGGTTCGAGAAGGTGCTGCAGCGGCTGCGCAATGACGCGGCTGCGGGCCGCCCGGCCTATCCGCCGCTGATCATGTTCAAGGCGCTGCTTTTGCAGTCGCTGTACGGCCTATCGGACATGGAGCTGGAGGAAGCACTGTACGATCGGCTGTCGTTCCGCCGCTTTGTTGGCCTAAGCTTGGGAGAAGCTGTTCCCGATCACACGACTTTGTGCCGGTTCCGCAACCATCTGATCGAGGCGCGACTTCTGGAGGTGCTGTTTGCGGAACTCGACAGTCAATTGGACAAAGCCGGGTTGATTCTGCGGCGTGGCACGATGCTGGATGCGACCATCATCGAGACGGGAGCCGCTCGGCCGCCGAGGGAGCGCCTGCCCGGACAGCAGGTTGGCGAACCAGCAGGAGATGACGATGACGTGGACACGGCGCCGCTGGTGAAGCTGAGCGACCCGGATGCCCGTTTCACACGGCGCAAGGGCCGGCAGGGCTCGTCTTACGGCTACAAGGCCCATGTCGGTGTCGATGAGGGCTCGGGCCTGATCCGCCGGCTGATCACCACCCCGGCCAATGTCAACGACACGGTCTGCGCCGATGATCTGATCTGCGGTGACGAACAGGCGGTATTGGCCGATAGCGCCTATCATACCCATGCCCGCGAGAAGAAGCTGAAGGCCAGAGGCATCAAGGCGCGGCTGATGCGCCGGCCCAACAAACATCACCGCACACTGCCGCCGAAGCTGCAACGCTTGAATGATCTGATCGCCCGCCGGCGCGCTGCCGTCGAGACGACTTTTGCCACATGGAAGCGCCGCATGGGTCTTTCGGTCATTCGTTATCGGGGACTAATCAAGGCGCAAGCCCAGGTGCTGATGACGGCAATCGCCTTCAACATGCGTCGCTGGGTGACGCTCAGCGCCTGAGCCAGGGCTCGGACTCCGTCCGCCGCCCACTCAAACCCAAAACAGCCACCCAAAATCAGCCCGCTAACCAACATAGCGGACCCCAAAACACGACCCTATCCCTCAAGCCGTGTCCTTTCACTCTATTATGCAACGGTCCCCTTGTGGGGGAGATGTCCCGAAAGGGACAGAGGGGGGGCCGCACTTTCCGAAAACTCTAGGCTGTGGTGACGATTTAACTATTTAAGCCAGATCATGATGCTTGCGATCTTGATGAAGCCGAGGAAGTTGGCGGCGAGTTTGTCGTATCGCGTTGCGATGCGACGCCACTGTTTGAGCTTGGCAAAGAAGCTCTCGATGCCCCATCGCTGTTTATAAGCAATGCGATCATAGCCATGCTGATACTTGCGATGACGACGCGGCGGGATGACCGGCTCGCCGCCTTGGTCAAGGATGATGTCGTGCAGGCTGTCGGCATCGTAGGCGCGGTCAGCGAGCACCTGGTTGGCAGGCAATCCCCGCACGAGATCACAGGCCGGCGCCATATCGTTCTGCTGGCCTGGGCCAAGGTGGAAACGAACCGGTAGCCCGAGTGCATCCACTACTGCATGGATTTTGCTACCAAATCCGCCACGGGAACGACCGAGAGCCTGGGCTTTCGTTCCCCCCTTTTACGGCGCCCGCCAGCCGCTTGTGCCTGCGCCCGGATCACCGTGGCATCGATCGACAGCCACTCCATGTCCGGAGCGGCTGTCACCGCTTCGAAAATCCGGTCGAATACGCCCTGTTCGATCCAGCGATAGTAACGTCGTTTGACCGTCTGATAGGGGCCGAAACGATCTTCAGGCAAGTCACGCCAACGTGCACCGGATCGGGCCAGCCACAAGATCGCATCGAAGAACCGGCGCCCGTCGCTGCGGGGGCCGCGTCGACCTTTGCGCCCGCCGGGAACGAACGGCTTCAGACGCTCCCATTGATCATCTCGAAGAATTTCACCATCCATCGCCGACCTCCAAAAGTCAGCGTTGAATCTGATTTGCTCCCAAAACGGAACCCCAATTCCTTAATTCGTCACTACAGCCTAGAGCAATTCCAGGAAAAGTGCGAAGCGGTTTTCCGTCCGGAATGCGTAAAAACAAAGAGATAGAGCGGGGAAGCGATTCCGTAAAACGCTGAACCGCTCTAAACTCTGCCAGTAGCGTTCTGTCAGCGCACCTCCGCCCGCGCCCGCGGCCGCGTATCATTCCTCTCCCAAGAGAAAATCGCCGGCGGTAGCGGATCGCGATTGCGGATGATATCCGCGCCCTTCTCGCCGACCATGATCGTCGGACCGTTGGTGTTGCAGGAGGGCACGCGCGGCATGACGGAGCTGTCACAGACGCGCAAGCCCTCCAGCCCCCGCACCTTCAGCTCGAGATCGACGACCGCCATCGCGTCCGTGCCCATTTTGCAGGTGCCGACGGGATGATGGTCGGTCTTGGCGTTGGCGCAGCCATAGTCGAACAATTGCTCCTCCGTCGTCAGCTTGCCGCCTGGTAGCCGCTCCGCCAGCACGAAGGGTTTCAGCGCATCCTGGCTCATGATTTCGCGGGCAATCCGCAGGCCTTCGAGCGACATCTTCACATCATGCGGATCGCTCCAATAGTTCGGATCGATCAGCGGAGCGGCTGATGGATCGGACGAGGAGAGCCGCACCGTGCCACGTGAGCGCGGGTGCAAATAGGCCGAATTCAATGTCACGCCGGCATTCTTCAGCCGCGCGACGCCGGCCTCGATGCCGGAGCCGAGGCCGAGATGAAACTGGATGTCCGGCGAGCGGGCATCGGGATCGGCGTACCAGAAGCCGCCGGTCTCGAAGAGCGACGAGGCGACGGGGCCGGAGCGGAAGAGCAGATATTGCAGGCCGGCCCAGAGCGTACGATGCAGCTTGGCGACATTGTCATAGGTGTGGTCGCCGGTGCATTCCGAAATGACGAAAAGATCGAGGTGGTCCTGCAGATTGCCGCCGACACCGGGAAGATCATGCGCCACAGGCACACCGACCGAGGTCAGATGATCGGCCGGGCCGATGCCTGATTGCAGCAGCAGCTTTGGCGAGCCGATGGCGCCGGAGGAGACCAGCACTTCCCGCCCAGCCCTGATAATCTCGACGCCCTTGTCCGTCGCCACTTCGACGCCGACAGCGCGACGGCCTTCGAGCACGATGCGCGCCACCCGCGCGCCGGTTCGGATCGTCAGGTTCTTCCGATCCTTGATCGGCGAAAGATAGGCAAGCGAAGCCGACGACCGGCGGCGATTACGCTGCGTCAACTGATAGAAGCCCACACCCGCCTGCTGTCTGCCGTTGAAATCGTGGTTGTAGGGAATGCCGAGCTCCTGGCCGGCGCGGATATAGGCGTCGCAGATCGGCAGCGCTGAGACCGGCATGGAAACGCCGAGCGGCCCGCCATAGGAATGATAGTCATCGGCAAAACGCTGGTTGTCTTCGGCACGCTTGAAGTAGGGTAGCACGCTGCGATAGTCCCAGCCTTCGCAACCATTCTCGCACGCCCAGAGATCGTAGTCGGCCGCATTGCCGCGCGTATAAAGCTGCGCATTGATCGAGGAGCCGCCGCCGATCACCTTGGCCTGCGTATAGCGCAACACGCGACCTTTCATATGCCTCTGCGGAACCGTCTCCCAGCCCCAGCTCGCCACGCCCTTGGTCATCTTGGCAAAGCCGGCCGGCATATGAAACAACGGATTCCAGTCACCACCGCCGGCTTCCAGCAAGAGGACTTTCACCGAAGGGTCCTCGCTCAGGCGGTTGGCGAGTACGCAGCCCGCTGGTCCAGCGCCGGTGATGATGTAGTCGTAGGTCATTCCCCGTCCTCAAATTGAATAGGTTTCCCGGCACGAGGTCGCGTTCCCCCTTCTCCCCTTGGGGAGAAGGTGCCCGCCCATCGACAAGCTCAGGAGGGCGGATTAGGGAAGTGGCGCGGCATACTCATTACGGTGCAACGCCCCCTCACCCGGCGCTTACGCGCCACCCTCTCCCCGATGGGGCGAGGGTAAGTCCCTCACAATCTCCCAATACCCAGCCCGCCATCCGCGGAAATCACCGATCCCGTGGCAAAGCCGAAACCGCCTTTGGCCAGCGCCGCGACGATGCTGCCGACATCATTAGCCTCGCCCCAGCGCTTCATCGGCACCAGCCCGCTGTCTATCAATGCGTCGTATTTCTCCGACACCTGCGCCGTCATGTCGGTACGGATGATGCCGGGGCGGACCTCGAAGACGGCAATACCGGTCTCTGCCAGCCGCAGCGCCAGCCCCTGCGAGAAAGTCGAAAGGCCGGCCTTGCTGATGCAGTAATCCAGCCGCTCCGGTGAACTTAGCGCTGCCGAGACAGAGGTGATGTTGATCACCGAACGCGGCGTCGGCGACATCTTTGCTGCGAGCATCGAACGAACGACGGCCTGGGTGAAAAACACCGTACCCCGCAGATTGACATCGATGATCCGATCGAAATTCTCCGGCGCCAACTCCAGGAAATCGCCGCGCACGACAGGGCTGATGCCGGCATTGTTGACGAGGCAATCGATCTCGCCCAAAGCCGCCCCGATCGCTTCGACGGTTGCCACGTGCCCCGAGAGATCGGCAAGATCCGACGGCAAATAGATCGCCTGCCCGCCGCTCGCCTTCAATTCCGCGAGCTCCGCCAGTGGCGGCTCCGTCTCGACGCCGGTGATCGTCAGATCGAAGCCGCTCCTGGCCAGCGCCTGCGCAATGCCGAAACCAATCCCCTTGCGGCCGCCGGTGACGACGGCGACCGGGCGCCTTGCCTTCATGACCGAAGCTCCTCCCGCACGATATGATCGGCGACGCGCAGCGCTTGAGCGGCTACCGTCAGCGCCGGATTGACCGCCGCCGAAGTCGGCAGAAAGCTGGCGTCGACAACGAACAGATTGGGATGATCGAAGGCCCTGCAGAAAATATCGAGCGGCGCCTCCGAGCCATCATTGCCGATCTTGACCGTGCCGCATTGATGCGACGGCGTGCGCTTGTCGAAGGGACGCGACAGCACGATCGGGAAACCGGCCTTGCGCAGTACGCCCTTCAGCTTTCTCACCAGATCGAGATGCGCCTGCCAATTGGTGCGCACCCATTGCAGCACAATCCGGTCGCCTTCGACCATGATCCGGCTTTCCGGCGACGGCAGATCCTCGCTCATGGCATAGAAATCGATGGCATGGGCGGAAAGCCTGTGCAGCAACCATTCCGGCACGGTCGGCATGTTCGCCTTGAGGATCGTGCCGGAAACACGCCCCAAAAGCTGGACATTGCCGAGCGGCGGTCCGCCTTCGCCATCCGAAAGATAGAAGTCGTTGAAGCCGAAGGTCTTCTGATAGATCGAATCGTTCCGATACCAGGGCGAAATCGCCAGCACGGCGGAGGAATTGTGGTTCATGAAGTTGCGGCCGACCTGATCCGAGCGATTGGCAAGCCCGCGCCGATTGGCATCGTCAGCCGATCGAAGCAGCAGCACCGCCGACTGCACCGCCCCGGCGGCAAGGATGACCAGCTTCGGCCGCACGATATGCGCCTCCCCATAGGAGGAATAATGCACCGCCGCGATTGCCCGGCCGTCACCTGCGGTTTGAAGCCGGGTGACGCGTGCGCCGGTCTTTAACTTGACGTTTGGATATTGCAGAGCCTTGGCAAGCGCCACGGTCTCCGCGTCCATCTTGCCGTCGGCGCTGTTCGGATGGGCGTCCCATGGCGTGCGGCCCTTGAGCAGCCACTTGTCGATATCGACACCCAACGGCAGCGGATGCGGATGCATGCCATTTTCCTTCAGCCGTTTGCGGACACTGGCGATCGCCGGCTCGTCGGGTACCGGTGGAAACGGATAGGGCCGCGAATGCGGCGGTTCCCATGGGTCATCGCCAAGGCTGCCGCGGACCTGATAGAGCTGTTCCGCCTCGCTATACCAGGGCTCCAGCTCCTCATAGGAAAAGGGCCAGGCCGGTGATACGCCGTCCAGATGCCGCATCTCCTCGAAATCCTCGCGCCGGTAGCGGATCAGCACCGCGCCATAGAATTTCGAATTGCCACCGACATTGTAATAGTTGCCGGGATTGAACCCCTTGCCGCCCTTCTCGTACCAGGTCTCTTTCGGGCGGAAATGACCGCGCACGAAGATCGCCCGCTGGTCGCGGTTTTCCGGCCGGTCCTCCAATCTCTCGCCGGCCTCGAGGATCAGTATGTTGGCGCCCGAGGCGGCAAGGCCGGAAGCAACGGTCGAGCCGCCGATCCCCGAGCCGATGATGACGATATCCGGTTCTTCCATGCCGCTGCTCATCCTATCCGAATTTGGCTCTGCGGATCGAAGAACACCGCCTTGTCGAGGTTGAAGGCAAGGCGCGTCGTCTGGCCGGCAGCGATGCGAGCGTCGGCGCGCAGCCGCGCCACGACGGATTTGCCGCCGAGACGGATGATCGCGAAAGTGTCCGAACCCGCCGGCTCGACGACCTCGATCAGGCAGTCACCCTCGGCAAGCGAATGGGCATTGCGGTCCGCACCGTCAAGGTCGGTCAATGCCTCCGGCCGGATGCCGAAGATCACATCCCTGCCCGCATGGGCACCGAGAGCAGCGCCGCTGCCGTTGACCGGCAGCTTCAGGGGGGCGGCACCGTTCGGCCGGTCGAGCGACACCTGCAATCCCGTCGGCCCGCTCTCGACCGTCGCCGTCAGCAGGTTCATGGCGGGCGAGCCCATGAAGTCCGCGACAAACGTATTGGCGGGGTGGTTATAGATTTCCGCCGGCGTTCCGAATTGCTGCAACACACCGTCCTTCAAGACGGCGATCTTGGTCGCCAGCGTCATCGCCTCGATCTGGTCATGTGTCACGTAGACGATCGTCGTCTTCATACGCTGATGCAGGCGCTTGATCTCGGTGCGCATGTCGACGCGCAGCTTGGCATCGAGGTTGGAGAGTGGCTCATCGAAGAGGAAAACCTGCGGATCACGCACCAGCGCCCGGCCCATGGCGACGCGCTGGCGCTGGCCGCCGGAAAGCTGGCTGGGCTTGCGGTCGAGCAGATGCCCAATCTGCAGCATGTCGGCCACTTGCTTGATCGCCTTCTCGCGTTCTTCCTTCGGAACTTTGCGGATTTCCATGCCGAAGGCGATATTGCCGGCAACCGTCATGTTCGGATAGAGCGCATAGGATTGGAACACCATGGCGATGTCGCGTTGCGATGGCGGCAGGCCGTTGACCGAGCGGCCGGCAATGGCGATGTCGCCAGAAGTGATCGGCTCCAGCCCGGCGATGGTGTTGAGCAGGGTGGACTTGCCCCAGCCGGACGGGCCGACGAGCACGAGAAACCCGCCCTTTTCGATCTCGATATTGATGTCCTTCAGGATCTCGAGCGATCCGTAGGATTTGCGCAGATTGGTGATTTTCAGGAAGGACATGGTCTTATCCCTTGACGGCGCCGGACATCAGGCCGCGGACGAAAAACCGGCCGGAGACGATGTAGACGATGAGGGTTGGCAGGGCCGCGAGGATTGCGCCCGCGAAGTGGACATTGTATTCCTTGACGCCAGTCGATGAGCTGACGAGATTGTTGAGCGCAACCGTCATCGGCGTCGAATAGGGTCCGGAGAACGAAGCTCCAAACAGGAAGTCGTTCCAGATATTGGTGAACTGCCAGATGACGGAGACGACGATGATCGGCCCGGAGGACGGCAGCAGGATACGCCGGAAAATCTGGAAGAAGCTGGCCCCGTCGATCTGCGCGGCACGCACCAGCTCGGTCGGAAACGCCTCATAATAATTGCGGAAATAAAGCGTGGTGAAGCCGAGGCCGTAGACGATATGGACGAGGATCAGTCCCCAGATGGTTCCGGCAATGCCGAAGAATCCGAGGATGCGCGCCATCGGGATCAGCACGATCTGGAACGGGATGAAGCAGGAAAGCAGCAGCATGCCGAAGAAGATTTCAGCACCGCGAAAGCGCCATTTCGTCAGCACGTAGCCGTTCAGCGCGCCGACCATGGTGGAGATCGCGACGGCGGGCACGACCATCAGGATCGAGTTGATGAAAAAGGGCCTGAGCCCCGTCGGCTGCACGCCGATCTGCGCCGTCGACCAGGCCGAAATCCATGGTTGGATCGTCCAGGTCTGCGGCAGGTTCAGCATGCCGCCTTGCCGGATCTCTTCGAGCGGCTTGAAGGAATTGACCAGCATCACATAGAGCGGCAACAGGTAATAGACGGCAAATAGGATCAGTGCCGCATAGATCAGCCCGCGGGTCAGCTTGCCGTGCGAGATGGCGTTTTGCGGATTGGGTCTGCTCATGTGCGTTTCCCTCCGCCGATTTCCGAATAGAGATAGGGAATGATGATGGCGAAGATCATCGCCAGCATGATGATCGCCGACGAGGCGCCGATGCCCATCAGGTTGCGGGTGAAGGTGTAGGAATACATGAAGGTGGCCGGCAATTCGGTCGCCTGCCCCGGCCCGCCGCCGGTCAGCGCGATGATCAGGTCATAGGCCTTGATCGCGAGATGGGCGAGCACGACGAAAGCCGAAAGGAATACCGGCCGCATCAGCGGAATGATGATGCGGCGGTAGGTGGTGATCGCCGACGCGCCGTCGATCTGCGCCGCCTTGATGATCTCGTTGTCGACACCGCGAAGTCCGGCAAGGAACATCGCCATGACGAAGCCCGAGGACTGCCAAACGGCGGCGATGACGACGCAATAGATCGCCATCTTCGAATCCTTGATCCAGGTGAAGGAAAAACTCTCCCAGCCCCAGAGATGCATGGTGTTCTCAAGCCCGATGCCGGGATCGAGGAACCATTTCCATGCCGTCCCGGTGACAATGAATGACAGCGCCATCGGATAGAGATAGATCGGCCTCAGCAGCCCTTCGGCGCGAATCTTCTGATCGAGCAGGATTGCCAAAGCGAGGCCGAGCACCGAGCAGATGACGATATAGAACGAGGCGAAGATACCGAGATTGGTGATCGCCCGCCACCAGTGCGGCAGCGCCCAGAGCTTGCTGTAGTTGGCAAAGCCGATGAGGTTATAGGACGGCAGCATCTTGCTGTCGGTCAGCGACAGGTAGCCGGTATAGGCGATGAAGCCATATACGAAGATCAGAATGACGACGAAGCTCGGGGCCAGCACCAGCTTTGGCAACAGCTCCTGCATTCGGCTGCGACTGTTCATGGGTCGAACACCAGTTTTAACGCGTCCCGAATGGACGCGGTTCCAAATATGCGAACTGCGAGCGGGGCAAGCACCCCCTCACCCTAGCCCTCTCCCCGAGGGGAGAGGCACCCGTGCCCTCGAAAGAGAAAGAGATCGAGGGACGACGGGAGGTGCACCCATCCCCTTCTCCCCTCGGGGAGAAGGTGCCCGAAGGGCGGATGAGGGGGGCGGCTTGCTCCGAACTATCCTACTTCGCCGCCGCAACCGCCGAAACGAGTTCCTTGACCGCATCATCCGACGACAGATCGCCATTGAATTCGCGGGTCACGACGTCATAGATCGCGTTCTTGACGGCGGCCGGATTGGCATGGCCGTGGGCCATGGAGCCCATCAGCGTGCCGTTCTTGTTGGCTTCGGCCAGATCCTTGATCGCCTTCTTGCCGCAATCGTCGAAGGCGGTATCCGGAACGTCGGTGCGGGCCGGAACCGAGCCCTTGACGACGTTGAAGGCCGACTGGAATGTCGGGCTTTCGATCGAGGACGCCATCTGCATCTGAGCCGGGACTTTGTCGGCGGACACCTTGAACATCGCGAACTGGTCGGAGTTGAAGGTTACCGAGCCCTGCGTTCCTGGGAAGCGGATGCAGACGAAATCCTTGCCCGGCACCTTTTTCGCCTTCAGGAACTCGCCCTTGGCCCAGTCGCCCATAAACTGCAGGCCGGCCTTGCCTTCGATGACCATGCCGGAGGCAAGATTCCAGTCGCGGCCGGAGAAGTTGTCATCGACATAGGAGCGCAGCTTCGTCATGCGGTCGAAGGCCTCCTTCATCTTCGGGCTGCCGAGCGTATCGGGATCGAGGTCGATGAAGGCCTTCTTGTAGAAGTCGTTGCCGAGCGAGAGCACGACGGCGTCGAAGATCGTCGCATCCTGCCAGGCCTGGCCGCCATGGGCGATCGGCGTGATGCCCTGCTTCTTGAAATTGTCGAGAAGCGCGATCAGCTCGTCCCAATTCGCCGGTACCTTTCCCCCGGCCTTATCCAGCGCCTCCTTGTTGATCCACACCCAGTTGGTGGAGTGGACGTTCACAGGCGCCGCGATCCAGTGACCGTCATATTTGGAGAACTTCTGCAGGGCGGCCGGGACGACCTTGTCCCAGCCTTCCTTGTTGGCGACCTCATCGAGATTGCCGAGCGCACCTTCCTTGGCCCAGTCGAGGATGTCGAAGCCGAGCATCTGCACGGCGGTCGGCGGGTTACCGCCGGTGACGCGGGCGCGCAACACGGTCATGGCCTCGGTTCCGCCACCGCCTGCGACCGGCATATCGACCCAGCCTATACCCTTCGATTCCAAATCCTTCTTCAGGACTTCCAATGCCGCCGCTTCGCCGCCCGAAGTCCACCAATGCAGGACTTCGACGCTTTCGGTGGCATGCGCCACGGTCACGGCACCCGTTATCAAAAGGGCAGCCGCAGCCACTGATGTCATCAATTTACGCATAGTCTCCTCCCGGTTTTAGATAGGTCCGCAACAGGACCTCCTCCCGCTGCTTTCCCTTGCTCTGCTCTCCTCCCGAAGAGCAATTCCGCCACGGCCTCCCAGCCGCGGTTACACATCTGAGACGTCACATCCCGCACTGCGCCAGGCGTTCACGACTGCTACTGGTTAGATGCGACAGGCACATTCATCTCACCTCGGCATCCACCAGCCGGTGCGTCGGCCGATATGCATGTTAAGCGTTTTTGTCTCGGTATAATCCTCCACCGCATGCCGGCCGAGCTCGCGCCCGAGTCCCGATTGCCGATAGCCGCCGAAGGGCAATTCCGCTGCGCCATCCATGAAGGTGTTCATCCAGATCGTGCCGGCCCGCACCCGCCGCCCGATCGTCAGGCACGTATCGAAATCGCGGCTCCAGACACCGGCGGAAAGGCCATAATCGATGGAATTGGCGATGCGGATCGCATCCTCGGTCGTGTCAAAGGTCAGCACGGAAAGCACCGGTCCAAACACCTCCTCCTTCGCCACCGCCATCTCCGGTTTGACATCCGCGAGGATGGTCGGTGCCATATATTGGCCAAAGCCGAAATCGATCTGGCTGCCGCCATGCGCTACTATTGCGCCGCTCCTTGCCGCGCCGGAGACATAGCCTTGAATCTTCTGCAGATGCTGCGGCGTGATGATTGCCCCGACTTGCGTGGAAGGATCGAGCGGGTCGCCGACCTTCACCTTTTCCGACAGGCTGGCGATACGCGCCGTGACATCCTCGGCGATATCACGATGGACGATCAGCCGCGAACCGGCATTGCAGCACTCGCCGGCGTTGAAATAGGCGCCGAACACCGCGGCATCGACGAACTCGTCGAGATTGGCGTCGGGAAAGACGATCTGCGGGTTCTTGCCGCCGAGTTCGAGCGAGACTTTCTTCAGCGTCTGCGCCGCGCTCGCCATGGTCAGCCGCCCAACACCGGTCGAACCGGTGAAGGAGATCATGTCGACGTCCGGATGGCTGGTCATTGGCGCACCGACATCGGCACCCGTACCGACGAGGATATTGACGACACCGGCCGGCACGCCGGCCTCCATCAGGATTTCGCCAAGCACCAGCGTCGAACCTGACGTCAGCTCGGACGGCTTGACCACTGCCGCGCATCCCGCAGCAAGCGCAAATGGTAACTTCTGACTTACAATAAGGAATGGGAAATTCCAAGGCGTGATGATCGACACGACCCCGATCGCTTCGCGCAGCACGACGCCCATCATGCCGTCGCCAAGCGTATTGTAGCTCTCGCCATGCAGATCCCGGGCAAGCGCGGCCGCATAGCGCCAGATATCGGCCGAACCGGCGATCTCACCGCGGACCTGCGTGATCGGCTTGCCGGCCTCGATCGCATCGAGGTAGGCGAGTTCTTCAGCCCGCGCCGAAATCATATCGGCAGCTTTCAGCAGGATATTGGAGCGCTCCGCCGCCGTCATGCGCGGCCAGGGACCGTGGTCGAACGCCCTGCGTGCAGCGGCAATCGCCTGATGCGCATCGTCCTTAGTCGCGGATTTGTAGCGGCTGACGGTGACGCCATGGCTCGGCGCCACGCGCTCGATTGTACCGGTCTCGACGCCTTCGACCCATTTGCCGTCGATCAGCATCTTGAAGTCACGCACTTTGACATCGGGCAGCGCCTGCGGCTTCACAAGGACCGTCATCACCATTCTCCCTTGAATTCGGCAGCGCGTTTGCCGGCAAAGGCCGCAACGCCCTCCTTGAGGTCGCCGGTCTTGGCGACCAGGATCGATCCCAACGCCTCTACAGCCGAGCCATTATCCTCACCATTGGCGGAGGCGATCATCAGCTTCGCAATCTCCAGCGCCGCCGGCCCGCGCGCGGCGATCCGTGCTGCGTAATCCCTGGCGGCGGCGAGCACCGTTCCCGTTTCGACGACGGCATCCACGAGACCGAAGCCGCGTGCCTCCTCGGCGGAAAACATCTCTCCGCCCAGCACCATGCGCCGCACGATCTGCGCGCCAAACCGTTTGGTAAGCCGCTGCGTACCAGACCAACCGGGCACCATGCCGAGGCTTGTCTCCGGCAGGCCGATCCTGATCTGGCGTTCCGCAATGCGGATATCGGCCGCCGCCGCCAGCTCCAGCCCTCCGCCAAGCGCATGACCGTTCAATGCCGCGATCACGGGCATGCGGAGTGTTGCCAGCCGCTCGAAGACACGATGACCGAAACGCACCCAGGCATGACCGAACTCGTTGGCCGCCATGCCACCCCAGGCGTTGACGTCGCCGCCGGCCGAAAAAGCCTTGCCTTCGCCGGTGAGGATCGCGACCCGCACGGAACCATCAGCCTCCACGTCGTCACAGGCAGTCGCCAGTGCCTTCAGCATGTCGATATCGAAGGCGTTGAGCTTTTCCGGCCGCGAGATGGTGATTATCGCGATGGAACCTTCAACGGAAACCTTGACCTCACCCATGGCGTGCCCCTTCCAGAACACGGCGCGCTTTCGCAGGCAGCGTCAGACCGATCGGCGCCTCATGGAACAAAGCCGCATCCATCACCTTCAGCCGGTCGGAGACGAGCAGCGGGAATTCCGACTGATCGAGAATATGCGCCTCCAAATCGACGCCCGGCGCGATCTCCGTCAGCAGCAGGCCATCCGGGGTCAGCTTCATCACGCAGCGTTCGGTGACATAGGTGATATCCTGCCCCTGCGCGACGCCGCGTGGGCCGGAGAAAGTGACGTGTTCGACCGCATTCACCAGCTTCTTCAGCTTGCCTTCCTTCTCGATGATCAGTCGGCCATCGCCGACACCGAGCTTCGCACCGGCATTGAACATGCCGGAGAAAACGATCTTCTTCGCTCGCGCCGTGATATCGACGAAGCCGCCGGCACCCGCCGTCACATGCGGCCGGAAGCTGAGCCTGGAAACATTGACCGAACCGTCGCGGCCGATCTCCAGGAAGGAGAGAAGCGAAGCGTCGAAACCGGCGCCCTGAAAATAGGTGAACTGATAGGGCGACGGCATAAAGGCATCGGCATTGGAGGCGCAGCCGAAGGCAAAATCGAGCAGCGGCACGCCGCCGACCGCCCCTTGCTCGATCACCCAGGTGACCGCACCATGCAACCCCTCTTCCATGAGGATGCGCGGCACATTGGCCGAAATGCCGAAGCCGAGATTGACTGCACTGCCGGCTTGCAGCTCCTGCGCCACCCGCCGGGCGATGACTTTCTGAACGTTGAATTCCGGCACGCGAAAACTGTCGAGCGGCCGAAAGATTTCGCCCGAGATCGCCGGATCATAAAGCGTCTGAGTCGTCTGCTTCTGATCCGGATCAACGACGATGTAGTCGACGAGAACGCCAGGGATACGCACGTCATGCGGTTTCAGCGAGCCTTCCTTGGCAAAGCGCTTGACCTGCGCGATGACGATGCCGCCATTGTTGCGGGCGGCAAGCGCCTGATCGAGCCCGCCGAGATAGGCGCCCTCGTGCTCATAGGTGAGATTGCCGCGTTCATCGGCGGTCGTAGCCCGTATGATCGCCACCTGCGGCGCGATCGCCTTGAAATAGAGCCAGTCTTCACCCTCGAAGCGGATACGCTTCACCACCGGCTCAGCCGCGCCTGCCGCATTCATGGCGCAGCCCTCGCGTTCCGGGTCGACGAAAGTGTCGAGGCCGACCTTGGTCAAGACGCCGGGACGTTTGGCGGCGGCCTCACGATGCATGTCGAAGAGAATGCCGGACGGAATATTATAGGCCGCGACATCGTTGTTGCCGATCATCTGCCATATCAACGGCGGTTCCGAACTGGACGGCCCGGACGGATAGGAGCCGCCGATGATCGTCTTCAGGAGACCCTTCTTGGCGATGTGATCGACACCCCTGATGCCGCTCATATCGCCCGCGGCGATCGGGTGCAGCGTCGTCAAGTCACGCGGATGGCCGGTCGCGTCGAAACGCTCGCCGATCGCCTTCAGCATCAGGTCCGGGCACCCGAGGCCGCTCGAAGATGAGACGGAAACGATGGCGCCATCAGGGATCAGGGCAGCCGCCTCGGCGGGAGTGATGTGCTTGTTCATTGCGATGCTCAAAGTCCTGGATCGATCTTGGCGGCTTCGCCGGTTGCGGCCGATTTGACGACGGCAAGCCCTGTTGCCAGCGACCACACGCCATCCTCGCCGGTGGCTGACGGCTTTCCCCGGCCCTCGATAGCGGCATGAAAGGCAGCAAGCGCAATCTCGTAAAGATTGCGGTGATCAAGCGGCAGCTCGGTTTCGCCATTACGGTCGCGCAGGAAGACATGACCGACAGGCCGCTGTGTCATGACATTGCGGCCAATCAGCGAGCCGTCGGTGCCGTGCACCTCGAAGCCGGTCTCCGCATATTTCGTGGTAAAGCCATCGTGGAACTGCGCGATGACGCCGGATTTGAAACGCAAAGCCCCCATGACGGCGTCCTCAAGCCCCGCTTTGCTCATACCGCCGCTCTGACCAAGCGCGATCGCTTCCACCGGATCGTCGTTCAGAATGAAGCGCAGCGTGTCCGCATCGTGAACGGTGATATCGAGAATGACGCCACCGCCCGCTTGCGGCTTGTCCAGCCGCCAACCCTGCAAATGCGGCGGCAGATAGACGGCGTGGAAAACCCGGGCGCTTAGCGGCTTGCCGATCCGGCCGGCTACGATTGCCTCCCGCATCGCGCGGTGGCTGGCGGCATTGCGCAGATGATGGTTGGTGCCCATGATCACACCGGCACCCTTTGCCGCCTGTACCATGAGCCGCGCATCGTCCAGCGTCAGCGCCAGTGGCTTTTCGCAGAGCACATGCTTGCCGGCCTTGACCGCTGCCAAGGTCTGGTCGCGATGCAATTCATTGGTCGTGGAGATGTAGACGGCATCGACATCGGGATCGCTCACGAGATCGGCCACATCCGTCACCGATTTGGCAATCCCGTTCTCAGCCGCATAGGCCTGGCCGCGCTCCGCGTCCGTGCTCATGACGGAGACAACATCTCCGCCGGTCGCGCGAATTGCGCCGATCATCCACTCGCGAGCGATCGTGCTTGCGCCGATCAAGCCCCATTTGACACCTCCGCTCATGACACGACCCTCCTAGCCGTTGTATCCAGCCCAGCCCCGCAGCTCTGGCGCACCACCAACCGCACGGCGCTGACGATCGCCTCTGCCTCCACCTTGCCGGAATTGATCTGCTTCAGGAGCAACTGAGCCGCGCGCCGGCCCATGCCCTGCGGATCCACCGAAACCGTCGTCAGCGCGGGTACCGCACTCTCGGCCTCGATCACATCGTCGAAACCGACCACCGCAAAATCGACGCCCGGCTCCATCCGTCGTGCCCTCAGGCCATCGCAGACGCCAAAGGCGACCGCATCGTTAAAACATACGGCCGCTGTCGGCTTGTGGGCGAGCAGCATGGCGCGGCCGACCGCTTCCACGCCGCCGGCGCGCGACGGCGCGGTGGCAACGACTAGATCGTCGTCGAAAGCCATTCCCGCCTTGGCCAACGCCTCACGATAGCCGCCAAGCCGTTCGGCAAAAACGGCGGTATTGGCAAAGCCACCCATGAAGGCAATGCGGCGATGACCGAGACCGGCCAGATGCTCCACCGCCGCCGATGCGCCGGCAAAATTGTCCGACACTAGCGATGAAACCTTTGCCCCGGGGATATTACGCACGACGATCACCACCGGAATGCCGGCATTGGTGAGCGACTTGAAATCGGCCGCTTCCGTGCCGCGCGCCGGCGAGACGATCAGGCCGGAAATGCCGTGCTCGCGCATCGAGGCGACGACCTCCCGCTGCCGGTCTATGCTCTCGCCGGTATTGGACAGAAACTGCACATAGCCGGCCGACTGCACGACCATGTCGACACCGACGGCGAGCTCGGCAAAGAAGCTGTTGGTGAGATCGTTGACGACGATGCCGACGATCTTCGACTTCGCCTGCCTCAGATTGGCGGCTCCGCGATTGTAGACGTATCCAAGCTCGCGGATCACCGCGTTCACCTTGGCTCGCGTCGTCTCATTGACCAGCGAACTGCCCTGCAGAACGAGAGACACAGTCGACTTCGACACGCCGGCGGCGTGCGCAATATCGATGACCGTGACCCGTCCCTTGCTCATCCGTCTCCCCGCGGGCTTCAAATCCTTTTATGCGGTGATTATTTGGAACGTTCCAAATTTTGTCAATGGGTAAATTCGGAGATGAATGAGCGCGCTCACGAACCTCATGGAAAATATGCAGTATATTTTGGTTGCGCCGCAAGAGAGGCATTGCCTGCTCGACTCTCGATCGTTCGAAATATCGCCATCGAAATTTGGAACGATCTAAATGATCAAGCTTTCCGGTAGATGGCACAGACGCCGATCCCATTCCCACGGGACTGCCCAAACATACGCCGAACATGCTGTTGCCTCGGAGCATGCTGTGCGCCCGGCTGGACGAGCGCGCCGCTTCCTGATCTCAAAAAAGTGCGCCTGCGGTATCGGCGCAGATACCGCAGGCGCGTCATGAGTCCCTTTAAACCCCCAGGGAGACGCAATCTCTTGTCAGCGTTACTCCCGCTCGCCCGTGAAATTCAGGAGAAGCTGGAAGATGTTGACGAAGTTCAGGTAGAGCGACAGCGCGCCGAAGACGGCCAGTTTCTGTGACGATTCCTGGTCATAGTTTTCGGCATACTGTTCCTTGATGTTCTGTGTATCCCAAGCGGTCAGACCGACGAAGACGACAATGCCGATGACCGAGATCGCGAATTGCAGCGCACTTGAACCCAGGAAGATATTCACCACACTGGCGATGATCACACCGAACAGGCCCATCATCAGGAACGAGCCGATATTGGAGAGATCACGTTTGGTCGTGTAGCCGTAAAGGCTGGTCGCGCCGAACATCGTTGCGGCGATGAAGAAGGTCCGCGCGATGCTGGTGCCGGTGAACACCAGGAAGATCGAAGCGAGCGACAGGCCCATGACGGCGCAGAAGGCCCAGAACATCGTCTGCGCGGCGCTCGCCGACATCGATTGAATGCGGAATGAGAAGAACAGCACGAAGGCGAGCGGCGCCAGCATGACGACCCACTTCAGCGGCGTCTGGAAGATCGGCACATAGAGCGCCGGCGTCGTGCCGACGATCAGTGCGACGATACCGGTCACGACAAGGCCGATGCCCATGTAATTATAGACGCGCAGCATATGCTTGCGCAGACCTTCATCGAAGAGCGCCTGCGAGCCGGCGGCGGCTCCATAGCCGTATCGCGGATTTGTCGGGTTCATAGTCGTTCTCCATCTTTCTTTGATACAAAACTAGTAGAGACTGCGGGCGAGCTTTTCGGCCTCGCCATCGAGTTCGGCAGTCTTGCCGTCACCGATCAGCGCGTAAGCAACCTCACCGATCTGCCAGTAGGCAGCCTGGATATCGTCACGCTTGGCATGGCTGACCTTCTGAACGGCAAAATTGCCCGGACGGACGGCAAACAGCGACAATTGACTGCCTTCGCCGGCATCGATCGTCATTTCGACGCTCGGACCGAAATCGGACGGATAGATCTGCGCATCGGTGACGCGCCAGCCTTGCGGCAGTTCCGGCAGGACGATCGCCGTCGATGCGCGGATTTCGTCCGGATTGTAGGCTGCATGCGCCGGCTGTGACTTCATCGTGTCGCGCAAGACCGTCGCCCGGTAGGCCCGCACGGCATCATCGACGAAAGCCGGCGCCGGAACGGATGCATTGACTTCGCTCGCGGTAAAGGCGCCGAAGGACGTATGCGCAACCCAGCCAGCCGCCATCAGCATGGCGACGGCGGCGACCCGCTGGAACGAGCCCAGTACCCGGCCATAAGCCAGCCCGCGCTCCAGCCGCCGCGCAGCTTCACGAGTTTCCGCTTTCGCCGCCAGCCCTTCGCCGGCCAGCGCCATACGCAGCTCGCCGCGGATGCTCATATCGGCCATGACCTTGGCGGCAATCGCGGGATGCTCCGACAGGTAGGATTCCACCTCGACGCGGCGCGCGACGGTCAGCTCACCATCGACATAGGCATCGAGATCTGCGTCGATGACGGGATCAATTGTTTTCATTGCCGCCTCCTTCGATGAGCCGAAGATGCGAAACCACAGGTGATGTATTCTCGAAATCCCTCAGGCTGGCGCGAGCGCGGGCGATGCGCGACATCAGCGTACCGACGGGAATGCCGAGTGCGGATGCCGCCTCCTGATAGGAAAGATCCTCGATCGCCACGAGATGCAGCGCTTCGCGCTGTTCTTCCGGCAGGTTGAAGAAGGCATTGCGTACCTGTTTCAGGCGCACAACATGATCCTGCGAGGCCGGCAGAGCCTGGTCGAATTCGGCGGCGGCCTCTTCATGCCGGCGATTGAGCGAGCGAACCTGGCGCAAGCGGTCGATGTGGGCATTGTGCAGAATCGAGAGAAGCCAGGTGCGCAGGTTCGCGCCACGCCGGAAAGAGGATTTTCGCTCATAAGCCTTGACCAGCGCATCATGCACCAGATCTTCTGCCTCATCCGCATTGCGGACGAGCGAACGGGCATAGCGTCTCAGCGAACCGAGCTGCCCCAAAACATCGAATGTTCGTCCTTTGCGTTCCATACCCCAATATACGGAAGCAGAGCCGATCCTATTCCATCGACCGGCAAATATTTTTGCCGGTCTCGCATTGTCATGGGCGATTTCCGCTCAGATTGCGGCGTTCTGGATCAATTCGCCGACGCATTCGCTTCGACCAAAACCGGATCGGCGCGATAGTCTTTCGGGAAAATGCGCTGCAGGTTCTTGATCTTCGGCAGGTCGTTGATGACGATGTAGGGATAGTTGGGATGTGTCGTCAGGAAATCCTGATGATAATCCTCGGCCGCATAGAATTGCCGTGCCGGCTCGATCTTGGTGACGACAGCCGCATCGAAAACCTTGGCGTGATTGAGCTGGTCGATATAGGCCTTGGCGACGTTGGCCTGTTCGGCATTGGTCGGGAAGATTGCTGAACGATACTGCGTGCCGCTATCCGGCCCCTGATAGTTGAGCTCCGTCGGATCATGGACGACGGAGAAGTAGATTTGCAGCAGATGCCCATAGCTGATCTTGTGCGGGTCGAAGACGATGCGCACGGATTCGGCATGGCCGGTATCGCCGGTGCTCACCATCTCATAGTGAGCCGCGTTCTTGTTGCCGCCGGTATAGCCCGACGTCGCGCTGATGACGCCGTTGACGTGCTGGAACACGCCCTGCACGCCCCAGAAACAACCGCCCGCAAGCACGGTGGTCTCCGTGCCGCCGGAACCCGGCTTCTCATCCACGGCCGGCGCCGGAATGACGCGCGCATCTTCGGCAGAGGCGCTGCTGATGAATTGGAACGCTACGCCGGCAAGTAAGACCGCACCGGCTGCAAAGGCCACCGGACGGGCAACACGCGGCAAGCGCCTGCGGATCGTATCTCTCGATGCACCGTTCATAATGATCTCCTTTCGGCAGAGATTATAAAATCTCTCGTCACCACGGGATACGGGAGCGCAGGGCATTTTGTTACGCACGGGCGCGTGAACACCGAAACGTGATGATGCGTTACTGCCGGATGTGCGGGCCGTGCGCTGATTGGGCTATGCCGGCAAAGCCGCTCAATAGTGCGGCGGCTTGGTGATGGCCGGCGCGTCTAGGCTCTGTTCTTCCAGCGTCAGGAAGCGTTCGGTCAGCCGGTCGAGCTTCTGCCGCGTCTGCTCGATCACTTTCCACTGCTCCGCCACCTGATCGGACAGCTCCTCGATCGTCTTTGCCTGATAGGCCACCAGTTCTTCGAGTGCGGTGATACGGCTTTGTTCGTCTGACATCTCTATTTCCCTTCGGCAGCGATCTATAGCATCCCGAAAGCAGACGTATAGTGTCTCAATCAGGCATATGACAGGCACCGGCGCCATTTGACGGTGATGTGACAAAACTGAAAAACAGATGAAAAGACCCGTTACCTAACTGACATCAGGGCATTCTAAACAGGGCGGCAGGAAGCGCCGGTTCTGAAGAAAATTTCCTCTGAAAGCGCTCTCCCTTAAGATTTTCGGAGACGCGCCTTGAAGATCATCCAGATCACCGACACGCATTTGAGCCCCAACAAGCCGCATTTCAACGGCAATTGGGAGCCGCTGACGAGATGGATCGAGGCAACTGGCGCCGATCTAATCGTCCATACCGGCGATCTCAGCGTCGACGGCGCCGACAAGGACGAAGACCTCCTCTTTTCCATGGAGATGATGCGGCAGGTTTCCATGCCGATGCTCATCATCCCCGGCAATCACGATGTCGGCCACCTGCCCGGTTCCTATCAGCCCGTCAATCCCGAGCGGCTGGCGCGCTGGCGCCGTCTCGTCGGCCCCGATTATTGGGCGAAGGATGTCGCCAATTGGCGGCTGATCGGCCTCAACAGCCTGCTGATGGGCTTCGAGGATGCCGAGGAACAGAAGCAGTTCGACTGGCTGCAGGACATGCTCGAAGGCCGTGGCGACCGCCGCATCGCCCTCTTCGCCCATAAGCCGCTCTTCGTCGATGCACCGGATGAGGGCGATACCGGCTACTGGAGTGTGCGCCCGGCGCAGCGCCGCCGGCTCTATGATCTGATCTCGGCCCATGATGTTGCCCTCTTCGGCAGCGGCCACCTGCACTGGACCTGGGAAGGCCGGTTCAACGACACGAAGCTGGTATGGGCACCGCCCGGCGCCTTCATCCTCGACAAGATGGAACGCGAAATGCCAGGCGAACGGCTGATCGGCGCCGCAATTCACGAGCTTGGCGAGACCGTATCGACCGAGCTCGTCGCCGTACCCGGCATGACGGCTTACTTCCTCGATGACGTCGTTATGGAAGTCTATCCGCAGGCAGCACCCAAGACACAGAAGGAGCCGACCGAATGAGTGCGCTTTCGCTTCGCCGCATCGCCAAATCCTTCGGCGGCAACGCCATCCTCAAAGGCGTCGACCTCGACGTAGAGCCCGGCGAATTCATTGCCCTCGTCGGGCCGTCCGGCTGCGGCAAGAGCACGCTGCTGCGCATCCTCGCGGGCCTTGATCATGCCGACAGCGGCGAAATTATCCTCGGCGGTAGCGACGTTTCCGGCGTCGCCGCGGCGGATCGCAATATCGCCATGGTCTTTCAGTCCTATGCGCTCTATCCGCATCTGACAGCCTCGGAAAACATCGCCGTGCCGCTCGCCATGCGCCGGCTGTCGCGCGTCCAGCGCCTGCCCTTCATCGGCTCGCTGATCCCCGGCCAGCGGGCCGCCCGCACCGGCATCATCCGTGATGTCCGCGAAATGGCCGTCTCGCTGAAGATCGATCACCTGCTCGACCGCAAGCCTGGCCAGATGTCCGGCGGCCAGCGTCAGCGCGTGGCGCTTGCCCGCGCCATGGTGCGCCGCCCCGCCGTCTTTCTCATGGACGAGCCGCTTTCCAATCTCGACGCCAACCTGCGCGTCCATGCCCGCGGCGAGATCGTCGATCTGCATCGCCGCGCCGGCGTGCCCACGGTCTACGTCACGCACGATCAGGCCGAGGCGCTGTCGATGGCCGATCGCGTCGCCGTCATGATCGGCGGACAATTGCTGCAGCTCGCCTCTCCCCGGACGATCTATGACGATCCGGCTCATGTCGAAGTCGCCCGCTTCGTCGGCCAGCCGCGCATCAACCTTTTGCCGGCTCTGGCTGAAAACGGCATCGTCGCCTTCGGCGGCATCCGGCTTGCGCTCGAAGACGGCAGCATTGCTGGCAACAACGTGACGCTCGGCATCCGCCCGGAATTCGTACGGCTCACCCAGGGCCGCCAGGATGCGCTCGCAGCCCATATCGAGCGCATGGAGTTCCTTGGCTCCGAAGTCATCCTTTATGCCAAGCTCGACGCCATCGGCGAAACCATGGTCGTCAAGCTCGCACCGGCCGAAGTCGCCGGTCTTTCCGCCGGCATGCCCGTTGCGCTGACCCTGACGGCTGAACAGGCCCTGGTCTTCGCCGAAGACGGTCGCCGCCTGCGCGCGAGGCCCACGACCGTCGACGCCGCCCGGGAGAAGGCGCATGGCTAGCATCGCCGCCACCTCCCTGCCCATGCAGTCGGCAGCGGCACGCGAACGCAGCGAGGCCCGCACGGCATTGCTGTTCGCCCTGCCCGCCATCATCCTGATCGTGCTCTTCATCCTGATGCCGATTATCGCCGTCGTCTTCCTCGGTTTCACGGATTTCCAGCTCGGCGACAAGAGCCTGCGTTTCGTTGCTTTTGAGAACTATGCGCACCTGCTGCACGATCGCGCCTTCGTGAAGTCCCTCTGGAACACGACGGTCTATACGGCGATCGTCGCACCGATCTCGATCGTACTCGGCCTCGGCGTCGCCTTGCTGATCGAGAGCGAAGGCATCGGCCGCAGCTTCTTCCGCACGGCCTACTTCCTGCCCGTCGCCTCGCTGATCGTTGCGATGGCAACCGTCTGGCAATATCTTTTTCACCCGACCATCGGGCCGATCAATGCGCTTCTGGCCGAGATCGGCGTGCGCGGCCCGAATTGGCTCGGCTCGTCGGCGACTGCGCTCTACAGCCTGTCGATCATCGGCGTCTGGCAATCGGTCGGCTTCAACATGGTGCTGTTCCTCGCCGGCCTTACCGCCATCCCGCGCGAACTCTATGCAGCGGCCGAAGTCGACGGCGCAAAAGCGGCGTGGGACCGTTTCTGGCTCGTAACTTGGCCGATGCTCGGACCGACGACGCTGTTCGTCACGACGATCAGCATCATCAATGCCGTCAAGGTTTTCGATACCGTCAAGATGCTGACCGAAGGCGGCCCGAACCATGCCTCGGAAGTGCTGCTCTTCACCATCTACCAGGAAGGCTTCGTCTATCTCCGCGTCGGCTACGCCTCGGCCATGACGACGGTGTTCCTCGCCATCCTCGTTGTGCTGACCTTCCTGCAATATCGCGTCCAAGACCGGCAGGTGCATTACACATGACCTCGACAGGCTTCACTCCCGGCCGCATCCTGCGCCTCTCGGTGCTGATGGCAGGCTCGCTCGTCTTCCTGGCACCCTACATCTTCATGATCTCGACCGCCGGCAAGGCGCAGGACGATATCTTCACTTCGGCGCTGAACCTCATCCCGACGCATTTCTTCTACGTCGAGAACATCACCCATGCGTTGAGCAAGGTGCCGATGGGCACGCTGCTGCTCAACGGCGTCCTCGTCTGCGGCCTGATCTTCTTTTTCCAGGTGCTGATCGCCATTCCCTGTGCCTATGCCATGGCGAAGCTGAAATTTCCGGCCGCGCGCACTATGATGGTGCTGGTCATGCTCGGACTGCTGATCCCGATCCATGCAACGGCGCTGCCGCTCTATGTCGGCTTCAACAGCCTGTCGCTGCTGAACAGCTATACCGCCCTGGTAGCGCCCTTCTCGATCTCGGTGTTTGCAATCTTCATGTTCCTGCAGTTCTTCCGCGCCATGCCCGACGATCTGATCCGCGCCGCCCGTCTCGACGGCATGTCGGAACTCGGCATCGTCGCCCGCGTCATCGTGCCGAACGCCTGGCCGGCGGTTACGGCCTTCGCGATCTTCTCTGTCGTTGCGCACTGGAACGACCTCTACTGGCCGCTGATCGTCATCAGCAAACAGGACTATGCCACGCCGCCGCTGGGCCTCATGTATTTCCGCGCCGCCGAAGCCGGCGACGACTACGGCGCGCTCATGGCGGCAACCCTGATCATCACCCTTCCCCTCGTCGCGGCATTCCTTCTCGCGCAAAAGCGTTTCGTCGAGGGCATCACCATGACCGGTCTCAAAGGCTGACCGGTTCGAAATTCGAAAACGGAGAACGAGCGATGAAGCATATCACCCAGATTCTCGCCGCTGCGGCCATTTCGGTGGTCGTGACGGTCCCGGCCTATGCCGAAACCACCCTGACGGTTCACTATCCCATGCCTGGCTTCTTCAAGAACGTGATGGACACGATCTCGAAGAAGTTCATGGAAGAAAATCCCGACATCAAGATCCAGTTCGCCGCGCCTTCAGCCACCTATGAGGAAGGCATTCAGACCATCCTGCGCCAGGCTGGAACCAGCGAAATGCCCGATGTCACCTTCATCGGCCTCAACCGCCTGCGCATGATGGACGAGCGCAACGTCGCCGTCGACCTCGGCCCCCTCGTCAAGAAAGAGGGCAACATGGCCGAGCAGGGCTTCTCGGACACGATCCTGAAGCTCGCTCAGGTCAAGGGCAAGCAGGTCGGCCTCGCCTTCGCAACCTCGAACCCGATCATGTACTACAACGCCGACCTGGTGAAGGCTGCCGGCGGCAATCCGGACAATCCGCCGAAGACCTGGGATGAAGTCATTACGCTCGCCGGCAAGATCAAGGCGCTCGGCAACGGCGTCGATGGCATCGACTTCCGCTGGCAGGGCGACGACTGGATGTTCTCCGCTCTCCTCTTCGGCGCCGGCGGCAAGATGCTGAGCGACGACGAGACCAAAGTTGCCTTCAATGGTCCCGAAGGCCAGAAGGCAGTCGATCTGATCGAGCGTTTCGTCAAGGAAGGCGGCATGCCGGTCTTCACCAAGCCTGCCGGCGAGCAGGCCTTCGCTGCCGGCAAGGTTGGCTTCGAATTCCAGACGACCGGTGCGCTCGTCAACACCATCAAGAATGTCGGCGCCAAGTTCGATCTGCGCACCGCCAAGATCCCGCTGATCGACCCGGTCAACGGCCGCCTGCCGACCGGCGGCAACGCCGTCGTCATTCTGACCCACGATCCGGTCAAGGAAGAAGCCGCCTGGAAGTTCGCCAAGTTCGCCGCCGGTCCCTATGGCGCCTCGGTCGTCGTTCCCGGCACCGGCTATGTTCCGAACAACGAACTCGCCGCCAAGTCTCCGGAATATCTCGGCGACTTCTACAAGAAGAACCCGCTGTTCCAGGCAGGCCTCAGCCAGATGCCGGTCATGATCCCCTGGTATGCCTTCCCGGGCGCCAACGGCGTCAAGGTTACCCAGACCATCGTCGACAACTTGTCGCGCATCGTCGACGGCTCCGCTAAGCCGAAGGAAGCGCTTGACGACGCCGCTTCCGACGTCGAAGGCATGCTGCCGCGTAGCTGATATTGATCTTATCGCAAAAGCCGCGCCGCTTCTCCTCGGAGAGGCGGCGTTTTCATTGGCAGCGAATGGTGAGATCGCGCACTGTTCCGCCCGGGCGCAGCCGGTACGGCACAGTCAGATGACGCGGCGGCGCAGCGTTTTCCGCCATGTCGAGCAACAGCGAGGCGGCCGCAGCGCCGATAGTTCCGTCCGGTATCTCCACGGTTGTCAGCGAAACTTCCGCCAATAAGCCGAGCGAAAGCCCGTCGAAACCCGCAACCGATATATCGCGCGGTATCGAAAGACCCTGGCGCCGAAGCGCCCCCATGACACCGAGAGCGAGAAGATCGTTGGAAGCGATGATCGCCGTCGGGTTCAGCCGCGAAACCGCATCCGAAAGATCGAGCTGTTCCAGGCTGCTCACGAAGGAAATTTCTAGGGCATCGAGAGGCTGATGTCCCGCCGCCTCCATCGCCTTGATATAGCCGAGATAACGCAGTTTCGCTCGATCTGATGCCGCAAAATGGCCGGAGATGAACAGGATACGACGATGCCCCTTCTGTAATAGATGATCCGTCAGGTCCTTGCCCGCACCGAAATTGTCGGTCGCGACGGCAGCAGTGAAGCGGGCGGTCGGCAAATTGCCGAGCAGGACGGTCGGCGGCAGGGCGGATGACAGAACCAGGCTGCGTTCGGGATCGCAAAGCGTGAGGATGAGACCGGTCGGCTGCTGCTGGAGGAGTGAGGCAACCGCATCCGCCTCTTGCGCCGGATCATAATTCGATTGCGCGATCAGCACGCTATGGCCGGCATGCAGTGCCCTGTTCTGGATACTGGAAAGCGATGCCGCAAAGACGGGATTGGTGATGCTGGGAATGAGCACGCCGATCGCCGGCCGGCCGTTACCGCTGCGGCTGCCCACGCGATAGCCGATCTCGGCTGCGGCGCGACGCACGCGGCGCACCATTTCGTCGCTGGCCGCGCCGTTGCGATTCAGCACTCGGCTGGCCGTCGCAACCGAGCAGCCGGCACGGAAAGCGACCTGCTGGAGCGTCGACATGATCTCATGCACCTCCGGCTTTCAGGTCCGGCGACAACGAAATAAAATCGAGCCACCGGAGTGGCCGGCTATTTATCCGAGGTCCGTGACAGTTATTTGAAGGATTTTTGTCTCTCTCAGCTCGTTCATTTCCGATGTTCAGCAAAACGCTCCGCGACGAGATCGATGAAGATCCGTGTCTTCATCGGCGCACTCGATTGGAAGGAAGGCTGCGGGTACGTCCTTCTCCCCGTCAGAACGGGGAGAAGGTAGCCGCCCTTCGACAAGCGCAGGCGGCCGGATAAGGGGCTCCTCAGCCCTCACTTGCCCCCGCGCACGCCGTCCAGCAGATGCGGCAGCGACTTGACGCCGTCGTCGCGAAGCTCGACCGGCAGCAGCCCTTCCGGCAAATCCTGGTAGGATACCGGGCGCAGGAAGCGGCGGATGGCGAGCGTGCCGACCGAGGTCGTGCGGCTGTCCGAGGTCGCAGGGAACGGGCCGCCATGCACCATGGCATGGCTGACTTCGACGCCGGTCGGCCAGCCATTGGCGAGAATGCGGCCGACTTTACGCTCCAGCACCGGCAGCAGCTTGGCGGCAACGGCATAGTCATCCGCTTCGATCTGCAGCGTCGCGGTGAGCTGACCTTCGAGTTTCTCCGCGACCGCGATCATCTGCTCGATATCCTTGCACCGCACCAGAAGGCTTGCCGCGCCGAAAACCTCGTGGCTCAAGCGCTCGTCGGCCAGGAAAGGCTCGACATCCGTCTCGAAGAAAATGCCGGGGCTGCGATTGACGCCTTCGGCCGGTGCGCCGTGAGCCACGGTCTTGACTGCCTCGTGCTTTGCCAAAGCGGCAACGCCCTTGTCGAAGGCGGCGTGAATGCCCGGCGTCAGCATCGGTGCGGGCGCGCGGCCGGTAAGGACGTTGCTGGCAGCCTGGACGAAACGGTCGAGGTCGGGGCTCTCGATCGCAAAAAGCAGGCCCGGATTGGTGCAGAACTGGCCGGCGCCAAGTGTCAGGGATTCGATGAAGCCCGTGCCGATCGCTTCGGCGCGAGCCGCAAGCGCTGCCGGGAACAGGAAGACAGGGTTGACGCTGCTCATTTCCGCATAGACCGGGATAGGCTCCGGCCTGGCCGCGGCGATGGCACCGAGCGCCAGACCGCCGGCGCGCGAGCCGGTGAAGCCGACCGCCTTGATATGCGGATTGCGCACCAGCGCGGCACCGGTCTCATTCGCGCCGGTCAGGAGCGAGAAGGTGCCTTCCGGCAGGCCGCAGGCAACGACGGCGGCGCGGATGGCGCGGCCGACCAGTTCACCGGTACCCGGATGGGCAAGATGGCCCTTCACGACGACAGGGCAACCGGCCGCCAGCGCCGAAGCGGTATCACCCCCCGCAACCGAGAAGGCGAGCGGGAAGTTGCTGGCGCCGAAGACAGCGACTGGGCCAAGCGGAATCTGGCGCAGGCGCAGGTCCGGACGCGGCAGCGGCTTGCGCTCAGGCAACGCCGGATCGACACGCAGGTCGAGCCATTCGCCCGAACGAACCACCTGCGCGAACAGCCGAAGCTGACCGACGGTACGGGCGCGCTCGCCTTGCAGGCGCGCGGCAGGCAGGCCGGTTTCTTCGGTCGCGCGCTCGATCAGCGCATCACCGATCTCCATGATATTGGTCGCGATCGTCTCCAGAAACGCGGCGCGAGCCTCCGGGCTGGTGGCGCGATAGATATCGAACGCTTTGCCGGCCAGCTCACAGGCGCGGGCGACGTCCGCCTCGCTGGCGATTGCGAAGGCTGGTTCCAGGTTCGCGCCGGTCGCCGGGTTGATGGCGCGCACGGATTTGTTGTCGCCGGTCGAATCCGCGCCGATCAGCAGATCGCCGCTAATCACAAAAGACTGTGTCATGGGTATTCCTTGATGATGCCAGGGCGCCGGGAGTTGCGCCCCTCAGAAGCAGATAGCAAGACGAAATGACAGATGTAAGATGATAACCGTCATCTAAATATCAAGCCTTGTCCGGGTAGATAAGGCGGCTGTGACCTTATGCACCCCGACGGCTCGAAATCAAGGATGCTGCTGCACGCTCAAGCCACCATCAACGGTCAGGCAGGTGGCATTCATGAAGGGGCATTCGTCGGAAATCATGAAGACCGCGGCAAGCGCGATCTCCTCTGGTGTGGCAATGCGTCCGTCCGGATGCAGCCGCAGCGTCTCCGCCTTGGCAGCTTCGGGGTCGGCAAAGCTGTTCCAATAATCGATGACCTTCTGCGTCGCGACATAGCCCGGCGCCAACGCGTTCACCCTGACGCCCTCGGCCGCATATTCGAGCCCCAGCGATTTCGTCATGCCGAGCAGGGCATGCTTGGCGAGCGGATAGGGAAAAGTATGCGGGATGATGGTGAAGGCATGCGTGGAGGCAATATTGAGGATCGCCCCGCCACCCCCTTCAATAATGCCGGGCAGCACCGCTTTGCAGCAATTCCAAGCGCCTTTGAGATTGATGTCGAAACAGCGCTGCCACTCCTCATCGGTCGTCGCCAGCGGCTCGGAGAAAACATTCACGCCGGCATTGTTGATCAGTGCATTGAGCCGACCAATCTCCCTGCCCGCCTGCGCCACTATGGCTTCGATCCTTGCGACGTCGGTTATGTCAGCCACAGCACAGCCGAGCATGGCCCCTGCCGCCTTCAAAGCCTCCGCCTCACGCGCCAACAAGGCACTATCCATATCGATGAGAAACAAGCCCGCGCCTTCCGCAGCACAAGCCTTGGCAATCGCAAGGCCGATACCCTGCGCTGCGCCGGTGATCAGGATACGCTTGCCCGAAAGACGGTTGCTCATGAGGGTCCCTTTCTTGAACCGGAAAGCGCTAGGCGATCGTTTCCGGGCGCAATTGCAGGCTGACCGCCATCGCCTCGCCCGGCTCCAGCACAGTGAGATCGCCGAGGTCTGGCAGGTTATGGCCGTTTGCCAGATGCGACATAGGCTCGAAACAGAAATAGTCGCGCTGGAAACCCGGATCGAAGCCGGCATCCGAAATGAAAATGAAATAATGCTTGAGCCGCCGATCCGCCGTCAGACGCAACCGCGCATCATGCTCCGGCCAGGCAATCTCTGCGACGCCGTTCCACCCTTCGAAACCGTTATTGACCCAGCGATGCGGCAATCCACGCGCCGTCGCGAAATCCAGGTCGCTGGGAATCTCCGCCGGCTCCCCCGGCAGCCAGCCCTCCAGTTCCGTCCAGAACCGCCGCGCCGGCGCCTTGAGCGTCGCGGCTGGTGTCAGGGGAAAATAGGGATGCCAGCCCAGGCCGAAGGGAAGCGCCTCATATCCAAGGTTCCTGACGTGAAGCTCCATGTCCAAGCGATCGTCATGAACAGCGAAGCGCTGCCGCGCCTCATAGGCGTAGGGCGTGCCATCGCCTTCACGCGAAAAGCTGAATTCCGCCTCGCTATCGCTTTGACTCAGGACAGCCCATTCGGATTGCCAGCCGTCTCCATGCAGATAGTGAGAATCCCAGTCCGTGTTAGGCTCAAAGACATAGTCCTTGCTGCGGAACGTGAAGCGATTGCCCTTCACCCTGTTGCCGAAGGGAACGAGCGGATAGCAAGCGGAGGAGAGCGCATCGGCGTCATCGGACCGTGCCTCGCGCAACAGCGGCAAACGTGTGCCGCCCCTTTCCCACCAGAGGCCAAGCATGATGCCGCCGCGCGTGGAAAGCCGCGCGGTCAGGCTGCTGCTCGTGAGCTCCACCACCGTCATTTCCAGCCCCTTGTCCTCCACGTACATGGGTGAACTCGGCGAGGACGGTAGGTTTCATCATATTTACTGTCAACATAGGTAGTATTTATAGACTGTCCGCCACGGGATTGCCGATCCCATCGTCCAGTTCTGCATCGTGGTGGTCATCGGCACATTCATCAGCCGCTACTGCTTCGCCACCGGCGCGCCGGACGGCTGATCGGACAGATCGCGTTTTTCATCAGCCTGGCGCGCTTCTGCTCTATCACGGCATCGTTCCCTACGAGCCAACCCGCCGCAGCCGCAGGACACGGTGACGCTGCGTCTCTTCACCGGCTTTGCCAAGATCGTCTGGTGGATCAACGGCGCCTGGGTGCTGGTCGCCTTCGTGCGCCTGTTCCTGATTCTAATTCGACTGCGCCGGAGGTATCGTCACGGGCGGCGCCGTGAAGAACGTCTTGGCGTCTGCGGTGAATTGCTCGCGCGATGTCGGCCGTGTGTAGAACATGTGCCCGCCGCGATAGAGCTTCAACGCCACGCGGTCGGTAAAGGCCGGCGGCAGGTGATCGAGTATATATTTGTTGACGCTGAAGGGCACGATGAGGTCGCTGTAGCCCTGCGCCACCAGCAGCCGGAAAGACGGAACTAAGGTCAGCATCTCCTTGAGGTCATCCGTCCCGCTTGCATGCAGGCGCGAACCGCCGTTATGGTCGCCCCAGTTCCAATGCTCGTTCACCGAACTCGACAGCAGATTGTAGGTCATGTCGGTATGAAAGCCGAGCTCGTCGCGCGCATAGCTTGAGAAGGCCCCGCCATAGGCGCGAACGAAGCCATCGAGGATCGGGTCGTCACTCCGGCCAGCCTCCGATTCCGGATAGGGATCCGGTGCCAGAAACGAAGCATCGTACGAGCTGACGATATCGGCGCCGTCACCATCGGAATGTTTCTGATACACCCCGCCGAGGAAGCCCTGGTTCTTGGCCACGATATCCTCGGGGATGCCAGTCAGCTTGGCCACGCGGTCATAGAAAGTACGGCCGGCGTCGCCGGTCGGAGGCGGTCCTGCGAGGGTCGACAGATATTCGTTCAACGCAAATTTTCGGGCATCCTCGACCCCCTGCTCGTTGAAGGCATTTTTCCGCTCCAATTCGGCGGCCGCCAGCGACGGCAATTCGAGCGCCGCGCCGAGCGCCAGATCGTTCGCTCCGAAGACAAGCCGCCCCTCGATCAGCGGCGACAGCATGACGATGCCGGAAATCAGGATGCCCTGGTCCTGCCGCAGGCTGGTCGCGACTTTTGCCGCGCGCAGCCCGCCATAACTTTCACCGAGAATATATTTCGGGGAGGCAGCCCGTCCATTGTGGGCGACATAAAGCGCGATCACCTTCGCAAGGCTCTCGGCATCTGCCCGCGTAGAGTAGAACTGGTTGACGTCGTCCGGCTTGACCGTCCGGCTCCAGCCGGTGCCGACCGGATCGATCAGGACGAGATCGGTGAAATTCAGCCAGCTATGGGGATTGTCGACCAGCTTGGCATTGGCACCGTCCCGCCCACTGGGACCAAAATCGAGAATGCGCGGTCCGACCAATCCGAGGCTGAGAAAGGCTGAGGCAGCGCCTGGGCCGCCGTTGAAGACGAAAGTGATCGGCCGACCGGCATCCCCGTTCTTGGCGACATAGGCGGTATAGAAGATCGCCGCGATGCGCTCGCCGTCCTGGCCGAAGAGATCGAGCGTGCCCGCCATCGCCGTATAGGGAATGCCTTTGCCATCGACATTCAGCACATGATCGCTGACCGCATCGGATGGCAACAGCGAGAGAACGCCGCCGCCCCCGCCGCTGGCAGAGCGGCCCTGCTCCGGCGGTGCGGCAAAGGCGAGTGTCGAGACGAGGGAAAAGACCAGCGCAAGGCTTGGAACGATCTGGCGAAAAGACATGGAAACTCATCCTCCATCGGCCCCGCGCATCGACGCCGTCGCTTCGGATAGTATTCCACCGACGGCAAAAGCGCGAATTCAAGAGATGTTGATCGCCGATATGCCTGTCACATCCCTTTGAAAGGAAAATGCCATTGAGCGCCTGCCAGCCATTTGCCACAGTGCCGCTCCCGGGAAACGAACGCTCTAGCCAAGACCCTAAGGGATCTGATGATGAAACAGGATATCGAAATCAATGCTGCCGATGGCATCGCGAAAGCCGCCGTCTTCCGCTCCGACAACGGCGCCTCCGCCACGCGTGGCATCATTTTCTACATGGATGCCATGGGGCCGCGCCAAGCGCTTTACGAGATGGCGCAACGGCTTGCCGATGCCGGCCATATCGTGCTGCTGCCCGACCTGTTCTATCGCTTCGGCGCCTATGGCCCATTCAACGGCAGCTCATTCGGTGATCCGGCCTCGCGCGAAACGATCATGACGATGATACGCGGCACCACGCAGGAAATGACCAAGCGCGATGGCGCCGCCTTCCTCGATGCGCTGATGGCGGCCGGCGCCACCGGCCCGGTCGGTACTGTCGGCTATTGCATGGGCGGCGCCCGCGCACTGACGGCGGCAGCAGCCTATTCCGACCGCATCGCAGCCGCTGCCACTTTCCACGGCGGCAATCTTGCCAGCGAGGCGGAAGATAGCCCGCATCGCCTAGCCGCCGATATCAAGGGCCGCGTCTATATCGGCGTTGCCGGTGTCGACAACAGCTTTCCGCCTGAGCATCCGCCCGCCTCGCCGAAGCGCTCCGCATCGGCGGCGTGGATCATGTGATCGAGAACTATGTCGGCATGGCCCACGGCTGGACCGTTCCCGACCATGGCGTCTACAACGAGACCGGCGCAGAACGACACTGGAAGCGCCTGTTGAATCACTTCCAAGAGACGCTGCTTTGACCCCAGCGACTTTTTCCCAAGCAGAAGACGGCCGTCAGAACTTGATCATGTCGGTCCTTGTCAGCGTCGTCTTCTGTGAAACGCCCGGCGCATTGGCCATGTGCCAGGCGACATATTGCTCGCCGTAAAGCTCCGTGGACGACATGCCGTCGACGGGAAGGATGATGTTCATCCCGTTCAGCGCCGCATCGGTTGCCGTATCGAGAACCGCGCCCTCGGACGCCGTGCCGGTGACGATCACGGTCTTGATGCCCTTGTCGGCGAGTATGCTGCGGAGATTGGTGCCGATGAACTTGTCGGGGCCGGACTTGACGATCGGGTCGCTTGCCAGCGGCGCAAGATCGGTGGCGATATCCTGGGGTTCACCCGCGCCGGCCAGGCTATAGACCACGAACACGTCCTTGGCGCGGGCCTCGTCCAGCAGCGTCTCGACCTTCGGCACGGAGGCGAGGCAACGCGGTTTGGTGTTCTTGTTGCATGGCCCCTTGGTCGGGTCCTGCGCGCCATTGAAATCGAGGATCAGCAGCGCCGTCGTCTTGGCATCCACCGTCACCGGCTTCAACACCGGCGCTGCCGGCGGCTTCACCTTCTGCCAGTCGTCGATGATGGTCTGGGCGGAGGCCGTCGCCGTGCCGAAGGGACCGATGGCCGCGCTCAAGGCAATGAAGCCAACGCCGAAAGCGAAAGCTGTCTTTGGCACCATGCTGCCGATATGTCTCATGAAATCGCTCTCCTGAACCCCACAGGTTCCAATGGCCCGACGCTGCAGTTTAGATAGGTCAAACCCCGGAGATTGATAACGAAACTCTTCGTGATGCCGGCGTTATCGGATGGAACATCCGAAGCCTTGGGAACGCGATGAGGCGATGCAGGCGGCTAATTTAGGAGCGGGCCTGCTCCTCCTGTCTATGGCGTGGCCACCGGCCCATTCGCTTTCTTCCATGCGGCGATGCCGCCCTCGATATGGCAGGCGGTTGTCAGGCCGGCGTCCTGAGCCGCTTGCACGGCCATCGCCGAGCGCTCGCCGAAGGCGCAATAGAACACGATCCGCTTGCCGGTGGCCGCCGCCAACTCATGCAGCATGCCGCCCGCGCTGATGTTTTCCAGCAAATCCGGATAGGGCGCATGCAGCGAGCCTGGGATCGTTCCATGCTTTTCCCGCTCGCCCTTCTCGCGGAGATCGACGATCGCAGTATCCGGACGGCCGCGCATCGCCAATGCCTCGGCCGCTGAGACGGCCCAGCCCTTGCGTGCGATCTCATCCTGATGAAGACCGACGTGGACATTGGCCGGCACGGCCACATCCATCATCTTCGGGTTGGGAAGTTTCAGATTGTTCATGAGGTCGGCATACTCATCCGCCGACCGAACCTTGAGGCGCGGATTGAACAGCTTCTCCTCGCCGATGGTCGAAACGGTATCGCCCTTATAGTCGTGGGCCGGATAGACCAGCGTCTCATCCGGCAATTTCAAAAGCTTGTTGAAGATCGAATCGTACTGCTGAAGCGGATTGCCGTTCTGGAAATCCGTGCGTCCGGTGCCACGAATGAGGAGTGTGTCGCCCGTGAACACCCGCCCCCCCATCAGGAAGGAATAGGAATCGTCCGTGTGGCCCGGCGTATAGAGCACGTCCAGGCTCAAACCTTCGATCGCCACACGGTCGCCTTCCGTCACGCGCATGGAAACGACATCGGCAAGGGTCTGCTCACCCATCACCGTAATGCAATGGGTGCGGTCGCGCAGCGCACCCAATCCGGTGATATGGTCGGCATGCAAATGCGTATCCACCGCCTTGACCAGCTTGAGGTCAAGCTCCCGCACGAGCTGAAGATAGCGATCGACTTTCTCGAGAACGGGATCGATGATGAGCGCCTCGCCGCCCTGCCGGCTGGCGATGAGATAAGTGTAGGTACCGGATACGCTGTCGAAGAGCTGTCGGAAGATCATCTGCGGCTCCCTTGCGCAAATCTTGCCCCGGATCAAATCTTTTCCTGGTTATAGTTATTGTACGTTTTAATAATTTAGGCAACGACAAACGATGAGAAGCTCTTCCCATTGAAAGCGCTGCGCTGATTCTTGGATTTCCTCTCGTAGGAAAGGCACTTAACTTAAGAGAAGGCGAGCAGAACTTTGAATGACATGACAAAAATGCTCGTCAGCGAATCTGTCGGAAAGACAGAATTACAGCGATCGGCAAAAGGAACCGCGCCACTTCAGCGGGAGACAGAGAGGCGCCTCAAGCGTATACCATAATACTTCTATGTACATTAATAGCAAAAAGCGCCCGCCTGCTAAGCGGCAGCAAGCGGGCGTCCAATATCCAACGAATATAAGTTAAACGATAATCAAATACCGTCAATAGCTAAATAAACTTTACCTGGATTTTAGCAGCAATCTGACAGTACGGATAACTGTTGCTATCATTCGACATATAGATGAACAGCATTGTGTACCGCCCATGAAAAAGCCCCGCCAATCGAATGGGCGGGGCAAGGGGGGAAAGCTCCCTCAGATATGAGAAGGGAGCGGCGGCAATAAATCAGGACTATTCGAACCGCACGAGGTCAGTTCCGATCAATGCGGTACGGTGCGCATGAAAAAGCTGTGGCAATCCTCGAGCTATTCCGGCGGGGCATCGCATCGCTCTTCGCCCTTTTTGCGGAGAAGACAACCGCCACATCAAGGGGCATGATCTACTCTACTATTCAGCTACCGGCATGCGCTTCGATCGGCTGACCAGTGGCTGATCTCGCGGAAAGCAGCAAACACGTGTAGAATTTTGAACTCAGGCGATACGCTTCACGCTGTTTGCGGGCATCTGGCAACGTGGGTTGGGGGACATGATGGCATCGACTGTCGCTTCGCAGCTACAATTTTCGGCAGAGCCGTCATCCCAATGACGGACAGTCTGGCATTCCGTCCGCGCGGGCTGACGCGTCTTTTCCGCGAGGAATGGTTTCTGGCGATCAGCGTTCTGACGTGCGTTGTCGTCCTTGGCTTCGAAGGCGAGCTATTTCAGCAATTGTCCAATCCCGTTTGGCTCGCATTCACTTTCTTCGGGCTTTTTGCCGCCGTGCTTGGTTCCGCACTCTCGGTTGTCCGGCATGCCGACCATCTCGCGGAACGGCTCGGAGAGCCGTACGGCACATTGATCCTGACACTCGCCATCACTTCGATCGAGGTGATGGCCATTTCGGCCGTCATGATCCACGGCGAGAACAATCCTACCCTTGCCCGCGATACGCTTTTTGCGGTGATCATGATCATCCTCAACGGCATGGTGGGATTATCGCTGCTGTTCGGCGGCTGGCGCCGACCGGAACAGTCGCATAACCTGCAGGGCGCCAACGCCTATCTCGGCCTCATTGTGCCGCTGGCGACGCTGAGTCTGATCTTGCCGAGTTTTCTATACAGCAGCGGAGGCCAGCATCCTTCCGCGCCGAGACAGATGGTGCTCGGAATCATCTCTGTCGGCCTCTACAGTGTATTCCTGATGCTCCAGGCGGGGCGCCATCACCATTTTTTTGCCGAAGAAGGCGAGGCCCCCGTCAAACCGGCCATCCGACCGGGTCGCAGGGCGATATGGCATCATACCGTTCTGCTGTTTGCCTATATGGGACCGGTGGTCTTCCTGGTCGAAGAACTCGCCAAGCCGATCGACTACGTGATCGAAACCTTGCGGGCGCCGGTCGCCTTTGGTGGCGTCGTCATGGCCGTGCTGGTTGCTACGCCGGAAGCCATCAGCGCCGTTCGTGCCGCCGCCGCCAACCATTTGCAGCGTTCAATCAATATCTTCCTGGGTTCGGTCCTCTCGACGATCGGGATAACCGTCCCGGCCATGCTCGCCGTCAGCTATCTCTATGCACATCCCGTTACCCTCGGGCTTGAAGGCAGCGATCTCGTGATGCTCGTTCTGACGCTTGTCGTCAGTATCATCACCTTCGCCAGCGGCCGGACCCATGTCATGCAGGGCGCCGTGCACCTCGTCCTTTTCCTGTCTTACGTGCTGCTCATCTTTCAGCAGTAAAGCTTACATCATCCCGGTCCAGGGCCATCCACATGACCATCGAGCTTCTGATCGCAAGATATGGCCTCCTGGCAATCTTCCTCGGGGCCGCCATCGAGGGGGAAACCATGGTGATCCTCGGCGGCGTGTTTTCGCATCGTCACCTCATGACCTATTGGGACGCGGCAGCGGCCGCCTGCGCCGGATCTTTTATCGCGGATCAGACGCTCTTTTTCATCGGCCGCTATGCCCGGCATTATCCACGTGTCCAGAAAATCATCGCGAAACCGGCGTTCGCGCGCGTCACACATCTTCTCGAGCGCCATCCCACCGGCTTCATCTTCTCCTTCCGGTTCATCTATGGTCTGAGGGCAATCAGTCCGGTCGCCATCGGTATGTCCGGTGTCTCGGCGATAAAATTCATCCTGATCAACGCTGCCGCGGCCTTGGTCTGGGGATCGCTCTTCACCGGAATAGGCTATCTGTTCGGACAGGGTATCGAGCAGGCTTTCGGCCATCTGCCGCTTCACCACCACGTCCTGATCGCGGCCGGGATCATCGTCGTCCTGCTTCTTATCATGATGTCAGTCCGAAAAAGCCGGCCTGCATGACGAACTTCGGCCCTCGGCGGTGCACCTCATACTAATTGCAGGCCAAGAGGCTATTGCAATTTTCTAAAATGCCGCTTCATAGTGTCACATGCCTTGATCCATCGGCACCGCTTGGCCGCCGACGAGGTGCGCATGAAGACTGGAACTCGCAGGTAATGGGGGGTGTCAGGAATGCGTGGGGGATTTTCTCAAGGTCTACAATTTTGCGTCGTGCTCCTCTGCACGATTTCCCTTCAAGCATGCGACGGCAGCAACAACACATATGTCGTGCCGCCGCCGCCGAAGGTGCGAATAGCGTTACCTTTGCAGCAGGCCGTCACCCGATATTTCGAGCTGACGGGCAATACAGCGGCAATCAATTCCGTCGATATAGAGGCGCGCGTCCAAGGCTTCGTCGAGTCGATCGACTATCGCGACGGAATGCCGGTGACAAAGGATACCCAGCTCTTCGGCATCCAGCGCAACACCTACCAGGCTCAAGTCGATCAGGCGCAAGCGACCCTTGCCTCCGCTCAGGCGTCACAGGTTGGCGCCAATCTGGAATACCAGCGGCAGCTCAATCTCAGCAAGCAAAGCGTCACGACGCAGACGGCCCTCGATAGCGCCAAGGCAACGCTTGATCAGGCGAACGCGACCATTCTCAATGCCAAGGCGAGTCTCGATCTTGCAGTGATCAATCTTGGGTATACGAAGGTGCTGGCGCCCTTCGATGGCGTCGTAACCGCCCATCTCGTCGATGTCGGCGCCCTTGTCGGCGTATCCGGCCCGACCAAGCTGGCAACCATCGTCCAGACCGATCCGCTCTATGTCAATTTCAACGTCAGCGAGCCGCAGGTGCTGATGATCAAGCAGGATCTGGCCAAGCAAGGGCACACGTTCAGGCAAACCGACCTGCCGACCATTCCCGTTGAAATCGGCCTGCAAGACCAGACCGACTATCCTTTCAAAGGTCATCTCGACTACGCCTCGCCGCAGCTTGATGCCTCGACCGGGACCCTGTCTGTGAGAGGCATCATCGACAACAAGGAACGCGCCCTTCTGCCCGGCCTTTTCGTACGCGTCCGCGTTCCCGTCGGGCACGATGACAAGGCGCTGTTGGTGCCGGATGTTGCAATCGGCAGCAACCAGCAGGGCAGCTACGTGCTGGTCGTCGGAAAAGATGAAACCGTCGAGCAGAAGCTGGTGAAAACCGGCCAGCTCGAAGGGCCTCTGCGTGTCATCCAATCCGGGCTTGACGCCAGCGATTGGGTGGTGACGGAAGGCATTCAACAGGCCATCCCCGGCAGCAAGGTGGCGCCGGAGAAAGTCGCGATGGACGCAGTCGCAACGGCAAGCGCATCAAACGACGTTGTGCCCGCAATCGATGCGCAGAAGGCAGACGCAGCCAAATCTGACGCGGCAAAGTCCGGTACAGCCAAGTCCGACACGCCATGAACTCGCTTTCGTTCTCACGCCAATATCCGAGGAGGACAGCATGATTTCGCGCTTCTTCATCGAGCGGCCGGTGCTCGCGAACGTTCTGGCGCTTGTCTTCGTCCTCATCGGCGCGGTCGCGCTCTTCCAATTGCCGGTCGCGCAATATCCGAACGTCGTCCCGCCGACGGTGCAGGTGACGACGCGTTATCCCGGCGCGAGCGCGAAGACCCTCATCGACACGGTTGCATTGCCGATCGAACAACAGGTCAACGGCGTGCAGAACATGCTCTACATGCAGTCGACGAGCGCCAGCGACGGCACCTATTCCCTGACGGTGACCTTTGCGATCGGCACGAATCCCGACCAGGCACAGGTCCTCGTGCAGAACCGTGTCGCCATAGCCATGCCCTCGTTGCCGCAAGCCGTTCAGCTTCAGGGCGTCACGACACAGAAGAAATCGACGTCCATTCTCGAATTCGTCAGCCTGACTTCGCCGGACAGCCGGTATGACAGCCTTTTCCTATCCAATTACGCCGTCATCAACCTCCAGAACGAGTTGGCCCGCCTGCCCGGCGTCGGCAATGTCTCGGTGTTTGGCGCCGGCCAGTATGCCATGCGCATCTGGATGAACCCGGATCTCCTGCAAGCGCGCGGCCTGACGCCTCAGGACATCATCAACGTCGTGCAACAACAGAGCCAGGAAGTGACGGCCGGTCAGGTGGGCATACCGCCGGTACCGCCCGGCCAGGATTTCCAATATACGCTCAACGTCAGCGGGCGGCTGAACGACGCCGCCGATTACGAGAATATCATCGTCAAGGTCGATCAGCAGAATGGCGGACGCATCACCCGCATTCGCGACATCGGCCGCGTCGAGCTCGGCGCCCAGACTTACAGCCAGTCCTTCATGCAGAACGGGCGGCCTGCGGCCGGCATCGGCATTTTCCAGTTGCCGGAAGCAAACGCGATTACTGTCGCGAAGGATGTCGCCGCGAAGATGGCGGAGCTCTCGAAGAGCTTCCCGCCGGGCCTTGCCTATCAGGTCCCGTTCGACACGACCAAGTTCGTGACCGCGTCGATCGATGAAGTCTACATGACGCTCGTGGAGGCTGGAATCCTGGTGCTCGTCGTCATCCTCGTCTTTCTTCAGGACTGGCACGCCATGCTCGTACCGGCGACGACCGTGCCGGTGACGATCATCGGCGCCTTCGCCGCCATGGCGGCTCTCGGCTTCACCGTCAATCTCTCGACGCTGTTTGCCATCGTTCTTGCCATTGGCATCGTCGTCGACGACGCCATCGTCATCGTCGAGGGCGTCACTCGCCATATCGAGGCAGGAATGCCGGGCAGACTGGCGGCCGAAAGAGCGATGGACGAGCTGTTCGGTCCCGTTATCGGCATCACGCTCGTCCTGATGGCGGTGTTCATCCCGGCAGCCTTCCTCCCCGGTCTGACGGGGCAGCTCTACAAGCAATTTGCACTCGTCATTGCCGCGACGGCATTGATCAGCGCCATCAATGCAATGACGCTCAAGCCGACGCAATGCGCACTCTGGCTGCGCCCGCCTGTGCCGCCTGAAAGGCGCAACTTCTTCTATCGCGGTTTCAACAAGGTCTACGATCGGGCGGAACATGCCTATGCCAGGCTGATCGGCGGCATGGTTCATCACAGCGGCATTGCGGTCCTTGTTGCCTTGGCGCTGATCGGCGTCGCCGTCTGGGGGCTCACGCGGCTGCCGACCGCTTTCCTTCCGGTCGAGGATCAGGGTTATGTACTGATCAATGCCCAGCTACCCGACGGCGCCTCAAAGGAGCGCACCGATGCCGTCATGGAACAGGTCGGCAAGATTGCCGGGCAGACACCCGGCGTCGACCAGGTCCTGACCATTAGCGGCATCTCCATCCTCGACAACAGCGCGAGCTTGCCGAATGCCGGCGTCGCCTATGTCGTGCTCAAGGATTGGGGTATCCGCGGCAAGGAAAAAGGGCAGGACCTGCTGTCGATCTACGAACATCTGAACGGCGCTCTGCAGAATATATTAACGGCGAAAACGCTGGTGGTCGTGCCTCCGCCGATCCAGGGCATCGGCAATGCCAACGGCTTCACCATGCAGGTCGAGCTCCGGAATGGGAATTTCGATTTTCCGCTGCTGCAGGGTCTGGCCGATACTATCGTCAAGAACGGCAATGCGCAGTCGGCGCTGCAGCGGCTCAGCACATCCTTTCGGGCGGATGTTCCGCAGCTCTCCGTCACCGTCGACCGCATCAAGGCGGAGACGCTCGGCGTGACCGTCGGACAAGTTTTCTCGGCGCTTTCGGGTTACGTGGGATCAAGCTACGTGACGCAGTTCAACAAATTCGGGCGAACCTTCCAGGTCTATGTGCAGGCATCTCCCGATTTTCGTGTTCGCCCCGACGACATCCGCAATCTGAAGGTCAAGGCCGGCGACGGCACCATGGTGCCGCTCGGCACGGTGGTCGATGTCACCAGCATGCAAGGCCCTTCCCTCATCAGCCTCTATAATCTCTATCCGACCGCCACGATTGTCGGCGGGGCCGCCAATGGCTTCAGTTCCGGACAGGCGCTCGATGTCATGGAACAGATAGCCGACCGCACGCTATCGCCCGGCTTGGGCTTCGAATGGACGGCGCTGTCCTATCAGGAAAAGGCGGTCGGTGGTCAGATCTATGTCATCTTTGCCCTTGCCATGCTTCTCGTCTATTTCGTGCTCGCCGGCCAATATGAAAGCTGGATCCTGCCTTTGGCGGTGCTGCTCGCGGTGCCGCTCGCCCTGCTTGGAACGGTGGGAGCGCTAAGCGCTGCCGGCGTCGCCAATAATCTCTACACGCAGATCGGACTGATCCTTCTGATCGCGCTTGCCTCGAAAAACGCCATCCTCATCGTCGAATATGCGCGGGAAAAACGCGAACAAGGCATGGAAATTCTGGACGCCGCGGTCGAGGCGGCGCGCCTGCGCTTCCGGCCGATCCTGATGACATCCTTCGCCTTCATCCTGGGTGTCGTGCCGCTCGTGCTCGCAACAGGCGCCGGCGCTTCCGCCCGCAAGTCGATCGGCATATCCGTCTTCAGCGGCATGATCGCATCGACCTGCCTCGCCGTGCTCTTCGTTCCCTCGTTCTATGTCGTATTGCAACGCGTCGAGGAATATAGAAAACGCCGAACGGTCAGGCAGCCGGTTTCACAAGCCGCGGACTGAAGGCTGGAAACTGCCTTGGTGCGGGCGTTATTCGGGCGCGATGCGGGCGGAGCCGGCCGCTCTGATGGAGAAACGGTGCCCTATAACCCGCTGGTCAACACTCTCTGGCATGTGGGAGACAGCCGCTGCATATTGTTCCGCAGGCAGGCAATGCCCCTGCCTCCGCCGAGCGGAACGGAGCGGCAAAAAGCGCGGAAGTCCGGCCCGCAGGTCCGACGCAGGACGATCAATTCTTCGCGCGGCGAGAAAGACGGCATCGCCGCACGCGCACCGGGCATCGCGGCCGCGCCACCTCCTGCCGGTGTCTGTGCGGCGCCAGCAGGCGCCGAAGCGCTACCTCCCAGAGCCGAAACCGCCTGCTGACAGGATGGAGAAAGACTTGCACTATGCTGCTGTAGGCAGGCAAGCGCCTGGGAGCCGCCCGGCGTCACACCCGAACATTGGGCCATGAAATCAGACCGGCAGGCCGATTTCACCGCATTGCGCTGCGCCTGTGTCGGCTGAACCGCTTGCGTTCCCGCGGCGGCTGCGCTGGATTGCGACGGCGCAGCTGCAGGCGTCTCGGCGGGCGCGACGGCACTGGACTTCTTTTTGCTCGTGTCCAGGGCCGATACCGCGCTACGGCAGGCGGAAGAAAGTGTCGCGCTATGCTGTTGCAGGCAGGTCAATGCTTCGACGCCGCCCGGTGTCACGCCGGAACATTGCTTTATGAAATCGGAACGGCAGGCCGATCTGATGGCACTGCGCTGCGCATCGGTCGGCTGTTGCGCGTGAACGACACCCTCGGAAAGGCAGAACACCCCCAGTAAGGCGCAAAGCATCACGCATGCCGACGAAACATGTTGCCGCCCAAGCGGGACGGCCGCCAGAAAAGACGCAGATTTCCCCATTGTTTCCCCCTAAAAGAAAAACTTTCGCGCTTATCGCAGAAACCTGTCAGCCGAAGTAACAAGATCGAACAAATGGATGAAAGTGAAGCTACGTGCGGCCGATTTGCAGAGGCATCGCGACTACTCCTAAGTTACCATAGCAGAGATATTCGCCAACAGGTAGTCTAGCAGCACATAATCCTTTGGCGGTAGATTGATCACTCATTCGGTAAGATTTTCGAAAACTACGACAGCTCTCCATGCCCGCGCCTGAACCAACACATTTGATAGAATATCTGCACGGAGCGGCAGCATGGTTGCCCAAGGGCAGGCGAAAAGATTGCTGGAACACGCGTCTGTGCTGTTTACGGGCACGCGAATAGGAATAGATTTGCGCGCAGTACGATTGAGAGATTGAGGGGTGGCTTTGTGGTCCGGCGCGGCAGAGACGGGGATTTTTGCACCGGGGAAAAGCTTGATTTTGGGTGAGGATTTGCCCCTGCGGCCTTGAGGTTATGGTGCGCAGGACGAGAATCTACCATGGCGAGCGGCGCTGAAGTGTTGGGTCGAGCGATGTTGCCTTGGAGGGATGGTTGGTTTTGGGGCAGGATTTGTTTTCAGTCGTGGTGCGGTGGCTTTGGCTCGTTGCGGCCCCCCTGAGCAGGGGTTAACTCCTCGACGCGTTACCCAATGCAAAAAGCCCGCGCGATGGCGGGCTTTTTTGCATTTGGTTGCGGGGGCAGGATTTGAACCTGCGGCCTTCAGGTTATGAGCCTGACGAGCTACCGGGCTGCTCCACCCCGCGTTACCAGCGTAAACCGCTTTGCGGTTTGTCCCGTGTTCCCGTGGCCCGATATTTCGGGGCCGAGGGTATAATTGCTTGCTTTTCGGAAGCGACAAAGGCCGCTGTTGAGCGGCCTATTGTAGCACGGCTAGGCCGTTTGTTGATCAGAGAAGATTGTAATCGGACAAACCTTATTGGGTTTGCTTTGAAGTTGCGATTGGCAGACCTGGCAGCGACCTACTCTCCCGCGTCTTGAGACGAAGTACCATGGGCGCAGGGGCGTTTCACGGCCGTGTTCGGAAAGGGAACGGGTGCAGCCACCCCGCCATAACCACCAGGTCAGCGAAGCGCAACTTCGGGCTAAACCGCGCCAGCGGTTTATGCCCTTGAGAAGCTGGCGAAGTCGCGACAAACCGCTTTGCGGTTTACGCTGATCACTTCATTTTGTCTATTTGAACACGTCTTTGGACGCTCATCCTTTGATGAGCATGAGCAATGGGAACGATCAAGCCAATCGAGCTATTAGTACCGGTAAGCTTCATGCGTTGCCGCACTTCCACACCCGGCCTATCGACGTGGTCGTCTACCACGGCTCTGATAGGGAACACTCGTTTTCAGGTTGGTTTCCCGCTTAGATGCCTTCAGCGGTTATCCATTCCATATATAGCTACCCTGCTATGCCCTTGGCAGGACAACAGGTCCACCAGAGATATGTCCATCCCGGTCCTCTCGTACTAGGGACAGATCCTGTCAATATTCCTACACCCACGGCAGATAGGGACCGAACTGTCTCACGACGTTCTGAACCCAGCTCACGTACCGCTTTAATTGGCGAACAGCCAAACCCTTGGGACCTGCTCCAGCCCCAGGATGCGATGAGCCGACATCGAGGTGCCAAACAACCCCGTCGATATGGACTCTTGGGGGTCATCAGCCTGTTATCCCCGGCGTACCTTTTATCCGTTGAGCGATGGCCCTTCCACGCGGGACCACCGGATCACTATGACCGACTTTCGTCTCTGCTCGACTTGTCAGTCTCGCAGTCAGGCGGGCTTATGCCATTGCACTCGACGACCGATTTCCGACCGGTCTGAGCCCACCATCGCGCGCCTCCGTTACTCTTTCGGAGGCGACCGCCCCAGTCAAACTACCCACCATACACTGTCCCGGATCCGGATGACGGACCGCGGTTAGACATCCATGACGATAAGGGTGGTATTTCAAGGATGGCTCCACAAGAACTGGCGTCCCTGCTTCAAAGCCTACCACCTATCCTACACATGCCGACACGAATGCCAGTGTAAAGCTATAGTAAAGGTGCACGGGGTCTTTCCGTCTGACCGCAGGAACCCCGCATCTTCACGGGGAATTCAATTTCACTGAGTCTATGTTGGAGACAGCGGGGAAGTCGTTACGCCATTCGTGCAGGTCGGAACTTACCCGACAAGGAATTTCGCTACCTTAGGACCGTTATAGTTACGGCCGCCGTTTACTGGGGCTTCGATTCAGAGCTTGCACCCCTCCTCTTAACCTTCCAGCACCGGGCAGGCGTCAGACCCTATACGTCGTCTTGCGACTTCGCAGAGCCCTGTGTTTTTGGTAAACAGTCGCTACCCCCTGGTCTGTGCCACCCTCTCCTACTTGCGTAAAAAAGGGTCACGCTTCTTCCGAAGTTACGCGTGCAATTTGCCGAGTTCCTTCAACATAGTTCTCTCAAGCGCCTTGGTATACTCTACCTGACCACCTGTGTCGGTTTCGGGTACGGTCTATACGGTGGAGCTATTTCCTGGAACCGCGTCCCTGCAAGATCAATCCAATAAGACCTTACAAGTTGAGCAATCCGTCACTACCACCAGGCCCACGAATATTAACGTGGTTCCCATCGACTACGCGTGTCCGCCTCGTCTTAGGGGCCGGCTAACCCTGCTCAGATTAACTTTAAGCAGGAACCCTTGGTCTTTCGGCGAGAGGGTCTCTCACCCTCTTTATCGTTACTCATGTCAACATTCGCACTTCCGATACCTCCAGGATGCCTCACGGCTGTCCCTTCACAGGCTTACGGAACGCTCCGCTACCACTCCTCAAAGAGGAATCCTCAGCTTCGGTGCATGGCTTTAGCCCCGTTACATTTTCGGCGCAAAGACCCTTGACTAGACCAGTGAGCTGTTACGCTTT